>NZ_JAIWIH010000029.1:0-127279 GCF_052851135.1 Streptomyces sp. BRA346 | reverse complement strand
CTCGGTGCGGCGGTGGGTGCCTCGCGTGCGGCGGTGGACGCGGGCTGGTACCCGCACACCAACCAGGTGGGGCAGACGGGGAAGACCGTCTCCCCGCAGTTGTACATCGCGGCCGGTATCTCGGGAGCGATTCAGCACCGGGCCGGTATGCAGACCTCGAAGACCATCGTGGCGGTCAACAAGGACGCCGAGGCCCCGATCTTCGACCTGGTCGACTACGGCGTGGTCGGCGACCTCTTCGAGGTCGTCCCGCAGCTGACCGAGGAGGTCAAGACCCGCAAGGGCTGACCGCTCGATCGATGTCCGTGAGGCCCCGTACGCACTGCGCGTACGGGGCTTCACGTGCGTCAATGGGGTGTTGACCTCCACTCGGGGCCCGTATAACTTCACTTTACGGATATTCGTTTCCGCAGAGCGGAAATATCTGATCGGTTCGAGTGAAGGTGAAAGGCGGAGGTGCGGGCATGACTCAGCACGAGACGGTGGGGACCAGCCTGCCGCGCGGCGTACGCGAAGGGATCACCGCGTCCCTCGCCCCCGTCGACGCGGACCTCGCCCGCCGCTACCCGGGCGACTCCGGCACCCGCCAGCCTGTGCACACCGTCTACGTCCCCGCCGACGCCCTCACCGACACCACCGTGCGCGACTGGGGCGACCAGGCGCTCGCCGCCCTCGACGCCCACGCGCCCGACGCCGACGCCCTCGCCGCCGTCCTCGGCCTCCCCGGTGAGCTGGCCGAGCCCGTGTACCGGCGGGTGCGCGCGAAGCTGGAGCGCGAACCGGTCGAGGACCTGCGGATCGACTTCGAGGACGGCTACGGGCCGCGCCCCGACGCCGAGGAGGACGCCGCGGCCACCCGTGCCGCCTCCGTGGTCGCGGCCGCCCACGCGGCGGGCACCGCACCGCCCTATGTGGGCATCCGCATGAAGTGCATGGAGGCCGCCGTCCGTGACCGCGGCATCCGCACCCTCGACATCTTCCTCACCGGACTGATGGACTCCGGCGGGCTGCCGGACGGTCTCGTGCTCACCCTCCCCAAGGTGACGTACGCCGAACAGGTCAGCGCCATGGTCCGGTTGTGCGAGGAGTTCGAGAAGGCCCGTGGGCTTCCGGCGGGCCGACTGGGCTTCGAGATCCAGATCGAGACCACCCAGGCCATCCTCGGCCCCGACGGCCGCGCCACCGTCGCCCTGATGATCGACGCGGCCGGGGGCCGTGCCACCGGACTGCACTACGGCACCTTCGACTACAGCGCCTCCTGCGGCGTCAGCGCCGCCCACCAGGCCATGGACCACCCCGTCGCCGACCACGCCAAGGCCGTCATGCAGGTCGCCGCCGCGGGCACCGGCGTACGGCTCTCCGACGGCTCGACCAATGTGCTTCCCATCGGCCCCACCGAGCGCGTCCACGACGCCTGGCGGCTCCACCACCGCCTCGTCCGGCGGTCCCTGGGCCGCGCGTACTACCAGGGCTGGGACATGCACCCCGGCCATCTGCCCACCCGCTACGCCGCCGTCTACGCCTTCTACCGGGAGGGCCTGGAGACGGCGGCGGCCCGGCTCTCGGCGTATGTGAACCGTACGGGCGGCGACGTCATGGACGAGCCCGCGACCGCCAAGGCGCTCAGCGGCCATCTGCTGCGCGGGCTGGACTGCGGCGCGGTCGACGCCGCCGAGGTGGAACAGCTGACCGGACTGGGCCGCGCCGAACTCGACGCCCTGGCGGGCCGCGCCCCGCGCTGAGCCGGTCGGCCGCGCCCGCCTGATCCGCCTGGCCACCTCCGCTCACCCCTCCGTGTCACCCGGGATGCGCGGCCGCCGGGGAGGGCGGGAGATGGTGGCATGGTCAGAAGTGCCGTGTCAGCCCTGCTGATCCTGCTCGGCTGCCTGCTCGTACCGGTGTCCGTGCTGACGGTATGGGTCCACGGCATCGTCCTGGACACCGATCGCTACGTGGCGACGGTCGCCCCGCTGGCGACCGATCCGGCGATCCAGGAGGCGGCCGTGGACCACGTCAGCGAGGCCGTCGACCTCCGGCACAACAGCCGGAAGGTCACCGCCGACATCGCCGACTGGCTGCGCGAGCAGGGGCTGCCGCCCCGGGCCGCCGACACCATCGAGGGCCTGGCCCCCCAGCTGGACGCGGCCCTCGACCAGGCCGTGCGCAAGGTCGCGACGCACATCGTGCACACCGAGGAGTTCGCCGCCGTATGGACCGGCGCCAACCGCGCCGCCCATGCGGCCGTCGTGCACGCCCTCACCGGCGAGGGTCACGGCCCCGTCGGCGTACGCGGCGACACCGTCACCCTGAACGTCGGCGCCGCCGTGGAGAAGGTCAAACTCCAGCTCGTTGACGCCGGATTCCCCTCGGCGAACGACATCCCCGACATCCATCGGCGGACGATCCTCTTCCACTCCCACCACCTCGACCGCATCAAAAAGGCGGTACGCCTGCTCGACCTGGCGAGCAACTGGCTGCCCATCCTGACCATCGCGCTCGGCACCACCGGTGTCCTGCTCGCCCGGGGCCGCCGCCGCGCGCTCGCCCTCGCCGGCCTCGGCGCCGCCGTCGCCTCGCTGGCCCTCGCCCTCGCCCTCACAGTGGCCCGCCGGTACTGCCTCGACCACGTGCCGCCGGGCGTGCTGTCCCGCGCCGCCGCCTCGGCCCTCTTCGACACCGTGGTGCGCTTCCTGCGGGTCACCGTGCTCACCGTGCTGGTGCTCAGCGCCGTCGTCGCGGCGGGCGCCTATCTGGCCGGGCCCGGACGGCTGCCACGCGCCGTACGGGCCACGGGCGAGCGCACCGCCGAGTCCGCCGCGCACTGGTGCGCGGCCCGCGGGATGCGCACCGGACGGGCCGGGACCTGGACCGCGGACCACCGGCGGGAGCTGACGGTCGCCGCGCTGCTGACTCCGGCCGCCGTCTTCGCGTTGTGGAACCACCCCACCGTGCTGACCGTGCTGTTCCTGGTGCTGGTCCTGCTGGCCGCCCTCGCGGTGATCACACTGCTGGCCGCGACGGGCCGTACCAGAGGCTGAGTCAGGGGGTGAGTCAGGGGGTCAGGATGAGCGCGATGAAGAGTAGACAGGCGGCGACGTTGACCACCCAGCTGTGCGTGTTCAGCCACTCCCGCAGCCGGGGCATCGCGCGCCGCGCCCGGCTACGGAAGACCAGGTAGAGCAGGAGCGGCAGCGCGGCGATCAGCACGGTGGCACCGATGAACGGCAGCGCCTCCGCCGGCCCCGCCCGGTGCTGCTCCAGATGCGCCCCCACCGTCAGCATCACCATGATGTCCGACGGCATCAGCAGGATCACCAGCAGCCCGGTCCGCAGGGCCCGCAGAGGGCCCGCGTCCATCAGCGAGCCCAGCCACTTGGGCGGCTCGACGGATTCCCGGCGCACCCCGTTCTTCACCGCGACCAGCACCAGCAGCCCCACCAGCACCAGCTGCACGATGACGGCGGCCGACCCCGGGTCGGATGGTTGGCCCAGCGTGACCGCTTGGCCCAGGAGGGCGAAGATCCCCCGGGTGACGGCGACCCCCACGGCTGTCGCGACCGCCACCCCGAGCAGGAACGCCGAGGACACCCGCACCGGCCGCGCGGTGGTCACCAGGATCACGGCGGCCACGATCTGCGGCCCCGCCATCATGGTGACGGCCAGCGGGAGAATCTGGAGGTCCATGGCCTGCCCTTCCGGCCCCCGTTCGTCCTGCCTCCATTGCTGCGCGGCCCAGCCCGCGGCGCACCCGCTGCTGCGCCGACCGGGTCCCGCGCACCCGCCGAACGCGCCGCGTCCGCCGCCGTACGCTGGAAGCGTCGGCTCCGGTGGTGGCTGTCGGCCCCGCCGGGCGTGTCCGACGGGAGGCAGACGATGGACTACCCCTTGCTCAATGTGTTCTGGACCACGATGTGGATCTTTCTGTGGGTCCTGTGGCTGATGCTGCTCTTCCGGGTGATCGGGGACATCTTCCGCGATGACTCGCTCAGCGGCTGGGCGAAGGCGGGCTGGTGCGTCTTCGTCATCGTCCTGCCCTTCCTCGGCGTCTTCGTGTACCTGATGGCACGGGGCCGCGGGATGGGCCGGCGCGAGATGAAGCGGGCCGAGCAGGCGGAGGAGGAGTTCCGGGAGTACGTACGGGGGACCGCCGGAACGAGCCACGCCGAGGAGCTGTCGCGGCTCGTGGAGCTGAAGAACCACGGTGACATCACGGCCGAGGAGTACGAACGCGCCAAGGCCAAGGTGCTCGCCGCTTGATGAGACGGGCGGTACAGGGATATTCAGGACGGTGACAGTTCGCCGGAGCCGCGGGCGATCAGGCGGGTCGGCAGCACGACCCGGCGCGGTGCGCCGCCCGCGCCGTCGAGGCGGCGGAACAGCAGATCCGCGGCGGTGCGGCCGAGCTGCGCCGCGTCCTGGGCGACCACGGTGATGCCGGGGGAGAGCAGATCGGCCAGCTCGAAGTCGTCGAAGCCGACCAGGGCCACGGGCGCGGCCGGTGCGGGGCGCTCGGCGAGGACCCGCACCACCGTGACCGTCACCCGGTTGTTGCCCGCGAAGAGCGCGGTGACCGGCTCGGCCGCGTCCAGCATGGCGGCGGCCGCGCCGCGCACCCGCTCCGGGTCGGTGGGGCCCAGGGAGAGCCAGCCGTCGTGGACCGGAAGCCCGGCCGCGGCCATCGCGGCGTGATAGCCGCGCAGCCGCTCGGCGGCGGTGTGGATGCCCGGCTGGTCTCCGAGGAAGCCGATCCGGCGGTGGCCATGGGCGATCAGGTGGGCGACCGCGTCCCGCGCGCCGCCGAAGCTGTCGGAGAGCACCGCGTCGGCGTCGATGCGGCCCGCCGGTCGGTCGACGAAGACGGTGGCCACCCCGGCCGCCATCTCGGGGGCCAGATAGCGGTGGTCGTCGCCCGCCGGGATGACGACGAGGCCGTCCACCCGGCGGGCGCACAGGGCGAGCACCAACTCCTGCTCGCGGACCGGGTCCTCGGCGCTGGACCCGTTGATCAGCAGCGCGCCATGGGCCCGGGCCACCTCCTCGACGGCACGGCTGAGCGGGCCGTAGAACGGGTCGGCGAGGTCCTCCAGGACGAGGCCGACGCTCGCGGTGCGCCCCTTGCGGAGGATGCGGGCGCTGTCGTTGCGGCGGAAGCCGAGCGCGGTGATCGCCTCCTGGACGCGGGCCTCGGTGTCGGGGGTGACGCCCGGCTCGCCGTTGACGACCCTCGAGACCGTCTTGAGGCCGACTCCGGCCCGGGCGGCGACGTCCTTCATCGTGGGCCGGGAGCCGTAGCGGTGCGGTCGGGTGCTGTCGGCGATGTCCCGGGCGGTGTCGGTCACGGTGGGCTCGTCCCGTCGCTGGTCGTCGTGGCGGAAGGGCGGAAGGGGTGTCGAGCATAGACCCTGGACAACGTTGTCAGCGGCAGGGAAGACTGTGGCCGCATACTGATGACACCGAGGCCCACCAGGAGAGTCGACAGCCATGGCACGTGACCTCATCGCCGCGCTGGACATCGGCGGTACCAAGATCGCGGGTGCCCTGGTGGACGGCGGCGGCAAGCTGGTCGTACGGGCCCGGCGCGCGACCCCCGCGCAGGGCGACGGCCCGACGGTGATGGGGGAGGTCTCCGCGGTGCTCGGCGAACTCGCCGCCACCGCGCACTGGTCCCGGGTGGCCGCCGTCGGGATCGGCAGCGCGGGTCCCGTGGACGCCTCCGTGGGCACCGTCAACCCGGTCAACATCCCCGGCTGGCGCGACTTCCCGCTGGTCGCCGGGGTCCGGGAGACCACCGGCGAGCTGCCGGTCACCCTGGTCGGCGACGGACCGGCGATGACCGCCGCCGAGCACTGGCAGGGCGCGGCGCGCGGGCGTGCGAGCGCGCTGTGCATGGTGGTGTCCACCGGTGTCGGCGGCGGACTCGTACTGGGCGGGCGGCTCCACCCCGGCCCCACGGGCAACGCCGGGCACATCGGTCACATCAGTGTCGACCTCGACGGCGATCTGTGCCCGTGCGGCGGGCGCGGCTGCGTCGAGCGCATCGCCAGCGGCCCCAACATCGCCCGCCGGGCGCTGTCCGGCGGCTGGCGGCCGGGCCCGGACGGCGACACCAGCGCCGCGGCCGTCGCCGTCGCCGCGCGCGCCGGTGACCCGGTCGCGCGGGCCTCGTTCGACCGCGCGGCGCAGGCCCTGGCCGCCGGGATCGCCGCGACCGCCGCGCTCGTCGAGATCGAGGTGGCGGTGATCGGCGGCGGGGTCGCGGGCGCCGGGGACGTGCTCTTCGCGCCCCTTCGGCGCGCCCTGCGCGCCTACGCGACACTGAGTTACGTCCAGGGTCTCGAGGTCGTACCGGCGCAGATGGGCACCGACGCGGGGCTGGTCGGGGCGGCCGCCGCGGCCGCGCAGGAGCAGCGGCTGGAGGGATTCGGCCCGGTGGGCGCGCCTGGCGGCGCCGCTTGAGCCGCGCTGTCACCGGCTGCCCCTAAGCTGTTCGCTCACTGCTGGCGATGCGAGGGAGCCGATGGTGGCACCGGGGGACATGGGCGGTGATCTGTCCGGCAGGCTGCTGGGCGGGCGCTACCGGGTGACGGGGCAGCTCGGCCGCGGCGGCATGGGCGTGGTCTGTAGAGCGGTGGACGAGCTGCTGGGCCGGGAGGTCGCGGTCAAGGTGCTGCGCGCCTACACCGACGCGTCCGGCGCGGAGTTGGCCGATCTGCGCACCCGGATGCAGCGCGAGGCGCGCGCCGCGGCCCGGATCCGCCATTCGGGTGTGATCACGGTGCACGATGTGGCGGACGAGGACGGGCTGCCGGTCATCGTGATGGAGCTGATCGACGGCCCGTCCCTCGACGACCTGATCGACGAGCGCGGTGTCGTCGATCCCCTGGAGGCCGCGCGGATCGGCGCGAAGGTGGCCGACGCGCTCGCCGCGGGCCATGACGCCGGGGTGCTGCACCGCGATGTGAAGCCGGGGAACGTGCTGCTCGACCGCGGGGGCCGGGTGGTGCTCACCGACTTCGGCATCGCGAGCATGGAGGCGCCCGACGACGGCGCGACCACCAAGCTGACCCGCAGCGGCGAGTTGATCGGCTCGCTGGACTACCTGGCGCCGGAGCGTGCCCAGGGCCAGGACCCGGGCCCGGCCTCGGACGTATGGGCGCTGGGCATGACGCTGTACGCGGCGGTGGAGGGCTCGTCGCCGTTCCGCCGCACCTCCGTGTGGTCGACGCTGACCGCGATCGTCACCGAGCCGCTGCCGGAGCCCCGGTTGGCCGGTCCGCTGGCGCCCGTCCTGCGCGAGCTGATGGACAAGGACCCGGAAGGGCGTCCCACGGCGGCCGAGGCGCGGCAGCTGCTGGAGGCGGTCGCGGCGGGGGCCGTGCCGGAGCTTCGGCCGTCCCCTCCACAGGCCCCGCCGGTCCTACGGACCCCGCAGGCGTCGCAGGTCCCGCGGACCCCGACCGCCCCGGATGTCGCGGCCGCGCAGCCGTTGGTGGGTGCCGGCCCCGGGGAGGGCGGCCCGCCGGGGCCGGGGCGCGGCCGGACGCGGGCGCTGGTGGCGGCGGCGGTCGCCGGTGTGGTGCTCGTCGGCGGCGGGGTGACGTACGCGCTGCTCGGCGGCGAGGGCGACCGCACGACGGCGGGCCGGTCGCCGGGGCCGACGGGATCCGGGGCGGCGACGTCCGGCGGAGGGGACCGCGAGGCGACGGGCGAGGCGGGTACGAGCGGCCCGCGGGCGAGCGGGGCGGCGTCCCCACCGGCCTCGCGCGCACCGAGCCGTGCGGAGGGCGGCGGGGACGACGGCAAGGGCGAGGCCGGGAAGACCACCGGCGCGGCCTCCCCGACCTCCAGTCCCGGGACCGCCCCGGCGTGCGGCGACATCGGCGGCGGCAAGTACAACTGCGTGGTGTGGCGCGACGCCACCTCGTACACCCACGGCGGCGAGCCGGTCGGCACCCTGAAGCAGGGCGTCAGCTACTTCTACTGCCAGGAGAACCTGAACCGCCCCGAGCGGTACGGCAAGTGGACGAACGTCTGGTGGGCGAAGACGGACGACGACAACGGCAACAAGGACGTGTACGTCAGCGATGTGTACGTCCGGGGCGGCGACAACGACCAGCCCCTCCCCGGGCTGCCGGTTTGCTGAGACAGGGGGAGCGGGCCGGTCGCCGGGGCGGGACGTCAGCAGCTGAACGCCGCGTCCGCCCAGTCCCCGTGGTCGCTGGTGACGTCGTCCCCGCCGTCGGTGACGACGAGCCGGACCGTCGTCGCGCCGTCGACGGCGGCGCTGATGGCCTTGGCCGGATCGGCGTTGGTCAGCGTCCCGGTCGACAGCACCTTGGTGTCGTCCGCCCACACCTCGAAGGCGACCGTTCCGGCGGTGCCCTCCTCGTCGTCCACGCCGACCTTCGCGGTGAACGCGGTGCAGTGGCCGCCGGTGTAGTACGTGACCTCACTGGGCGCGTGCACGCCCAGGCCCTTGGCGTGGACGGTGCCGTCGAGGGTGATCGGATGACCGTCGCCCGCCGCGTTCTCGCCGACGCTGGTGTCCTTCTCGGCCGGGCCCCAGCCGTTGGCCGCGCTCAGCCACGGCAGATCGCTCGCGTACGTGGCACCGGAGGGCGGCGCGACCACCACGTTGACCGGCACGGGCAGTTCGGTGCCGACCTTGTCGCCGCGCGCCGAGCGGTAGGAGGCGCGTACGGTCAGCTCGTACGCCCCGGGCTTGACGTCCTTCGGAGCGGTGACCTGCCAGCGGGTGGCGAGCCTGCTGCCGGTGGGCAGGGTGGCGGCCCGGGTCGGTGAGCTGGTCCTGATGCGCCAGCCGTCGGGGCCGGTGAGCGTGACCCCGGCCTGGTGGGCGGCGGTGCCGCCGAGGTTGCGCAGCGCCGTCTCGACCGGTGCGGTGGCTCCGGCCTCGGTGAACGGGGCGGCGTCGGCGCCGAGTTCGGCGGCGGGCGGGTACGAGGCCCAGCGCCGGTCGGCGGAGACCCGGTAGAGCACCGTGCCATGCGCCGGGACGGTGGCCGCGACGGAGCCCGCGGTGTTCTGGTCCTGGTTCCGCCACAGATCGCGCAGCCGGTATCCGTCGGCCTGCGGCAGGCCGAGGCGGGCCGCGGTGGTGGCGATGCGCTGCGGCCGCTCGGTCTCGTTGAAGAGGGCGACGGCGCGGCTGCCGTCCGCCATCTCCTTGGAGATCACCCAGCGCCCGCCCTCGGAGGAGAGCACGGTGCCCTGCTTGCCCAGCGGGTCCTGGTCGACGGCGATGACCTCGCGATTGCCCAGGATCTCGAACGTCTTGGCGCCCGCCTTGCGCAGATCGGTGCCGATCAGCAGCGGCGCGGCCATGATCGACCACAGCGAGAAGTGGCTGCGGTACTCGGTGTCCGTCATGCCGCCGTTGCCGACCTCCAGCATGTCGGGGTCGTTCCAGTGGCCGGGCCCGGCGTACGGGGCGAGCGGCAGGTTCTTCTTGGCGATCGACAGCATGCTGCCCCAGCTGTCGCTGATGTCACCGGTGGTGCGCCAGAGTTGGCCGACATCCGCCGCCCATTCCCACGGCTTGTTCTGCCCCCACTCGCAGATGCTGTAGACGATCGGGCGCCCGGTGGTCTCGGACGCGGCCTTCAGCGCGTCCCGCATGGTGCGGTAGCGCTGCTTGGCGTCTACGCCCTGGTTATTGCAGTTGTCGTACTTGAGGTAGTCGATTCCCCAGTCGGCGAACTGCTGGGCGTCCGACCTTTCATGGCCCAGCGCCCCGGGGAAGCCCGCGGTGTTGCAGGTCTTGGTGCCCGCGCTGGTGTAGATGCCGATCTTGAGGCCCTTGGAGTGGACGTAGTCGGCGACGGCCTTGATGCCGTTGGGGAAGCGCACCGGGTCCGGGACGAGCTTGCCGTTCGCGTCGCGCTGCGGCAGCGCCCAGCAGTCGTCGAGGTTGACGTAGGTGTATCCGGCGTCCTTGAGCCCCTTGCTGACGAAGATGTCGGCGATGCCCTTGACCATCGCCTCGTTGAAGTCCGCGCGGCAGTGGGTGGAGTTCCAGTTGTTGAAGCCCATCGGCGGGGTGAGCGCGAGCCCGCCCTCGGCGGCGGCTGGTGGGGCGGCCGCCGCTGGTTCGGCCGTGGCCGGCTGGGCGGCGGCGGGGAGGGTGAGACCGGCCGTGCCGAGCAGTGCGGCGGCCAGTCCTCCGATGACTGTGTGTCTCGCGGTACGTAAAGAGCGGTGGCGCATGATGCGGATCCTCCGTTCTCAACGGGTGACGCAGCGTCGCCGATACGTCACATGCGAGCGTTTACGGTAGGCCGTGTTGGAGTCTGTTGGAAGAGATGCGGTAACAGTTGTTCGATATCCCGTCCAAACCCTTGACTATGCCGCCTCTCGCCCGATGTGATCCAGCCACTCGCGTTCGGTTGTGTTTGATTGATCCTCTGTGGAGGGCTCATGGCGCAGTCATCGTCAGGACATCGGATCTCCCGTCGGACGTTGCTCCGGGGCACCGCGATCGGGGCCGGGGCGGTCACCCTCCCGGCGCTCCTCACCGCCTGTGGTGGTCCGGGCAACGAGGTGAAGATGGGCTCCAATGCCTCGGACGCCGTGCCCCGCAAGGCGTTCGCCGAGGTGTTCGCGGCGTACGAGAAGAAGTCGGACAAGAAGGTCAAGGTCAACACCGTCAACCACGAGGCCTTCCAGGAGGGCATCAACCGCTATCTGAAGGGCACCCCGGACGACGTCTTCATGTGGTTCGCCGGATACCGCATGCAGTTCTTCGCCGAGCAGGGGCAGCTCGCCGAGATCGGCGATCTCTGGAAGGGCTTCAGCGGTTTCTCCGACGCGCTCAAGAAGCAGTCCACCGGTAAGGACGGCAAACAGTACTTCGTGCCGTATTACTACTATCCGTGGGCGGTCTTCTACCGGAAGAGCGTCTTCGCGCAGCACGGCTACGAGATCCCCAAGACCTTCGACGCGTTCCGGGCGCTCGCCAAGCGGATGGACAAGGACGGCCTCGACGCCATCGCCTTCGGCGACAAGGACGGCTGGCCCGCCATGGGGACCTTCGACTATCTCAATATGCGGGCCAACGGCTACGACTTCCATATCTCGCTGATGGGCGGCAAGGAGTCCTGGACCGATCCCCGCGTCAAGCACGTCTTCGACCTGTGGCGCGGCCTCATGCCGTACCACCAGCAGGGCGCCAACGGGCGCACCTGGCAGGAGGCGGCGCAGAGCCTGGCGCAGAAGAAGTCCGGCATGGCGGTCTTCGGGCTGCCCCACCCCGGGCAGCAGTTCTCCGCCGCCGACCGCGACGACCTGGACTTCTTCCCCTTCCCCGAAATCGACTCCGCCTACGGCCAGGACGCCGTCGAGGCGCCGATCGACGGATTCCTGCTGGCGAAGAAGTCCAAGCGGCAGAAGGAGGGCAAGGAACTGCTGAAGTACCTCGCCACCCCCGCTGCCGAGGAGATCTACCTGAAGCGGGACCCCAACAACATCGCGTGCAACGACAAGGCGGCCACCTCCGGCTACAACGCGCTCCAGAAGAAGGCCGTCGCGCTCGTCTCCGGCGCGAAGCAGATATCGCAGTTCATGGACCGCGACACCCGCCCCGACTTCGCGTCGCAGGTGATGATCCGGGCGATCCAGCAATTCATCAACAAGCCGAACGACATCGACACCCTGACCAAGGACATCGAGTCCCAGAAGAAGACCATATTCGCCGACAGCTAGGAGAATCGCGCCGTGCCGCTCACCACCGCGCGGCGTGCCAAACGGCGGGGACCGCGGAGGTTCACCTCCCGCGACCTCGCCGTCATCGGCGTGCTGCTGGGCATACCCGTCCTGCTCGACCTGGCCCTGGTCTGGGGCCCGACCCTCGCCTCCATCGGTCTGTCCTTCACCAGCTGGGACGGGATCGGCGACCTCCACTGGGTCGGCTTCGACAACTACCGGAACCTGTTCACCGACTATCCGCCGTTCTGGCCCGCCGTACGCAACAATCTGCTGTGGGTGGCCTTCCTCGGCTTGGTCGCCACGCCCTTCGGACTACTGCTGGCCGTCCTTCTCGACAAGGGCGTCCGGTTCAGCCGCTTCTACCAGTCCACCCTTTACATGCCGGTGGTGCTTTCGCTCGCCATCGTCGGCTTCATCGCCCAGCTGATCTTCTCCCGCGACCAGGGCGCGCTGAACGCGATTCTCGGCGACAAAAGCCATCCGGTGGACTGGATCGGCGACCCCGACCTCAATATCTGGATGGTGCTGCTCGCGGCCGCCTGGCGGCACACC
This sequence comes from Streptomyces sp. BRA346, assembly GCF_052851135.1. Lineage (NCBI taxonomy): Bacteria > Bacillati > Actinomycetota > Actinomycetes > Kitasatosporales > Streptomycetaceae > Streptomyces > Streptomyces sp. BRA346. The sequence continues at coordinate 115,003 of NZ_JAIWIH010000029.1, read as the reverse complement.
GGGTATGTGATGATCCTCTATCTGGCGGGGCTGAAATCCGTCGATCCCTCGCTCAAGGAGGCCGCCGCGATCGACGGCGCGAGCGAGACCCAGAGTTTCTTCCGGGTCGTCCTGCCCACGCTGCGGCCGGTCAATGTGATCGTCGGCGTCATCACGGTCATCGAGGCGCTGCGCGCGTTCGACATCGTCTACGCCATCAATCACGGCCGCAACGGGCTGGAACTGCTCTCCGTGCTGGTCACGGACAACATCATCGGTGAGGCCAGCCGGATCGGATTCGGCTCCGCCATCGCCGTCGTCCTGCTCACCGTGTCGCTGGGATTCATCGTGACCTATCTGGTCCAGGAGCTGCGAGGGGAGAAGAAGGGATGATCACCGGCATCCGTCCGGCCCCCGTACCGGCCACAGACCCGGTGAGCGGACCGGGGCGGCGCCGGGTCCGCCCCGGGCGGCTCGGTCTGCACGCGTTCCTGATGACCGTCTCGCTGGCCTTTCTCGCCCCGCTGCTGCTCGCCGTCTACGCCTCGCTGCGGCCGTACGAGGAGACCGCCGAATACGGCTATTTCTCGCTGCCGCGCCATCTGTCGTTCGATTACTACAAGCAGGCGTTCACCGACTCCGGGATGGGCAAATATTTCCTCAACTCGATCCTCATCGCCGTCCCCGGAGTGCTGCTGACGCTGTTCCTCGCGTCGTTCGTGGCCTTCTCCGTCACCCGGCTGAAAATGCGGGGCGGGCTCGTCCTGCTGATGGTGTTCACGGCGGGGAACCTGCTACCGCAGCAGGTCATCGTCACCCCGCTGTACGTCCTGTTCACCAAGATCGAACTGCCCTACTGGATGTCGGACTCGATGACGATGTACGACTCCTACTGGGCCGTGATCGCCGTCCAGGTCGCGTTCCAGGTCGGCTTCTGCGTCTTCGTGCTCGCGAATTTCATGCGCACCCTGCCGATCGAGATCATCGAGGCGGCGGTGGTGGACGGCGCGGGCGTGTGGACGCGGTACTGGCGCATCACGCTGCCGCTGTGCCGACCGGCCCTCGCCGCGCTCGCCACGCTGCAATTCACCTGGATGTACAACGACTTCCTGTGGGCGCTCGTCTTCATCTCCGACGGCGACAAGCTCCCCGTCACCTCCGCGCTCAACAACCTGCGCGGGCAGTTCTTCACCGACTACAACCTGCTGGCGGCGGGCTCGGTGCTGGTGGCGCTGCCCACGGTGCTCGTCTTCCTGCTGCTCCAGCGCCACTTCATCGCCGGGCTCACGCTGGGCGCCAACAAGGGCTGATGGCTCCGCGGCGCCCGGCGGCCCCGTGCCGCGGGGCTCCGCGGAGGGGGGGGCTGCGGCGGGCTTCTCGGGGGGCGTCGGCGGGGGCTTCGCGGGGGCGCGATCCGTGACTCAGTCGTATTCGGGCGTTTCCGTGGCAGGGTGATGCGGGCAACTGTCAGGAGGCGATGGATTAGGGGGAAATGTGATCGTCTGGCTGAACGGTGCGTTCGGCGCGGGGAAGACCACCGCGGCCCGTGAGTTGGTGGACTTCATGCCCGGCAGCACGTTCTACGACCCGGAACTGGTCGGCAACGGTCTGCGCATGATGCTGCCGCGCAAGCGTCTGGAGCAGGTCTCCGACTACCAGGACCTGCCGTCCTGGCGGCGGCTGGTCGTGGACACCGGCGCCGCGCTGATAGCGGAGGTCGGCGGCCCGCTCGTGGTCCCGATGACGGTCCTCAGGCAGGAGTACCGGGACGAGATCTTCGGCGGCTTCGCCGCCCGGCGGATCCCCGTGCGGCACGTCCTGCTGCACACCGATGAAACGATCCTTCGCCGACGTATAGCCGAGCGCGAGGAGATACCCGGCGACGCGGACGCCAGTGAGTCCGTGCGCCGCTGGTGCCTGGACCACCTCGCGCCCTACCGCGCGGCCCTGAACTGGCTGACCACCGACGCCCATGTGGTCGACACCACCGGGCTCACCCCGCGCCAGACCGCCCAGCACATCGCCGACGCCGTCCGCGAGGGCGCCGGGAACTGCGACATCGTGCAGACGCCCGAGCCGACGGCCGAAACCCTGGCGGCCGGGGTCCTGCTCTTCGACGAGGCCGACCGGGTGCTGCTCGTGGACCCCACGTACAAGCCCGGCTGGGAGTTCCCCGGCGGCGTCGTCGAACGCGGCGAGCCGCCGATGTGCGCCGGGCGCCGCGAGGTGGCCGAGGAGCTCGGCGTACGGCTCGACGAGCCGCTGCGGTTGCTCGTCGCCGACTGGGAACGCCCCCAGCCGCCCGGCTTCGGGGGCCTGCGGCTGCTGTTCGACGGCGGTCGGCTCACGGCCGGGGAGGCCCAGGAGGTGCTGCTGCCCGGCGCCGAACTGCGCGGCTGGCGCTTCGTCACCGAGACCGAGGCCGCCGACCTGCTCCCCCCGGTCCGCCTCAGCCGCCTCCGCTGGGCCCTCCGCGCCCGCGAACAGGGCCGCCCCCTGTACCTGGAGGCCGGAGTCCCCATGGGCTGACCGACGGCCGGGCGGCGCGTGCCGTACACCCCGGCGGTGCCGTACACCCCGGCGGTGCCGTACGCCCCGGCGCCGCGGGCCGCCCGGCTGGGGCAGCGACGGCCTGGCCGGAACCGTCGGCGTCCGGGTCAGGACTTCTTGCCGGTCGCGTACGCGCCCAGGAACAGCGCCTCGGTGAGGGCGAGCTTTTCCAGTTCCTCCGGCGAGACGCTCTCGTTGACCGCGTGGATCTGCGCCTCCGGCTCGCTCAGGCCGATGAGCAGGATCTCCGCCTCCGGGTACAGCGAGGCGAGCGTGTTGCACAGCGGTATCGAGCCGCCCTGGCCCGCGGTGGCCATCTCCTGGCCGTCGTACGCCTCCCGCATGGCCTCGCGCATCGCCTCGTACGCCGGGCTCCCGGTGTCCGCGCGGAACGGCTGGCCCTGGCCGACCTGCTCCACCGCGACCCGCGCGCCCCACGGCGCCGCCGCCTCCAGGTGGGCGGTCAGCAGCCGGTTCGCCTCGGCCGCGTCCACGCCCGGCGGCACCCGCAGGCTGACCAGCGCCCGCGCGCTCGCCTGGACGGAGGCGGTGGCGCCGACGACCGGCGGGCAGTCGATGCCCAGCACCGTGACCGAGGGGCGGGCCCAGATGCGGTCGGCGACCGTGCCCGAGCCGATCAGTTCGACCCCGTCCAGCACCCCGGCGTCCTTGCGGAAGTCCTCCTCCGGGTACTGGAGGCCGCCCCAGGACGTGTCCGGGGCGAGGCCGTCGACCGTCGTGGAGCCGTCCTCCGCGCGCAGCGAGTCCAGCATCCGGATGAGCGCGGCGAGCGCGTCCGGGGCGGCGCCGCCGAACTGGCCGGAGTGCAGATTCCCTTCGAGCGTGTCCACCGAGACGCGCAGCAGCGTCATCCCGCGCAGCGTCGCGGTGACGGTCGGCAGCCCGACCCGGAAGTTGCCCGCGTCGCCGATCACGATCGCGTCGGCGGCCAGCAGTTCCGGATGCGCCTCGGCGTACCGCTCGAGCCCGCCCGTGCCCTGCTCCTCCGAACCCTCCACGATCACCTTGACGTTGACCGGGACGCCGCCGTGCTCCTTGAGCGCGCGCAGCGCCGTGAGGTGCATGATCAGGCCGCCCTTGCAGTCCGCCGCGCCGCGCCCGTACCAGCGGCCCTGCCGCTCGGTCAGCTCGAACGGCGGGCTGAGCCAGGCGTCCTCGTCCAGCGGCGGCTGCACGTCGTAGTGCGCGTAGAGCAGCACCGTCGGGGCGCCGTCCGGGCCGGGCAGGAAGCCGTAGACGGACTGGGTGCCGTCGGGGGTGTCCAGCAGCGCCACGTCCTCGAACCCCTCGGCGCGCAGCGCGGCCGCGACCCACTCCGCGGCGGCCTCGCACCCGCTGCGCGGGAACTGCGCCGGGTCCGCCACCGACGGGAAGGCCACCAGCTCGGCCAGTTCGGCCAGGGCACGGGGCTGGAGTGCGGCGACGGTGGCGGCGAGGTCCTGGGCCATGGGGGAACGCTCCTGGGATGCGCGGCGTTGGGTGGTGATGTGCGGGTCTGTGCGGTGGCCCGATCATCCCACAGCAGGTTCACGCGGAGGTGAGCCGTAGGATGCCCGGTAGGCGCATCAGGACGGGCGATTGGGAGCGGAAGCACACGTGAGCAGCGACAACGCAACCCCGGACAAAGAGACGGTATGGGATGTCGTCGTGGTCGGCGCGGGGCCCGCGGGTGCCTCCGCGGCCCACGCCGCGGCGTGCGCCGGCCGCCGGGTGCTGCTGCTGGAGAAGGCCGAACTGCCCCGCTACAAGACGTGCGGCGGTGGCATCATCGGCCCGTCGCGCGAGGCGCTGCCGCCGGGTTTCGAACTGCCGCTGCGTGAGCGCGTGCACGCGGTGACCTTCTCGATGAACGGCAAGCTGTCCCGGACCCGCCGCTCCAAGCACGTGCTGTTCGGGCTCATCAACCGGCCGGAGTTCGACGCCGGTCTGGTCGAGGCGGCCAAGGACGCGGGCGCCGAGGTGCGTACCGGTGTGTCCGTCACCCGTGTCGAGCAGCACGGCCCGTCGGTGCCCGACCGCCGCACCGTGGCCGTCGTGCTCGCGGACGGCGAGACGGTGCTGGCGCGGGCCGTGGTCGGCGCGGACGGCAGCGCGAGCCGGATAGGCGCGCACGTCGGGGTGAAGCTCGACCAGGTCGACCTCGGCCTGGAGGCGGAGATCCCGGTTCCGGACACGGTCGCGGAGGACTGGGCGGGCCGGGTGCTCATCGACTGGGGCCCGATGCCCGGGAGTTACGGCTGGGTCTTCCCCAAGGGCGACACGCTGACCGTCGGCGTCATCTCGGCGCGCGGCGAGGGCGCCGGGACCAAGCGCTACCTCGAGGACTTCATCGCGCGGCTCGGCCTCGCCGGATTCGAGCCGAGCGTCTCCTCCGGCCATCTGACCCGCTGCCGCGCCGACGACTCGCCGCTCTCCCGCGGCCGGGTGCTGGTGTGCGGGGACGCGGCCGGGCTGCTGGAGCCGTGGACGCGGGAGGGGATCTCCTTCGCGCTGCGCTCGGGCCGCCTCGCGGGGGAGTGGGCGGTACGGATCGCCGAGGCGCACGACGCGGTGGACGCCCGGCGCCAGGCCCTGAACTACGCCTTCGCGATCAAGGCCGGGCTGGGCGTCGAGATGGGCGTCGGCCGGAGGATGTACGCGGTGTTCGCCCGCCGCCCCGGGATGTTCCACGCGGCGATCACCGGCTTCCGCCCGGCGTGGCGCGCGTTCACCAAGATCACGCGCGGTACGACGACGCTGGCCGACCTCGTCCGCACCCACCCGGCGGCGCGCCGGGCCCTGGCGGCGATGGACAAGAAGTGAGGGACAGGAAGTGAGGGACGAGAAGTGGCGGACGCCTACTCGCCGGTGACGCTGATGCGGAAGACCGGGTGCATGAGCGCGATCCGGGCGAGTTCGCTGTCGGGGGAGGTCGCGGTCACGCCGTCGAAGAAGGCGCCGACCTCCCACCCCCACCGCTTCAGATAGGCCCGCAGCACCGCCGCCTTCTCCTCGCCCTCGGGCAGCTCGGCGACGGTGAACGTCCGCGTGCTGCGGCCCTTGCGCAGCTGTCCGCCCCCGGCCGCCCGCAGATTGCGCACCCAGTGGGCGTTGCCGCGCGCCGAGACGAGATAGCGCCCGCCGTCCAGGGCCAGCGGGTTGACCGGGACGCGCCGCAACGCCCCGCTGGTCCGGCCGGGCACGGACAGCTCCGCCGCGCCGAAGAAGCTGAGCCCATGGCGCGCCAGCCAGGCCACGGCACCGTTGAGGGGCACCTCGAAGCGGCGGGGCTCGATGTAGTGCTGTGTCATGACGTCCTCCGTGTGCCGTGACCACGATGAGAGCGGTGCTCTCGTTCAGGAGCATTGTGCACACGGCGGTCGGAGTCTGACAAGAGCAATGCTCTCGTTTTGGTGCGGCGCTCCGAAAGATGGCAGACTGGCCGCATGACCGCGATCCGAGGGGCCAGGGAACGGGCCCGCGCCGAAGTGACCGCCGCCATCAAGGAAGAGGCGCGCCGCCAGCTGGCCGACCAGGGCGCGGCCAAGCTGTCGCTCCGGGCCGTCGCTCGCGAGCTGGGCATGGTCTCCTCCGCGCTCTACCGCTACTACCCGAGCCGCGACGAGCTGCTGACCGCGCTCATCGTGGACGCGTACGACGCGATCGGCGCCGCCGCCGAGGGCGCGCTCGCCACGACGCGCGGCGACGACGATCCGGTGGCGCGCTGGACCGCGGTCTGCCGGGCGGCCCGGGCCTGGGCGCTCGCCCACCCGCACGAGTACGCGCTGATCTACGGCTCCCCGGTGCCGGGCTACTCCGCGCCCCGGGCCACCGTCGCCCCCGCCTCCCGCGTCGCCCTCGCCCTCATCGCCGTCGTGCGTGACGCCCACGCCGCGGGCGCCCTGCGCGTACCGGAGGAGGCGGAGCTGCCGGAGGGGGTGCGGGCGGACGTCACGGCCCTGGCCGACGCCCTCGGCACCGAACTGCCCGCCGCGGCGCTCGCGACCATCGCCGCGGTGTGGGCGCAGCTGTTCGGGATGATCAGCTTCGAGCTGTTCGGCCAGTTCCGGGGCGTGGTGGAGGCAAGGGAGGAGTTCTTCACGCACACGGCCGCCGCCCTGGGGCGGCAAGCGGGCCTGGGGTAGCGGAACTGCTTACGGACCGCCGCGGTCTACTCCGGCGGGAGTACGGGCGATCACCGCGCGCGGGGGACGCCGTTCGCGGGCGGCCGGTCTAGCGTTACCGGTATGCACGAATTCACGGGGGAGCACGGTCCGGAGCGGGTTCCGGGGCGCGGACCGGGCGGGCGGTGGCGCGGAGGGCCGTGGCAGGGCGGACCGTGGCACAAGGGGCCGTTCGGCCCGCCGGGCGCGGCCGTGCCCTGGCGCTCCTCGCTCGCCGTCGCCGTCGTCCAGCTGGTGGGCACGGGGTTCGCCGCACACCGGCAGCCCGACCGGACGGACCTCGGACCCGGTATCTACGCGCTGCTCCTGGCCGGGCCCGCGCTGCTGCTCCTGCGCCACCGCCACCCGCGGCTCACCGTCCTCGGCGTCTCGGCGGTGACCCTGGGCTACCTCGCCGCCGGCGGCCCGGGCGGCCCGGTCTTCCTCAGCGTCGTCGTGGCCTGCGTCGCCGCCGTCGCCGCCGGGCAGCGGGTGGCGGCCTGGTGCGCGGTCGGCGCGCTGTGGGCGGGGCGGCTGCTCATCGCGCACTGGCTCTACCGCTGGCTGCCGCCCCCCGGCGACGGGTCCGCCGGATGGGGACAGGAGGTGGCGATCGCGGCCTGGGCGGCGGCGGTGCTCGCCGCGGCCGAACTCGTCCGCGTACGGCGCGAGCAGTGGGCCCGCGAGCGGGCGGAGCGGGCGGCGGCGCTACGGCGCCGGGCGGACGAGGAGCGGCTGCGGATCGCCCGCGAACTGCACGACGTCCTCGCCCACAGCATCTCGGTCATCAACGTGCAGGCGGGCGTCGGCCTCGCCCTCCTCGACCAGGACCCCGAACAGGCCCGCACCGCGCTGACCACCATCAAGGCGGCCAGCAAGGAGGCGCTGGGCGAGGTACGCCAGGTCCTGGACACCCTGCGCGCCCCCGGCGCCGCGCCGCGCCAGCCCGCCCCCGGTCTCGACCGGCTGCCGGAGCTGACCGAGCAGGCCGCGGGCGCGGGGCTGACGGTGGAGGTGGAGACGCGGGGCGCACGGGCCGCCCTGCCGCCGGGCACGGACCTGGCCGCGTTCCGCATCGTCCAGGAGGCGCTGACCAACATCGTCCGCCACTCCGGCGCGCGGAGCGCGCGCGTCCGGTTGTCGTACGCCCCGGACGAGCTGGAGCTGCGGGTGGACGACGACGGCCCGGCGACCACCGACGACACGGCGGATGACACGGCGGACGGCGTGACGGGCGGCGGCAACGGCCTGGTCGGCATGCGCGAACGCGCCGCCGCCCTCGGCGGCACGGTGGAGGCGGGCCCGCGCCCGGACGGCGGGTTCCGCGTGCACGCCCGCATCCCGCTCACCGTGACGCCCGCGCCGCGCGACGAGCCCGCCACGCCCGATGCCACCGAGGAGTCTCAATGACGAAGTCAAGCCGCCTGCGCGACCGGCGGGGCGGGGGTGAAGACCCGGTCGTCGCGCAGGAGCGCCCACAGCACGCCGGCCCGGCGGCGGGCCAGGGCGATGACGGCCTGGACATGCTTGCAGCCTTCGCCGCGCTTTTTCAGCCAGGGCGCCCCGGAGAGGCCGGACGGCCACTCCTTGGCAGCCACACAAGGCAAGACACCGTCAGCCACATCCGGCCCTCCCGGGCCGCCCAACAACTTACGGAGACACCGTGAGCCGAGTGATCCGCGTCCTGCTCGCCGATGACCAGATCCTGGTCCGGGCGGGCTTCCGGGCGCTGCTGGCCGCCCAGCCGGACATCGACGTGGTCGCCGAGGCCGCCGACGGGGAGCAGGCCCTGAAGGCGGTGCGGGAGCACCGCCCCGACGTCGTGCTCATGGACATCCGCATGCCCCTCCTCGACGGCCTCGCCGCGACCCGCCGGATCACCGAGGACCCCGCCCTCGCGGAGGTGAAGGTGGTCATGCTGACCACCTTCGAGCTGGACGAATACGTCTTCGAGGCCATCCGCGGCGGCAGCTCCGGATTTCTGGTCAAGGACACCGAACCGGAGGAGCTGCTGCGCGCCGTGCGGGCCGTGGTCGACGGCGACGCGCTGCTGTCGCCCGGGGTCACCCGCCGCCTCATCGCCGAGTTCGCCGCCCGTTCGAAGGAGCCCGCGCCCGCCTCGGTCCTCACGGAACTGACCGAGCGGGAACGCGAGGTGATGGCCCTGGTCGGGATCGGTCTGTCGAACGAGGAGATCGCGCGGCGGCTGGTCGTCAGCCCGCTCACCGCCAAGACCCATGTGAGCCGCACGATGGTCAAGCTGGGCGCGCGCGACCGCGCCCAACTCGTCGTCCTCGCCTATGAGTCGGGTCTTGTGCGCCCGGGCTGGCTGGGCTGACGCCCCGGCGTATCTGGCTAGAACAGCGCCTCGGGGCTCGCCGCCTCCCGCGCCGGAGCCTCCACCGGGGCCGTCGTCTCCGCGTCCGCCGCGGCCGCGCCGAGCGGACGGCCCGCCAGCAGACGGCCGTCCAGCAGCAGGGCGCGGCCGTCCGACGCGGTCAGCTGGATGTCCGGGCCCGCCACGCCCTCGACGCGCCCCGCCACCGTGCGATCGGCGGCGAGCCGCACCACCCCCTGCACCGGACGCAGCCGCTCCAGGTGGAACGCCTCGTCGTGGTGGACCGGCGCGAAGGCGATGAGGGCCAGCGACTCGGGCAGGCCGCCGAGCCCGCCCGCCCGCGCGTGCAGCGCCGCGAGCTCGGCGGCGCGGCGCTCCCGGGGCGGCGGCGCCTCGCGCGCGGCGCGCTTCGCGGCGTACGGAAAGCGGTCCGGGACGCCGAGCGCGGCGCCCAGCACGGCCTCCGCGCGGCGCGCGGCCATCAGTGGGCCCCGGCCGAGCAGGGCGTACGAGAGGGCGGCCTGCTCCAGCAGCCGTACGCCCTCCCGCTCGGCCGCCGTGATGCCGACCTTCACCAACCCCGGCCCGAACCAGGCGAGATAGACGTCGTACGGGCGGGGGTCGTCGCCGCGGGTGTCGGCGGCGACCGAGTACGAACGGTCGAGCCGGGCGCAGTCCGCGCACTGGGCCGATACGGGGGACGCCGCCAGCTCGGCGTCGTCCGGGCACGGGGTGTGCCGGGCGCCCCGGCGCACCCCGGTGCAGTGGCGCCCGGGCCCGGTGGTGAAGGCCAGCGGACGGTCCGGCGTCAGCGCGGACGTCCGCTCACCGTGCGCCGGGTGGCGCCACAGGAGCACCGGCCCGGAGCCCCGGGACCACCGCAGCCCCGCGCACCGCCACCGCCGGTCCCCGGTCATCCGCGCCGCCGCCCCCGGGACAGCCACAGCACCCGGATCACGCGGTAGGCGAACCCGGTGGTGGCCGCGGCGGGGGCCGCCGTCCGCCACGCGGACTCCTGGGCCCGCCCCAGCTCGCCGAAGAGCGCGGGGCTCGCGACGGCGACGAAGAGGACGGCCGCCAGCAAGGCGCCCGTGACCAGGGCGAACACGATCTCCACGGTGAGCGCGTCCCGCTCGGCCTGGCTACGGGGTCCGGTCATCCGGCATCAGTCCTCTCTCCCCAGCATGTCCGCTCACACCTGCGACTGCTCCCGCCACACCTGCGCGAGCGACAGGTCGCCCTTGCCGCTCAGCGCGCTGTACGGCAGGCGGTTCCACGCCACGAGGTACAGCTCGCCGACCGGACCCGTCAGCTCGCAGTCCGCGTCCCCCTCGGCGCCGCGTGTGGTGTGCGGGGGCTCTTCGGAGAGCCGCACCGTCCAGACGTCGTCGGTGTCGGTGGCCCGCAGCCGCAGGGTGCGCGGGGTGTCCATCCGGACCCGGCTGCGCTCCCGCCCGTGGAAGCGGGTCAGCAGCTCGTCGATCCCGTCCGCCGCGAAGGCCGGGTCGAACGGCGAGTGGTCCGCGCCCAGCGCCGATTCCGCGTCGACCCGGTGGATCGCCGTCTCATGGGCCTGCCGCCGGGCCCAGAACGCCAGCGGTGAGGGTGCGGGCAGGAAGGCGAAGCACTCCAGGTCCGGATCGGCATCGGTGAGCGCCTTGACCAGCGCACGATGCCCCTCCCGGAACCAGGCCACCAGCTCGGCGCCGTCCAGCTCCGGGCCGTCACCCGGCCGCATCCCCTCCGTCAGGCCCTCGGTGACGTACCGGGTCGCCCACCGGTGCACCCGCCCGGTGTGCGACAGCAGCTCCCTGACCTGCCACTCGGGGCAGGTGGGCACCCGGGCGTCCGTGCCCGCCTTGCCCGCGGCGTCGGCCATCAGGTGTCCCTCGCGGTCCAGGACGTCGATCAGCTCGGCAATCTCCATGGCGGAATTCTGCCAGCCACCACCGACATGCGGGGTGACCTGGCAGAATTCAACCAACCCCGGGGTGTGCCGCGTTGCGCGTGGCGTACGCGACGACGGCCGCGACGCCCGCCAGCGCCGCCACCGTGGTGAGGGCGGCGGGCAGCGAGAGCCAGTCGGCGAGGAAGCCGATCGCGGGCGGGCCCAGCAGCATGCCGCCGTAGCCGAGGGTGGAGGCCGCGGCGACCCCGCTGGGGCCGGTCAGCGCGCCCGCCCGGGCGATGGCCACGGGGAAGAGGTTGGCCAGGCCGAGACCGGTGACCGCGAAGCCGAGCAGGGTGAGCCAGACCGTGGGCGCGAGGGCGCCCAGCAGCATCCCGGCGGCTGCCGTGGCGCCGCCCGCGGTCAACGTCGTGGTCTGGCCGAGCCGTTCGAGCAGGGCCGTGCCGGACAGCCGCCCGATGGCCATCGTCAGCGCGAAGACGGAGTAACCGGCGGCGGCGACCCCGGCGGACGCGTCGAGGTCCTGGTGGAGATGGAGGGCGGCCCAGTCCGCCATCGCCCCCTCGCCGTACGCCGTGCACAGGGCGATCAGGCCGAACACGGCGACCAGCCAGCGCGCGGGCCCCCGCCGCGCCCCGGCGGATGCCCCAGCCGCCGGGCTCGTCGTGGTTTCGGGCGGCGACGGCGGCGGAACGGAGAGCAGCGTCCGGCCCGCGCCCGCCGCGAGCACCAGCCCGACGGCGGCCAGCAGCGCCAGGTGGCGGGTGGGGGAGAGATGGTCCGCGATCAGCCCGCCGAGCCCCGCCCCGGCCATGCCGCCCAGGCTGAACGCGGCGTGGAAGCTGGGCATGACCGGCCTGCGCAGCGCGGCGATGAGGTCGACGGCGGCGCTGTTCATGGCGACGTTGAGCCCGCCGAAGCCGGTGCCGAAGACCAGCAGCACCAGTCCGAGGGCGAGCGCGGAATGGGTCAGCGGCGGCAGCGTGACGCTGAGCGAGAGCAGCACCGCGAGGGCGACCGTCGTGGCGTGGCTGCCGAAGCGGCGGCAGAGCCATCCGGTGGTCGTCATGGTGGCCGTGGCGCCCACCGATACGCACAGCAGGGCCAGTCCCAGGGCGCCCGCGGAGGCACCCGTCTGGTCCTTGATCGCCGGAATGCGGGCCACCCAGCCGGCGAAGACGAATCCGTCGAGGGCGAAGAAGACGGTGAGGGCGGCGCGGAGTTGGGAGAGGGGGCGCTCGGGAGCGGCGGTGGCGCGTTTCCCCGTCATGGCCGTCCATGTTTTGTTTGGTGTCGGCACAAAGTGAGAATAGAGCCGTGACCCAGACACGGACAAGGCTCGAGCGGGGCCGGGGCGCTCTTGGCCCGGCACTGGCACTCGTACACACCGGCCGCGCGCCCACCCGCGCGGTGCTCACGACCGAACTCGGGGTGACCCGCGCGACCGCGGGGGCCGTCGCCGCCGAACTGGAGGCGCTCGGCCTGATCGAGGTCGACGCGCGGCCGCTCGGCTCCGCCGGATCGCAGGGCCGCCCGTCGCACCGGCTGGCGGTCGCGCCGCGGGGGCCCGTCGCGCTCGCCGCCCAGGTCCACGCCGACGGCTTCCGGGCGGCGCTCGTCGGGCTCGGCGGGAACATCGTCGCCACCGCCCCCGGCTGCATGACGGTGCCCGCCGACCCGGCGCACGTCATCGACGCGGTCGTCGAGGCCGGGGCCCAGCTGCTGCGCGAGACCGGCCGCCGCTGTGTGGGCGCCGGTCTCGCGGTGCCGTCCGCGGTCGCCGAACCGGAGGGCACCGCGCTGAACCCGCTGCACATCGCCTGGCCCGCGGGCGCGCCGGTGCGCGAGCTGTTCACCCGGAGCCTGGCCGCGGCGGGTATCCGCGGCGCGGACGGGGAACCCCCCACCGGCCACGCGGGCAACGACGTCAACCTCGCCGCCCTCGCCGAGCACCGGCACGGCGCCGGGCGGGGCGCCCAGCATCTGCTGTGCGTCGCCACCGGACACCGCGGCGTCGGCGGCGCGCTGGTCCTCGACGGGCGGCTGCACACCGGCAGCGCGGGGCTCGCCCTGGAGGTCGGCCATCTGACCGTCAACCCCGAGGGACCGCCCTGCCACTGCGGCAGCCGCGGCTGCCTGGACATCGAGACCGACCCGCTCGCCTTCCTCACCGCCGCCGGGCGCGACCCCGGCCCGGAGGTGTCCCTGCTCCAGCAGGCTCGCGACCTGATCCGCGAGGACTACGCCGACCCGTCGGTGCGGGCCGCCGCGGAGCAGCTCATCGACCGGCTGGGCCTCGGGCTCGCCGGGCTCGTCAACATCCTCAACCCCGACCGCATCATCCTCGGCGGCCTCCACCGCGAGCTGCTGGGGGCCGACCCGGAGCGGCTGCGGGCCGTCGTCGCCGAGCGCAGCCTGTGGGGGCGGAGCGGGGGCGTGCCGATCCTGGCGTGCACGCTGGACCACGACAGCCTGGTGGGCGCCGCGGAGTTGGCATGGCAGCCGGTGCTGGACGACCCGCTGGCGGCGCTCGGCGTGGCGTAGTCACCGGCTACGTCACCACGGCCGCCCCTCGGGGAGCGCGGCCAGGCCGGGGGCCGAGAGGTGGAGCACCTGGTAACGGTCGCCGGGCTCGTCGGACGGCGCGGCGTCGGCCCAGAGCGTGAAGCGCACCAGCTCCCAGCCGCGCGGGTCGATGCCGAGGGCCGCGGAGTGCGCGCCGTCCGCGGCCGCCCGCCGCCGCAGCTCCTCCACCGCGCCGCCGACGGCCGTCGCGGGGTCCGTGGCGGCCGGGACCGGCGTGGTGTGGCGGACGGCGGTGCGCGGTGCGGTGGCGGCGGCCGGGCCGCGGTGGAAGGCCAGCCCCTGCCAGTGTTCGACGGCGGGGCGGCCGAAGTCCTGGACGACGCCCCGGAATCCGGGACCCCACAGGAAGCGGTTCATGGCGTCCGGCGCGGCCCAGAGGTAGAACGGCGCGTACGCGTTGACCGGTGAACCGTCGACTCCCCGCTCGCGGATGCCGTACGCCTTGAGGGCGAGCCCCGGGAAGTCGTCCAGGAGCGGCCCCTTCGACTCGACCCGGCGCCGGATGATCTTCATGTCGTAGTCGGCGGGCAGCGTGATCCGGTACTGCATCGCATGCATGGCGCGGACTCTTTCCTTCTCCTGGAACCTGGAGCCTGGAATCTGAAACCTGGAATTCCCTTACCGGGAAGGGGAATCGGGTGCCCGGTAGGCGGTCAGCAGGGCGAGCAGACCTTCCACGGCGCTGTCGAAGGGCGCCGCCGACTCCGCCGCGCGGGCCAGGACATAGCCGCCCTGTACGGTCGCGACGACCGTCGCGGCGGTGCGCTCCGGGTCCAGCCCGGCCGTGAACTCGCCGCCCTCCCGCCCCTCGGCGAGGACGTCCGCCAGCCGCCCGCGCAGCCAGTCCAGCGTCTCGTCCACCGGCTGCCGCAGAACCGGGTCGGCGATCACGTCCGGGTCCATCGTCAGCCGCCCGATCGGACAGCCGCGCAGCACATCGCGCTCGCGCAGCAGATAGCCGCGGACGCGGTCGTACGCGCCCGCGGGCCCGGACAGCGATGCCTCGGCGGTGGCCCGCATCTGCTCGGCGGTGCGGCGGATGGCCGTGAGCGCGAGATCGGGCTTGCCCGTGAAGTGGTGGTACATGCTGCCCTGGCCCGCACCCGCGCGCTGCTGGATCGCCTTGGGGCTGGTGCCCACGTAGCCGCGCTCCCACAGGAGTTCCCGGGCGCTCTCGATCAGCCGTTCCGAGGTGGTCATACGAGCAGTGTACATACCAGTAGGTACAGACGGGTGTACTCCCCGCGGACTACATGAACTGCCCCCGGCCGTACGACGACCCGGGCGCCGCCGGGCGGGACGCTCGGAAGCGACCCTTGCGGAACCACCGAGGAGCGCGATCACCATGAACACCCTGGCGCACGGCTTCGCCGACGGACCCGGACCCGGTCCGTGGATTCTCTTCTTCCCCCTGATGTGGGCGCTGATCGTCGGCGGCGGGCTCTTCCTGCTGCGGCGGGCGGGGTGGCGCGGACGCACCCCCTGGCAGCAGGGCCACGCGGCGCTCGGCGAGCAGTCGCCGATCGTGGTGCTCGGCCGCCGCTTCGCGGCCGGTGAGATCGACGAGGACGAGTACTGGCGCCGTCTGTCCGTCCTGGACGAGCAGTTCGGCCGGCACGCCAAGGGCGGTGCCGGCTGAACGCTGGGGGTGTCCGCAAAGTCGCGTCGGATCAGCCCGCGGCGTCGGGGGGCACCTCCCAGCGGTAGCTGGGGGCGCGTGCCAGGCGTCGCGGGCCCGGCGGGACTTTGCGGACACCCCCTAACCTCAGTGGGATACGGCCGACCGGGCGGCCGGTGCCCGCTCCCGTACGGGCGGTGCGGAGGCCGCCGCCGGTGCGGGGGCGGGCGCTGCCACGGGAGCCGGTGCGGATACCGGAGTCACCGGTGACGCCGGACTCACCGGCGATACCGGAGTCACCGGGGACGCCGGGGCCGGTGCGGAGGTCGGGGTGGGGGCTGTCACCGGTCGGGCCGCCGGGCTCGTACGGTGCGGCGGCGGCGCGGTGCGGCCCGCTGCGTACGCCGCGCAGGGCGAGCCGTTCACGGTGGCGGGCTGCGGCACGGCCAGGGTGAACCAGACGACCTTGCCGCTGCCGTCGTCCCTTACGTTCATGCCCCAGGTCTGGCTGACCGCCGCCACCAGCGCGAGCCCCCGGCCGTGGGTGGAGACGGGGTCGCATTCGCGGACCCGGGGCAGCCGCGGATCCTGGTCGCGGACCGATACCGTCAGCCGGTCCATCATGAGGGCGATCTCCACCGTGCACTGCTTGTCCGGCTCGGCGTGCCGGTGCACATTGGTGAGCAGCTCGGTGACACCGAGCGCCGCCGGGTCGATGAGCGGATCCAGATGCCAGTAGCGCAACTGCGCCGACACGATTCTGCGGACCTGACCGATCCGCGACGGCAGGGCTTGCAGCTCCACCGTGCAATGCCTGCTAGGACGACTGATCACGGCTGCGACTCCCTGAAGAAGTTGGGGCTAGCCTGATGCAGATGCGGGCGACGAACGCGTTCAGCAGTGGTGGCTGCCGTGCGCGACCGGTGGGCCGGTTCTCAGCGTCACCGCTCGTTGACCCTCAGTGATACTGATGCTCGTCCAGGGTCGGTCCCCCCGCGCGCATGCGCAACTCGGCCGCCTTCACCCCTTGCGGACGTGGCCCCGGGCGGAGCGGACCGCGTCGAGGAAGCGGCTGGCGGTGCCGGAGCCGGAGGGCTTGGCCGCGTCGTGCTGGCCGAGGGTGAGGCGATAGCGGGTGCCGTTGAGGGTCGCCATGGCCTGGTCGCCGTCCACGAACCACGGCTTGCTCGCCCGGACCGACTGCACGGGTGCGCTGTCGATCTCGCGCCCGTAGCTGGTCAGCAACTGGAGTCTGCCGTCCTTGATCGAGACCTGGCCGGCGCGGGTGACCGAGCGCAGGAACCGCTCGATCCGTACGCCCCTGGCGTTGAACTCGGTATCGGCCATCACGACCGCCTCCCCGGTGGCTCCGACTGGCAAGCACGCTGCTGCCTCATTCTCCCTGCTGCGCAGTGTGCCCGGGACCGGGCCGGGGCACCAGGGCGCACCGGGGTCCCTTTAGGATCGAAATGGACCGAGTATGCCACTCGGACCGGGCACGGGGCACAAGCACGAGGAGCGGCGTGGACAGTACGACGCGGGCGGTCGTCGACACGGTTGACGTGGACCGCAGCGACCACGACTACCGGGACTGGCTCAAGGAGGCCGTCCGGAAAGTGCAGGCCGACGCCCAGCGTTCGGCCGATACGCACCTCCTGAGCTTCCCGCTCCCGGAGCGGTGGGGGATCGACCTCTACCTCAAGGACGAGTCCACCCATCCCACAGGGAGCCTCAAGCACCGGCTCGCCCGCTCGCTGTTCCTCTACGGGCTGTGCAATGGCTGGATCCGCCCCGGCAAACCCGTCATCGAGGCGTCCAGCGGTTCCACCGCCGTATCCGAGGCGTACTTCGCGAAGCTGATCGGGGTCCCCTTCATCGCGGTGATGCCGCGCACGACGAGCCGGGAAAAGTGCCGCCTGATCGAATTCCATGGCGGCCAGTGCCATTTCGTGGACGACCCACGGAAGATGTACGAGGAGTCCCTCGCGCTCGCGGGAGAGTCCGGGGGCCATTACATGGACCAGTTCACCTACGCCGAAAGGGCGACCGACTGGCGAGGCAACAACAACATCGCCGAGTCGATCTACCAGCAGCTGCGGCTGGAGCGCTACCCCGAACCGGCCTGGGTGGTCGCCACGGCGGGCACCGGCGGCACCTCCGCGACCATCGCGCGCTATGTGCACTACATGCAGTACGACACCCGGGTGTGCGTCGCCGACCCGGAGAACTCGTGCTTCTTCGACGGCTGGGTGCACCACGACGCCCAGGCGTGCAGCGAGTCCGGCTCCCGCATAGAGGGCATCGGCCGCCCCCGGATGGAGCCCAGCTTCGTGCCCGGTGCGATCGACCGGATGATGAAGGTCCCGGACGCCGCCAGCGTCGCCGCCGTCCGGGCGCTGGAACGGGTGATCGGGCGCAAGGCGGGCGGGTCCACGGGGACCGGGCTGTGGAGCGCGCTGAAGATCGTCGCGGAGATGGTCGCACAGGGGCGCACGGGGAGCGTGGTCACGCTGCTCTGTGACCCGGGCGACCGGTATCTGGACAAGTACTACTCGGACGCCTGGCTGGAGGAGCAGGGGCTCGACATCGAGCCGCACACGAAGGCGATCGACATCTTCCTGGCGACCGGGCACTGGCCGGACCAGCGGCCGGACCAGCGGCCGGACTAGTGGCCGGACCAGCGCATCACCCGGGGAGGCCCGGGGGCGGTCTCAGCCCGTCGTCAGTCGCCGGTCCAGGCACCGGACCGCGTCGTGGAACGCCTTCCGCAGCCCCGGGCGGAACGCCCTCGCCGAGCCCCGCATCACCGCCGTGCCGTCCAGCGCGAACGTGTAGCGCACCACCGTGCCGGAGTGCCACGGCACCAGCCGCCATTCCTCCAGCAGGGCCCGCAGCCCCGGCACGTTCGTCTCGTCGACGCGGTACGCGTACCGCTCGCACGGGTCCGACGCCATCACCGTCTCGCGGAAGCGGGTGCCGCCCAGGAGGCGGATCTCCCGCCCCGTCCCGTCGGCCGTGGGGCGGGCTTCGGTCACCTGGCGGAACCAGCGGGGCCAGCCCTCGACATCGGCCAGCGCCCCGAACACCGCCTCGGGCGGCGCCGACACCTCGGCCGTGAAGGCGAGCTGGACCGGGGCGGTTTGGGTGTAGTCCAGCCCCACGGAACGCAACCGGTATGCCATGGGGCCACGATAGCCGCACGGCTGTCGCTCCGTCAGATGTCCGACGCGGCCTCGATCCGCTCGCCCGCCACCACCAGCTCCGGCAGATACTCGGCGATCTCGGCGCGCGCCCCGGCCGGCAGCCCCGGGTCCGTCACCAGCGCGTCCACCTGGTCCAGCGTGGCGAAGGAACTCAGGCCCACCGTGCCCCACTTGGTGTGGTCGGCGACCACCACCACCCGCCGCGCGGACCGAACGAAGTGGCGATTGGTCTCCGCCTCCGCCAGGTTCGGCGTGGACAGCCCGGCCTCCACCGATATGCCGTGCACCCCGAGGAAGAGCACATCGAAGTGGAGCGAGCGCACCGCGGCGTCCGCGACCGGCCCCACCAGTGTGTCCGACGGGGTGCGCACCCCGCCGGTGAGCACCACGGTGGCCGCCCCGGGGCGCGGCGCCGCCCCGCCGAGCGCCGCCGCCGACCGCTGCGCGTTGTAGAACACGTCCGCCACCCGGACCGAGTTGGTCACCACGGTCAAGTCCGGCACCTCCAGCAGCTGCTGGGCCAGCGCGAACGCCGTCGTACCCCCGGCGAGCCCGATCGCCGTGCCCGGGGTGACCATCGCCGCGGCGGCCTTGGCGATGTCCTCCTTCGCGGTCAGCTCCAGGCTCGACTTGGCCTCGAACCCCGGTTCGTACGTGCTCGCTTCGGCGACCGGCACCGCGCCGCCGTGCACCTTCTCCACCACGCCCATCCGGGCCAGTGCGTCCAGATCGCGACGGACCGTCATGTCGGACACATTGAGCTTGCGCGTCAGCTCGTTGACCCGCACTCCGCCGCGCCGTCTGACCTCGTCGAGAATCAGGGCGCGCCGCTGCTCGGCGAGGAGATTCTGGTTGTCGCTCACCCTGCCCGTTCCCTTCCGGTCGGCGCACGTCGCCCGCGCGGATATCTTCGCATGTGGGGCGGACAGCCGGTCCCCGGAGCACCGGGGGGTTACGATTTCGCCACGCCCGGCCTGTCATGCTCCGTGCCCCACCCCGCTGGGCACAATCCTGGAGCGAGTACCGGGGGCGGAACGACCGCACGACACCGGGATCGGGGGGCACGGTGACATCGACCACGGGCACGGGGGCATCGGCGGCGGGGGCGGACCGGGCGCTGGGGGTGTCACCGCCACCACGGAACGGTGCACCGCCCCCCGATCTGGAGCTCCTGGTCCACGGCGTCGGCGGCACCACGCCCCAGGAGATGCTGAGCGATCCGCGCACCACCCCGCTCACCGGCGACGAGACCGCGGCGGTCTACCGGCGCATCGACGACATCGACGCCGAGTCGCGGCCGGAGGACTACCGGGACCGCCCGGTCCGCGAGGCGTACGTCTGGTCCAACCTCACCTCCGGCAACAGCGCCCGCGCCCTGTGGCTGCTCCTGCTGCCCTTCATGGTCGTCAACCTGGCCCACTGGATGCGCCCCGCGGCCGACCGGCGGGAGCGCACCGTGCGCACCTACGGCCTGCTGGTGCGGCTCGTCGCGCTCAGCCTGACCGTGCTGCTGATCGCCGGGGCCTGCGAGGTGGCCCTCGACCTGGTCGCCTGGCAGTGCGCGGGCTCGGCCGACTGCGCCGACGGCACCTGGCTCGGCTTCCTGTCCGCCGGGGACGACGGCTGGTGGAGCCAGCCCGGCCGCCGCCTCGCGCTCACCGCCGTCGTACCGGCGGCCCTCAACGGCCTGCTGTGGTACCTGTCCAACCGCACCTGGAGCGCGTACGAGTCGCAGCCCCCGCTGGAGCTGCCGGTGGACGAGACCTGCGCCGAGTCGGGCAACCGCCCCGCGCTGTGCCTGCCGGGCTTCTGGTACGGCCGCCGGATCGTCGCCCGGCTGCGCGCCGCCCACACCGCCGCCGGATTCCTGACGATCGCCGCGGGCGTCACCGCGGCGACCGCCGGGTACGACCGCGCGGCGGGCGGCAGCGCCCTGCTGGACGCCGTGGGCTGGACGCTGCTCACCCTGGTGGTGGCCGGCGGGTGCGCGGTGGTGCTCGTGGTGTGCCGACGCGGCCGCAGCGAGACCCGCGCCGACAGCGATCTGGACCGCCTCACCATCACCCTGCTGCCCGGCGCCGCGCTCGGCGTGCTCGCGCTGGCCATGCTGTACGCGGGCTGGTCCCGCCCCGGCTGGGTCTCCCACAGGGGGCTGCCCGGCGACCAGACCTTCGTCACCATCGCGGTCGTGCAGGGCGCCCTCATCGTGGCCATCGCGGTGTGCGCCCTGGTCCTGTACCGGGAGGCGCCCACCGAGCGCACCCCGCTGCGCGGGCTGGCCGGTCCCGCCGTCGCCATGCTCGCCTGCGGGCTCGGCTCGGTGCTCGCCGGAGGCATCGCCCAGCGCATCGCCGACTGGCTGGACGGCGGCGCCACCCCGGGCGAGGGCGGCGCCATCGCGCCGCCCATCCTGCTGTCCTGGTGGGCCACGGCCATACCGGTCCTGCTGCTGATGATCCTGCTGCTGGCCGTGATCACCGCCCTGCGGGCCTGGCGGATCCGCGAACGGCTCATCCCCGGCGTCCTGGACGGCTATCCGGGCGAGCCCGCCGACGCGGTGCGCACCCGCCGGATCGCCACCACGATCGCCCGCGCCGGGCTCACCGACTCCAGCCCCTGGCTCGTCGGCCCCGTCGCCCTGTTCGCCCTGCTGCTCGGGGGACTCGCGGTCGCCGGGACCTTAGTCACCAACGAGGTGCCGGGGCGGGCCGCCGACGACACCCCGAGCTTCGTGGACGCGGCCACGCAGACCGCCCAGGCGCTGGGCTCCTGGATGATGGGGTTCGCGGTCCTGATGCTGGTCACCTGGGCCCGCCGCGCCTACCGCAGCCCGTCGGCCCGGCGCACCATCGGCATCCTGTGGGACGTCGGCACCTTCTGGCCGCGCGCCGCGCACCCCTTCGCCCCGCCCTGCTACGCCGAGCGCGCCGTCCCCGACCTGACCTGGCGGATGGAGACCTGGACCCGCACCTACGGCGGCCGCCTGGTCATCTCCGGGCACTCCCAGGGCAGCGTGCTGGCCGCCGCCGCGGTCTGGCAGGTCGACCTGCGCACCCGCGCCCAGGTCGCGCTGCTCACCTACGGCTCCCCGCTGGAGCGGCTGTACGGGCGCTGGTTCCCCGCCTACTTCGGCCCCGCCCAACTGCGCTCGCTCCACGGCGAGGTGCGCTGCTGGCGCAACCTGTGGCGCTACACCGACCCCATCGGTGGGCCGATCCGGCTGCCCGACGGCACCGGGCCCGAGGTGGACTGCGACGCCTTCAAGGACCCGCTCGCGTACGGCCGTACCGCCGAACACCCGCTGCCCGCACCGATCCTGGGGCACTCCGAGTACCAGGCGGACCCGGCCTTCGACCGGGAGCGGGCCGCGCTGCTGGCCCGGCTCCCCGAGGGAACGTCCGGCAGCGCGGCCGTACCGAATCCGGCTCAGAGCAGTTCGGGCAGGTCCTCCGGGTAGAGCAGGGTGAGGTCGTCGGTGGTCGGGTCGCTCAGCTGGGCGACCCGGCCCGCGTGCCGCTCCACCATCGCCTCGAAGGTCTGCCGGGCGGTGCGGCCGTTGCCGAACGCCGGGCCCTTCGGGAGCGCCGTGAAGTACTTCAGCAGCGCCTCCGACGCGCCCTCGCCGA
Organism: Streptomyces sp. BRA346; assembly: GCF_052851135.1. Taxonomy (NCBI): domain Bacteria; kingdom Bacillati; phylum Actinomycetota; class Actinomycetes; order Kitasatosporales; family Streptomycetaceae; genus Streptomyces; species Streptomyces sp. BRA346. The sequence goes on along the minus strand of NZ_JAIWIH010000029.1, from coordinate 93,031 downwards.
TCCGGTACTCCTGGTCGTCGGCCTGCTGCTCGACGATCCGCAGCAGCTCCTCGGGCGCGTAGTCGCCGAAGGTGATGGTGCGTGAGAAGCGGGACGCCACCCCCGGGTTGACCGACAGGAAACGCTCCATCTCCGCCGTGTACCCGGCGACGATGACCACCACCGAGTCCCGGTGGTCCTCCATCAGCTTCACCAGGGTGTCGATCGCCTCGCGCCCGAAGTCCCGGCCGGAGTCCTCGGGGGACAGCGCGTACGCCTCGTCGATGAACAGCACCCCGCCCCGCGCCCGGTCGAACGCCTCCTGGGTGCGGATCGCCGTCGAGCCGATGTGCTCACCGACCAGGTCCACCCGGGAGACCTCCACCAGATGGCCGCGCTCCAGCACCCCCAGGGAGGCCAGGATCTCGCCGTAGAGCCGGGCGACCGTCGTCTTGCCGGTGCCGGGGGAGCCGGTGAAGACCAGGTGGCGGCGGACGGAGGCGGCCTTCAGCCCGGCCTCCTGACGCCGCCGCCCGACCTCGATCATGTCGGTGAGGGCGCGCACCTCGCGCTTGACGCTCTCCAGCCCGACCAGCGCGTCCAGTTCGCCCAGCACCGTGGTGGAGGGCCGTACGGACACCGGTTCGGCGGCCGGGGCACCGGGCGCGGCGGCCAGGGCCGGGGGCTGGGTGGCGCGCTGTGTCGGGATGCCGCCCAGCAGCCCGCCCGTCGAGGCGGCGGTCTCCACGGCGGGCGCCGGGAGGGCGGGGGCGGTCGCCGGGGCGGTGACGGCGCTGGTGGCGCTCTCGTCGCTGGTGCAGTCCTCGACGGCCGGGCCCGCCTCGGAGAACTCGTAACCGCCGCGCACGCACCGCTCGGTGCGGCACCGGGTCAGGGTGGTGCGGCAGCCGTCGATGATGTGGAAGCCGTAGCCGCTGCTGCCCGTCACCCGGCAGCCGGTGAACGTGCCGCGCCCCTCGGCGGACACATAGAACCCGGCCTCCGTCGGCGAGGAGACCGTGGTGCGCTCGACCGTCGGATCGGCGCCCTTGGTGACGATCACTCCGGTCGCGGCGCCGTCGATGGTGCAGTTCGCCAGGGTGCCGCCGCTGCCGTGGTCGCGGAACCAGGCGCCGGTGGCCGCCTCCCGGATCCGGCAGTCGTCCAGCTGCGCGGTCGCCCCGTCGCTCACCGACACCGCCGTGTTGCGCACCTGCGACAGATCGCTGTCGACGACGTCCACGCGCGAGCCGCGGTCCAGCACGAACAGCGCGTCCGGGACCTCGCGCACCCGGCACGAGTCGAGCACGGCCGTGGCGCCGTCACTCACCCACACCGCCGGATAGTCGCCCGTGCTCTCGTGCAGCTCGCACTGGTTGGCGTCCACCCGGGTGCCCGGGTCCCACACCGACAGGCCGTTGCGCCCGAACCGGCGCACCGTCGAGCGGGTCAGCGTCAGCACCGAACGGGACCGCAGGTCGACCGCGTTCTCCGGGACGTCGTGGATCTCGCAGTCCGCGAGCGTGAGCACGGCGTCGGTGTCCAGGTTGACGCCGTCGCCCGTCGTGCGGTGCACCCGGCAGTCGGTCAGGTGCCCGGTCGCCCGCGAGGAGACGGTCACGCCCGCGCCCCGGATCTCGTACACCTCGCAGCCGACGGCCTCCAGCGAGCTGCCCTCGCCGGTCAGCGAGACCCCGGACCCCGAGGAGTGGTGGATGCGGCAGCGCTCCAGGCGCGGGCGGGCGCCGCCGCGCACCGCGACGCCGGACTGCCCGGCGGCCACGACCTCGCAGTCCTCGAACACGCCGCCCGCGCCGTCCAGCACGCTCAGGCCCACGCCCGCCGGGTTGTCCACGGTGCAGCGCCGCACGGTCGGCCGGGCGCCGCCGCGCACCTCGATGCCGACGGCGGAGCGCGTGGCGACCCGCAGATCCGTCAGCTCCGGAGTGCCCTCCTCGACCAGCAGCGCGGGCGACGCCGAGTCCATGCCCTCCACGTGGAGATCCTGGACCACCGCCGACGCGCGTATCGTCAGCGCGACGCCGTCGGCGGGCGCGATGCGCACCGAGCCGCGCGAGGAGCCCTCGGGACCGCGCAGGGTGACGGCCCGTCCCACCACCAGATTCTCACGGTAGGTGCCGGGCGAGATGGAGAGCACGTCGCCGTCGCCGGCGGCCTCCAGGGCCGCGGCGAGGGAGGCGTACTCTCCGGTGCGGCGCCGCCACCGCGACGTTCCGCTGTGCGTCACCTGGACGACCGAGCCCTGTGCCATGGTGCTGCTGTGCCCCCACCTCGTGCGAATGCCGGATGTGCGCGACTGTGCCGCTGTTCACGTGAAGGCCCCACCGTAGCGTGCGCGCGGCACGCCGAGTTGACCTGCCCGGAAGCCCGGTGCACAAGGTGTCCTGGCGACACGGAACGTACCGGGGCAATACCCGGTCTACGGTACGGTCCGCGTCAGCTGTCCGCGTCGGCCCGGCCCCAATCCTGGCGAGCCCGCTCCCACGCGACGTCCCACTGGGCGTAACGACGGCGCATGAGCCGCCATACGACCAGCCGCCGGGCGCCGTCGACCAGCCCCGCCGTCGCCGCGCCCGCGCCGATCCCCGCCAGCGCGGCGTGGGTGGCCGCGGTGGCCGAGTCCAGCGGACGGGCCCTCAGCCGGCCCTGGTCGTCGGTCCATATGCGGAACGTCTCGCCCGGGTCGGCGCTCGGGCGGGCGCCGAGCGTGCCCTCGTGCTTGCTGCCGTCCGGACCCGTCCACTGGGCGAGCACCCGGCGCTGGGCGTCGCGCGCCGAGGCGGTCTCGGGGTCGGAGTCTATGGGTGGCTGGGGCAGCACCTTGACCACGGTCGCTGCCACCAGATGGCGCTCGGCGCGCTGCTCCTGCGCGGTTCTCACCAGCGCACCATGCGCCAGGGAGCCCGCTGCCCAGCCCGCGGCCGGGGCCGCGAGCAGGATCAATACGGCGGCGACCAGTGCCGCCCACGCCTCTGCCAGGTCGGTCTTACGGCGCAGCGGGTTCCGCCGCCAGCGCCACAAGCCCTTGATCATTCGCATCATCCGCACGTCTTTCGACAGTCCCCTTCCCCGTTCGTGGATACCGCATGGGAGGCCGGATATGCGCGAATTCGGAGAAGAGAGAGCCATATCACGGGCTGAACCCTTTGGTCGTGCGGGCGGGGCCGTCGGGGGTTCGTGGCACGCGCCACACCACCCGGGTGCCGCCCGCCTCGGGGGCCTCGATGGTCAGCGTGCCGCCGAGCAGCTCGGCCCGCGACCGCATGTTGACCAGCCCTCCGCTGGGGGCCGCGCCGCCGATGCCCACCCCATTGTCGGTGACCGTGAGGACGACATCGGCACCGACCGTGAAGCGCACGTCCACCCGCTGGGCCCGGGCGTGCCGGACGGTGTTGCTGAGCGCCTCGGCGAGCACCGCCAGCGCCTGGTCACCGGTCTCGTCCGGCACATCGGTGTCGACCGGTCCGTCCATCAGCAGCGACGGCGTGAAGCCCAGGGTGTCCGATGCCGACCGTACGGCCTTCACCAGCCGCCTCCGCAAGGTGGCCGGTTCGCCGTCCTCGTCCCCGACCGCCCGCAGCGCGAAGATCGTCGAACGGATGATCTTTATCGTCTCGTCCAGGTCGTCCACCGCCCGGCCGACCCGCTCACCCGCCTCCGGATGGTCGATCAGCCGGCTCGCGCTCTGGAGCGTCAGCCCCGTCGCGAACAGCCGCTGAATCGCCAGATCGTGCAGGTCACGGGCGATCCGGTCGCGGTCGTGCAGCAGCGCCAGATGCTCGGACTCGGCACGGTGCCGGGCCAGTTCGAGCGCGAGCGCCGCCTGCGCGGCGAACCCCGACAGCAGCTCCACCTCATGGTCGTCGAACGCGGGCCGCCCCGCCAGCCGGCACAGCCGCAGCGCCCCCGAGGACCGCTCGTGGGCGACCAGGGGGACGGCCACCAGCGGGCCGAACTCGCTCTCCTGGTCCGGCAGCTGCCAGGCCCGCGCCCGGGCGTCGGTCCGTACGTCGCTCGCCACCGCGGGCCGTCCGGTGCGCACCGCGAGCCCGGCCAGCGAGCCGTCGGAGGGCACCACCAGACCGCTGATGCGCTCCGCGTCGTGCCCCTCCGCGACCTCCACCATCAGGCTGTCCGTGCCCGCGGCGGGCAGCAGGATGGCCGCCGAATCGGCCAGCGAGACCTGGAGGGCCAGCCGGGCGATCAGGCTCAGCACCTCGGCCGCCGGAGTGCCCGCCAGCAGCGTGCGGGTGATCACCCCCAGCGCCTCGAGCCACTGCTCGCGGCGGCGGCTCTCGTGGTACAGCCGGGCGTTGTCGATGGCCACCCCGGCGGCGACCGACAGGGTGGTCAGCACCGCCTCGTCGTCGGGGTCGAACTGGGCGCCACCGCGCTTCTCCGTCAGGTACAGATTGCCGAACACCTGATCCCGGACCCGGATCGGCACCCCCAGGAACGAGCGCATCGGCGGATGGTCCTCCGGGAAGCCATGGCTCGCCGGGTGCTCGGACAGATCGGTCAGCCGCAGCGGCTGCGGATGACGGATCAGCTCGCCCAGCAGGCCGTGGCCGCTCGGCAGCGGGCCGATCCGGCGCGCGAGGTCCTCCGATATGCCCACCGGCAGGAACTGCGACAGCCGGTTGCTGTCGACCACGCCCAGCGCCCCGTACTGCGCGTCCGCCAGCACCACCGCGGACTCCACGATCCGCCGCAGCACCTGCTCCAGGTCCAGCTCGCGGCCCACGCTCAGCACCGCCTCCAGCAGGCTGTGCATCCGCCCCTGCGTGGACCGGGCGGCATCCAGCCGCGCCTGGAGCTCGTCGAGAAGCTGATCCAGCCGGAGTTGAGGCAGCGCAGGATGACGCCCCTGACCCCCAGACAACTGAAACCCCCCATTTTTGAGGCTCGGTTCGCCCCCGGACACAGGATATCGAGGCGCGGGGGCCGTCAGGGCTGCGGGATCACCGCCACCGGGCAGCGGGCGTGGTGCAGCACGGCGTGGTTGACCAGGCCCAGCTGCATCCCGAAGTGGCCCTGCCGCCGCCGGGCGCCCACCACCAGCAGGCCGGCCTGGTCCGACGCGTCCAGCAGCGCCTTGCGGGCCGGGCCCTCGACCGCGCGGTAGGCCACCGGCACGGGCGGCCGCGCCATCTCCGTCACCCCGCCCAGCGCCTCGTCCAGCAGCTCGGCGGCGTGCCGGGCATGCCCCGCCCGCCAGCCCGACCACCACCCCTGCCCGATGCGCTTCGCGCAGCTCCGCTCTTCGTGCGGCCCGTGGTCGTCCGGTCCCGCGCAGCGCCAGGCGTGCACCGCCTCCAGCTCGCAGCCGAGCAGCCGGGCCTCCCGGAGCGCGAAGGCGACGGCGGGGGAGGGCGGCGGGCGTTCGTGCTCGCCCGGGCGCTCGCGCTCGGCGATGCCCACCGCGACGCGGCGCATCCGGCCGTACCCGCCCTCCGGGCGGCCGCGGACGACGACCACCGGGCAGGCCGCGCGCGCCGCGATGCCCAGCCCGACCGAGCCCAGCAGCAGGGACGCGAACTCGCCGCGCCCCCGCGACCCGACGACCACCGCCTCCGCGCTCTGCCCGGCGCGCAGCAGGGCGGTCACCGGGTCGTCGGCCGCCAGATCGGTCATCAACTTCAGCGCGGGGGCGCGCCGCCCGGCCCGCTCCGCGGCGGTGGCCAGCACGGTCTCGCTGTGCAGGCGCTCGGTGGGACGGTCGGCGGCCGTGGCGGGGACGTAGCCCTCGTACCGCTCCCACAGGGAGGCGTGCACGATGCGCAGGGGGAGCCGCCGCCGGGCCGCCATCGCGGCGGCCCAGTCCAGCGCGTCGGAGGCGGCGTCCGAACCGTCGACCCCGACGACCACGGGAAGCTCCACCGTGCCCACCGCCTCTCCTGTCGGCACCTGGCTGTATTCCCGCTCATTGTCCCGTCGAAGCGGCGGCCATGACGCGGTATCGGGGCACCGGGAGTAACGGCCGCCAACGGCCGCCCCAGGGGGTGTGCCCTAACGCAGCCGCATGGCGAGCGTCACGACGGCGCCCATGGCCCCGGCGCTGATCACCAGCCGATCGGTGACCAAGCGGGTCAGCCAGAGCCCGCGGCCGCTGGTCGCGCCGTCCAGGCCGGGCAGGATCTGCGGGATGACGTCCTCGGAGAAGCCGGGGCCGGAGTCGCTGATCCGGCACTCCAGCTCGTCGCCCACCCGCCGCAGCAGCAGGGAGCCCGTCCCGCCCGCGTGTTCGATCGCATTGCTGGCGATTTCGTCGACGGCGAGGACGAAGTCACCGCGGCGGGCCTCGCTGAGCCCCGCCCAGGCGGCGCACTCCTCCACGAGGACGCGCAGCCGCGGCAGCTCGCCGGCGGTGAAGCGGCGGTGCAGCAGATGTTCCAGGTGTGCTCCGGCTCGGTTGGCGGACCGACGGAGAGAGTCGGCTGGCACCAGGGCCTCCCGGGTGACGAGGACGAGCGACATCAGGGTCGGTGAAGGAGCTGAGGGTATGGGGTGCGGCGTCCCTTGGGGAGGCGTGAACACAAATGACGTGTCATATCAGCAACTCGACGGGAAATGACTAAAGGAGAGTCGGTACGCGCTCATCGGCGTATCGCTTCGGATCGACGGCCGCTCCCACGCACGGTCACCGCCGAGGGGCGAGGTGCGGGAGGAGACGGCAGAGTGAGGCCATGATGGGACTTCTGCGCGGACTGAAGGCCGAGCACCGCGAGCGGCTGATGACGCTCGCCCACGAGGTGTCCTTCCCCTCCGGCGGCCGCATCTTCGAGGAGGGCCGGAAGGCCGACCGCTTCTGGGTCATCCGCACCGGCGCGGTCACCCTCGACCTGCGGGTGCCGGGCCGCCGGGCCGCGGTGATCGAGACCCTGGGCCCCGGCGAGCTGATCGGCTGGTCATGGCTGTTCCCGCCGGACACCTGGCACCTGGGCGCGGAGGCGCTCAGCCCGGTGCGCGCGTACGAGTTCGACGCGGAGGCGGTACGTCGGCTGTGCGACGAGGACCCGGAGCTGGGCTATTCGCTCGCGCTGGCCTGTGCACAGGTGATCGGGCGCCGCCTCCAGGCCGCCCGCAGCCGCCTGCTGGACCTGTACGGGCCGTACGCGGGCGGCATGACCCCCTGAGCGTGTTCCTGTCGCCCACGGGCCGTCCCCTGATCGGGACGGGAACCGCGCGCTGACGCCGCCGGGCGGGCCGGACTGCGTATCGTCGGCACCGCTGATCGCGGAGCGGCGCGCCCGAGGGCCGAATGGCCCCTTACGCCTCCGTGCGGCAGGACGTAAGAGTGGGCAACCGGATCACGACCGGCGCCCCGCGCGCTACGGAGGAGAGGGCAGTGCCCGAGACAGCCGACACCGCCGATGCCGGGGGAGTCGACCCTCCCGCCGAGCCGATCGGGGTCTTCCTGCTCGACGACCACGAGGTGGTGCGACGGGGCCTGCGCGACCTGCTGGACGCGGAGCCCGACCTCACGGTCGTCGGCGAGGCGGCGAGCGCCCGCGAGGCCATTGCCCGCGCCCCCGCCGTACGGCCCCGCGTGGCGGTGCTCGACGTACGGCTGGGCGGGGCGGGGGAGAGCGCCGACCACGAAGGGATCGCGGTCTGCCGGGAGTTGCGGGCCCGGCTGCCGGAGCTGGCCTGCCTGATGCTGACGTCCTTCGACGACGACGAGGCGCTCTTCGACGCCATCATGGCCGGGGCCGCGGGCTATGTGCTCAAGCAGATCAACGGCTCCGACCTGGTGTCCGCCGTACGCACCGTGGCGGGCGGCCGGTCCATGCTCGACCCGGGCGCGACCGCCCGCGTCATGGCCCGGCTCCGCGGACCCCAGCCCAGCACGCCCGACGAGCTGGAGCGGCTGTCCCCGCGCGAACGGGAGATCCTGGAGCTGATCGGGGACGGGCTGACCAACCGGCAGATCGCCGAGCGGCTGTTCCTCGCCGAGAAGACCGTCAAGAACCGGATCTCCTCGATCCTGTCCAAGCTGGGCGTCGGGCGGCGGATCCAGGCCGCGGTGATCGCCGAGCGGATCAGGGAGCGCGAGACGGGACAGTGAGGAGGGGAGCCCCGGACGGGGCGGTGCGGCGGGACACCCCCTGGGTCGCGGGGGGTACGAGGCCGGCTCCCCATCCGGCCCCGCACCCCACGCCGAACGGGGTCGGCCGATCATGGAGGCTCATCACCGCAGTGGAGTGAGAGCCCGGCTGCCCCGTGGTCAACCGGCTCACACCGCTCCCAGCGTCCCGTGTCCCGCCCCGGTGGGGGAGGGCCGAACGGCCCCCGGCCCGGGGCCGGATGGTCCGCCGCGCTGCCCGTCGGGGCGCTACTCCAGGATCTCGACCGGGTCGCCCAGCCGCAGCGTGCCCGTGCCCTCCGGCACCATGTTCTGCCCGAAGAGGAGACGGTCCCCCGCACGCCGGTGCCGCGCCAGCGTCCGCAGCGGCTCCTTGCCGCGCTCGCCGGTGCTCTGGTCGGTCGTGGTGATCACACAGCGGGAGCACGGCTTGGGCACCCGGAAGACGACCTCGCCGATCCTTATCCGCCGCCAGTCGTCCTCGGCCCATGGCGCGGTGCCGTCGACCACGACGTTCGGCCGGAAGCGGTTCATCGGCAAGGGGCCCTCGTCGGGGTGGTCACCCTGTGCGATGAGCGAGTTGAGCGCGTGCAGCGACGCGGTGGTCGTGAGCAGCAGCGGAAACTCGTCGGCGAGGCTCACGGTCTCCCCGCCGCGCGCGTACTCCGGGGTCAGGGGCCGCCGCGCCGGGTCGTCGAGGTGGACCAGTCGCACCTCGGTGCCCAGGAAGTCGCTGAACCAGGCGTCGGCGGCGGCACCCGCCGACACCACCTCGACCTCCGTCCGCGCCAGCTTGGCGGTGAAGGTGACCGGTGACGGCACCGACGGGTCCCCCGGCCCGGGTGCCGTCACGGTCAGCGGCTCCCGGCCCTCGGCGCTCAGCCGGACACCCCCGTCCGGCAGCGACTCGGCCGAGGCGAGCGCCAGCCTCGGCTGCTGGCGCTGGGTCACATAGCGCCCGTCCGGCTCGACGACCATCCACCTGCGGTCACCTGCCAGTCCCCACGGTTCCACGACCGCGGCACCTGGCGCCCGCCCCGCGACGGACTTGACGGGGTAGACGTGCAGGGCGCTCAGCTCCGGGTTGACCATGCGGAACATCCTGCCACCAGGGTCCGACAGACCGGGCGGCCGCAGGGTGAACACAAGCCGGGGCCCGGTGGTCCGAACGACGGACCACCGGGCCCCGGCAGTGCTGCGAAAGGGTGCGCGAAGAGTGCGCTGGGGTCAGTAGCCGCCCCCCGGCTGCTGGGGACGCCCCGGATACTGCTGCTGACGGCCGTACGGGTCGTCGTACGGAGACGGCGAGGGAGCCGCCGGGCGGGGCGCCTGGGGGCGCGGCATCGCCGGACGCATCGCCTCGTACCCGTTCGGCGCCGCCGGACGCTGCTGTTGCTGCTGCGCCCCCGGGTAGCCGCGCGGGCCCGCCTGCGGCGGGATGTACGGAGAGGGCGCCTGCTGGAGCCCGCCCGGCTGCATGCCGCCGGGCTGCATGCCGCCCGGCTGCGGCGCCTGCTGCTGATAGCCGGGCGGCGGGGTCTGCTGGGAGGGGGCGGCCGGGAGCGCGGGAAGCGCCGAGGGCAGTGCCGGAAGGTGACTTCCGCTGTCATACGCGGAAGGCACCCGGATGGGTGCGATCTGAGGCGTTCCCCGCTCGGCGACAAGGCTGTCGTAGATGGGGGTGTCCGGGAAGGACGGCGAGGAGTAGTAGCCGCCGCCGTAGGTGCTGCGGGGGGAGGTCATAGACCATAAGTTAAGCCCACCATGTGCTGATTGGGGAGCCCGGTAGGAGGGTTGTTTTCAGTGTTCGGAGCGGTCGCGGACCCCTAATCGGACCGAACCCGGGAAAAACGGTCGTCAGGGTACGTTGAGATCCTGTAAAGGGCGCGTTTTCGGAGGGTCACATGCCCGTCCAGATGATGAAGCGAACAGAAAGACAGGGGGACAGCATGGCGATGCGCAAAGGCAGCAACATCCAGGTCACGGCAGGGTCGGTGCGGGTCGAACTCGGCTGGCGGTCCGGCCCCGGAGTGCCGGACGTGGACGCCTCCGCGCTGCTGCTGGTGTCCGGAAAGGTTCGCTCCGACGCGGACTTCGTGTTCTACAACCAGGCCGTGCACGCCTCGGGCGCCGTACGGCACGAGGGCAAGCACACCGCCGGTGACACCGTGACCGACGTCCTCGCGGTCGATCTGGGCCGCGTGGAGCCCGCGATCGAGACCGTGGTGCTCGCCGCCTCCTCGGATGGCGGAACGTTTGGCCGGGTGCCCGGTCTGTACATCCGGGTCCTCGACGCGTCCGGCGGCGCCGAGATCGCCCGCTTCGACAGCGAGGACGCCTCCGTGGAGACCGCGTTCGTCCTCGGTGAGCTGTACCGCAGGCAGGGCGGGTGGAAGTTCCGCGCGGTCGGCCAGGGGTACGACAGCGGGCTCGCGGGCCTCGCCACCGACTTCGGCATCAGCGTCGACGAACCGCAGCAGGCGCCCGCCCCCGCCTCCGTTCCCGCGCCCCCCGTCGCGCCTCCCACGCCCCCCGCCGCACCGCCCGCCGCGCCCCCGGCGCCGCCGTCGGGGCCCCCGGCCGCCGCGTTCCCGCCGCCGCCCGGGGCCGCCGCCGCGCCGTACCCGCCGCCCGCGCCGGGTGCCGCGCCCCCGACCGCCGCGCCCCCGACCGCCGCGCCCGCGGGGGCCCCGGTGAGCCTCAGCAAGGTCACGCTGACCAAGGAGGCGCCCGCCGTCTCGCTCACCAAGCAGGGCGGCACCTCCGGCGCCCTGCGGGTCAACCTCAACTGGCAGGTGCACAAGCAGTTCCAGGGGTGGGGCCAGAAGCTCGGCCGGGCCCTGGCCCTGCACGGCGACCTCGACCTCGACCTGGGCTGCCTGTTCGAACTCGCCGACGGCAGCAAGGGCGTGGTGCAGGCGCTCGGCAACGCGTTCGGGTCGCTGCACCAGCCGCCGTTCATCCACCTCGACGCCGACGACCGGACCGGTGCCCGGACATCTGGCGAAAACCTCACCGTCAACCTCGACCACAAGGACGCGTTCCGCCGCATCCTCGTGTTCGTCACCATCTACGAAGGTGCCCGCAGCTTCGCGAACCTGCACGCCACCGTCACTCTTCAGCCACAGTTCGGCGCGCCGGTCGACTTCTCCCTCGACGAGTGCACCGTCCCCTCAACGGTCTGCGCGCTCGCGCTCATCACCAACAACGGCGGCGACCTCGTCGTCCAGCGCGAGGCCCGCTATCTGGTGCCGGACCGCGGCGTCAGCCCGCAGCGCACCCTCGACCACGCCTACGGCTGGGGCATGAACTGGACCCCCGGCCGCAAGTGAGCACCGGCCGGGCTCAGGGCGCGGCGCTGGGACGGGCGTAGGTGCGCCCCTTCCACGCCGCGCCCTGTCCCCGCCAGTGCCGCAGCGCCGAGTCGACCGTCATCAGCAGATACAGAAGCGCCGTCAGCGGCAGCAGAGGGGCCAGCCAGAGGGTCTGCCGGTAGTAGCGCAGCATCGGGACGTACGTGACGGCCATCAGCGCCCACGCGGCGGCGCCCGCCACCAGCAGCGCCGGGCGCCCGGTGAGTGCGCCGGCGCACAGCGCGACGGGCGGCGCGAGGTACACCCCCGCGAGCCCCACGACCGCCGCCACCAGCAGCAGCGGATTGTGCCGCAGCTGGGCGTACGCGCTGCGCGAGACCATCCGCCACAGCTCGCCGAGCCCCGGATACGGCCGCACGCTGTCGACCCGGTCGGCGAGGCCCAGCCAGATCGCCCCGCCGGAGCGCTTGACCGCCCGCGCGAGCGCCACGTCGTCGATGATCGCCTGCCGGATGACCTCCGGAACTCCGGCCCGCTCGGCCGCCCCCCGGCGCAGCAGGACGCAGCCGCCCGCGGCGGCCGCCCGGCGTCCCCGGCGCCGGTTGACCCAACGGAACGGGTACAGCTGGGCGAAGAAGTACACGAACGCCGGGACGATCAGCCGCTCCCAGCCGGTCGTCACCCGCAGCCGCGCCATCTGCGACACCAGGTCCAGTCCGTGGGCCCGGGCGGCCCGCACCAACTCCCGCAGCGAATCCGGCTCATGAGCGATGTCGGCGTCCGTCAGCAGCAGGAACTCGGACTTGTGGGCGCTCTTGGCGAGCGCGATGCCGTGTCGCACCGCCCACAGCTTCCCGGTCCAGCCGGGCTCCGGCTCGCCCGGCGAGCCGACGGTCAGCGGCAGCCCGCCGTAGGTGTCGGCGAGTTCACGGGCCAGCTTTCCGGTGCCGTCGGAGCTGCCGTCGTCGATCAGGAAGACCTCCGCCGGTCCCGGATAGTCCTGGGCGAGCAGCGACGGCAGGCTCGCGGGGAGGACGGCGGCCTCGTCCCGGGCGGGCACCACGATGGCCACCGAGGGCCAGCCGCCCGGCTCCTCACCGGGCGCGGGCCCGTGCCCGTCGGGCGGGTTGCCGTCCTGGTCGGGCGGATTCCCTTGCCCATCGGGCGGGTTCCCGTGCTCACCCGGTGGGGTCCGGGGCAGCCGGACGTCCGTACGCCAGAAGAACCCCTGGCCCAGCAGCAGCCACAGCCACACCACCAGGGACCCGGCCGCGATCCACGTCAGCGCGCTCACCCGCCGCAGTCTGCCCGAACCCGGACCGCGGTGCCGAGGAGTCGGGGCCGATCCATTAAAGTGACGGGGTGAAGATCGCGCTGATGGACTCCGGATTCGGCCTGCTGCCCGCCGCGGCCGCGATGCACCGCCTTCGACCCGACGCCGATCTCGTCCTCTCCTCCGACCCCGACGGAATGCCGTGGGGGCCGCGTACTCCCGAGGACGTCACCGAACACGCCCTGGCCTGCGCCCGCGCCGCCGCCGCGCACCGGCCCGACGCGCTGATCATCGCCTGCAACACCGCCTCCGTCCACGCCCTGCCCACCCTGCGGGCCGAACTGGAGCCCGGGCTGCCGGTCATCGGGACCGTCCCCGCGATCAAGCCCGCGGCGGCCGGCGGCGGCCCCATCGCGATCTGGGCCACGCCCGCCACCACCGGCAGTCCGTACCAGCGCGAGCTGATCCGTGAATTCGCCGACGGCGTCGAGGTGACGGCCGTGCCCTGCCCCGGCCTCGCCGACGCCGTCCAGCACGTCGACGACGCGGCGATCGACGCCGCGGTGGCCGCCGCCGCGGCCCGCACCCCGGACGACGTCCGGGCCGTCGTCCTCGGCTGCACCCACTACGAGCTGGTCGCCGAACGCATCCGGGCCGCCGTCCAGCCCGCCGGTGCGCCGCCCATCGCCCTCCACGGGTCGGCCGGGGCCGTCGCCGCGCAGGCCCTGCGCCGGATCGGCGCCGAGCCCTCCCTGCCGCCCGGCGCGGCCGGGTCCGCCCGCGGCACCCTCACGGTCATCCTCAGCGGCCGCGAGGCCACGCTTCCGGAAGCCGCGCTCGCCTACGCCGAGGGCAGCCTGCTGGCCCCCGCCACCACCACGGCGCGCGGCTGACCCCGGACCCCTCCCACCGGGCAAAACGCCGCCGTCGGCTGCCGCGGTAGCGGAACGTGAGTACCCTGCCAGACATGAGGCCCCACGCCGAGGACCCCGATCACCACGGCAAGCAGACCCCGGGCCAGGGCACGCCCGCGGTCTGGACCGGTCATGCCCACAACCGGATGCAGTGGGTGCTGGCGACCGCGGGCGCCGCGTGCGTGGCGCTCGGCATCGACCTGGCCGTCGCCTCCCCCTGGACCACCGGACTCGCCCCGCTCCTGATGTCGGTCATCGGCTGCCTCGCCGCCGGACTGCTGATGCTCTTCGGCACCCTCGCCTTCGTCCATGTGGCGGTGCGGGTCGACGAGGAGTGCCTGGAGGTCCGCTGCGGCCACATGGGGCTGCCCCGCCGCCGCATCCCCCTCAGCGACGTGGTCGACGCCGACGTCGCGCCGCGCGTCACCCCGTGCCAGTGGGGCGGATGGGGCTACCGATGGCGCCCCGACAAGGGCACCGCCGTGGTGGTGCGGCGCGGTGAGGGGTTGGTGCTGCGGCTGGGGGACGGGCGGATCTTCACGGTGACGGTGGACGATGCGGAGGCGGCCGTGCGGGTCATTCGTGGCCGACTGCGACTCATCGCGACGCGGACGTCCCAGGTCTAGCGGCCCCCTCCCCGCCCCGGGGCCACCCCGGCGGTGCGAGGCCGCGGTGTTTGTTCCCCCACCCCGCCCCTTCCCGTAACCGGGGGATGCCCCCCGGGCCCCGTTCTGGCGCTCCGCGGGGTGGCGTGCCCGGGGCGGTCGGGGTTGGGGCGTGCGCGGTCGGGTGTGGCGGTGGTTGGTCCCCTGCCCCGCCCCTTCCCGAAACCGGGGGACACCCCCGGCCCCCGTCCTGGGGTTTCGCGGAGCGCCGCGGCCGGGGGCGGGTTCGTGTGTCGGTCGGTGCCGGGTCCCGGGCCTGGGGTTTCTCGTGGTGCCGGGGCGGTCGGGTGTGGCGGGTGGTTGTGGCGGGTGGTTGTTCCCCTGCCCCGCCCCTTCCCGTAACCGGGGATGCTCCCGGCCCCCGTCCTGGGGTTTCGCGGAGTGCCGCGCCCGGCGCGCGTTCGCGTATCGATCGTCACCAGGGGCCCGGCCCGCCCCGGCGGTGGGCCTGCCCCGGAGTTGCGCCCCTGGCGGTGGGCGTGCCTCCTCCGGGGTGCGGCTGCGGTGGGTTCCCGACCTAGGTCCTCCCCAGGATGGCCCCCGGGCCCCGGTGCTGGGCGGGCCCCGGGCCGCCCTCGGCGGTGGTGCGGTTGTGGCCCGCTTCGCGGGGTGGCGTGCCCGGGGCGGGGCCGCGGGGGCCGGGGTGTCCCCGGTTTCGGGAAGGGGCGGGGTGGCGGAGAAGGCCCGCCACGTCAGGGCACGGTTCCGTCCGGGGGGCGGGCCGTTGCCAGGCCCGCCAGGAGGCCCGCGCCCGCCGTCACCTGCGGGAAGCTGAGCGCGTTGCCCAGCGACGCCTCGACGGCCAGGGCCGTCAGCGCGGCCGCCGCCGTCAGGACGACCGGGGTGGACCGGGGTGAGCGCCACAGCGCGTACAGCAGCCAGGCGAAGGCCGCGCCCAGGAGGGCCACCCCCGGCAGGCCCTGCCCGGCGGCCTGCTGGAGCGGGGCGGAGTGCGGGGTGGGGTCCGGTTCGGGCGACTGCGCGGCCGCCGGGCTCAGCTCGCCGAAGCGGTCGGGCCCGGCACCGCGTACCGGATCCGCCCGGGCGAGGTGGGCCGCGTCCTGCCACATGCGGATCCGGTGCTCGGTGAGGTGGGACCGCAGCGGGCGCGGCAGACCGCCGGGCACCGCGTCGGCCGCGACCGCCCAGCAGCCGCCGACGGCGACCGCTGCGACGAGCGCGAGGGCGGCCAGTGCGGCGAGCCGCCGCCGCAGCCGGGCGGCGGCCAGGGAGCACAGCAGGACCGTGCCGCTCGCGACCCACCCCGCGGGCGGCCCGCTCACCACGGCGGTGAGCGTGATCGTCAGGGCCAGCAGCCACAGGGCGAGCCGGAGCGCGGTGCGCCGGGCGGCCCACGCGGCGCAGCAGGCCGCGCCGGTGGCCAGGGTCAGCTGGGCCGCGTCCAGCCCCTGGTGGCCGCTCGGATCGTTCCACCCGGCCAGGGCCAGGCCGAGCCCGGCGAGCCCGGCGGCGGCCCCGCAGGCGACCGGCAGGAGCGATCCGGCGATGCGGCCGCAGGCGTACCCGGCGGCCACGGCCAGTACGGCGAGCAGCACCCCCTCGGGGCGCGCGGTGCGCCCCATGGCGGAGATGAGCGCCCAGAGGGCGCAGGAAGCGAGGATCGCCACACCCGCGATGTCGGGCAGACTGCCCAGGGGCTGGCTGTAGTGATTGCTGTAGTGGTCGCTGTCGTCCTGGTCGTGATTCCTTACGACCGGTTCCAGCGCAGATGACGTCATCCCGTCGACCCCCCGTCGTGACGGGCATCGCGCAGCGACCGGAAGTCGCGTCGCGTGCCATGCACCAGGAACGGTAGCGCCAGCGGCGAGTTATGTGTATATGTTGCGCAGAAACGATGTGTCAGTGGTGAAACGCACCCCGAGCGCACAGAACGGGCGCCCGGCGCAGGTCACCGGCGCGGGTTCGGGTCCGGCGGATACCCTCTGCGCATGGCGACCCCTGACTTCATCCGCGGCCTGCGGGCCTCCATCGGTCATCAACTCCTCTACCTGCCGGGCGTGAGCGCCGTCGTCTTCGACGACGAGGACAGGGTGCTGCTGGGCCGCCGGGCCGACAACGGCCGCTGGGCGATCATCTGCGGCATCCCCGAACCGGGCGAGCAGCCCGCCACGGCGGTGGTGCGCGAGGTGCACGAGGAGACCGCGGTGCGCTGCGTTCCGGAGCGCATCGTGCTCGTACGGACGCTGGCGCCGGTGACGTACCCCAACGACGACCAGTGCCAGTTCATGGACGTCTGCTTCCGCTGCCGCGCGGTGGGCGGCGAGGCGCGGGTGAACGACGACGAGTCGCTGGACGTGGGCTGGTTCCCGCTCGACGGGCTGCCGGAGCTGGAGGACTTCTCGCTCACCCGGATCAAGCAGGCGCTCGGCGAGGGGCCGACGTGGTTCGAACCCATCCCGGCGGCGTGAAGAGTGTGCCGCGCCCCCATCGGTCCGGGCGCGGCCGCCGCCTAGTGTGCCGCTCATGAGCGCGTCCCCCGCATCCCGTTCCGAAGCCCCCGGTCTCGCCGGCCGTACCGCAGTCGTCACCGGCGCCGCCGGGGGCATCGGGCGGGCGTGCAGCCTGCGGCTGGCGGCCGCCGGGGCGCGGGTCCGGGCGGTCGACATGGACGCGGAGGGCCTTGCCGACCTGGTCGCCTGTGCCGAAGGCAGCGTCGAGGCGTACGCCCTGGACCTGACCGACCTCGACGAGGCCGAACGGGCCGCCGAGGGCGCCGACATCCTGGTCAACAACGCGGGGATCCAGCTCGTCCGCCCGATCGAGGACTTTCCGCCGGAGGTCTTCTCCCGGGTGCTCACGGTGATGCTGGAGGCCCCGTTCCGGCTGGTGCGCGGCGCCCTGCCGGGGATGTACGAGCGCGGCTGGGGGCGGATCGTGAACATCTCCTCCGTGCACGGGCTGCGCGCGTCCGCGTACAAGTCCGCGTATGTGGCCGCCAAACACGGTCTCGAGGGGCTCTCCAAGGTCGCCGCCCTGGAGGGCGCGCCCCACGGGGTGACGTCCAACTGCGTCAACCCCGGCTATGTACGGACCCCACTGGTCGAGCGTCAGATCGCCGATCAGGCCGCGGCGCACGGCATCTCCACTGAGCGCGTCGTCTCCGAGGTGCTGCTGGCCGACGCGGCGGTCAAGCGGCTCGTCGAGCCGGAGGAGGTGGCGGAGGCCGTGGCGTATCTGTGCGGTCCGCACTCCTCGTTCATCACCGGCGCCTCGCTCAGCATGGACGGCGGATGGACGGCCCACTGAACGGCTCCCCGGACAGCTCCTCGAACGGCCCCCCGTACGAGCGGCCGGACGGCCCCCTGCCCGGCCGCTCGGCGGACCGCACACCGGGCCGCGCCGCCTCCGGCGGGAGTACGCCGTCCGACGATCCGCCGGAGACCCCATACCTGGAACTGCTCGCGCGCGGCGCGCCCGCCGAGGCGTACGAGCGCCCCGGCCTGCGGGCCCGCGCCGAGGGCGCCCCGGCCGGGCGGCTGGCAGCGCTGGAGCGCGCCAAGCTGCTCGCCCTGCGGGTACGCGGCGAACTGGAGGGGCGCAGGCGACGCGAGGCCGAGCTGTCCGCGCTCTTCGAGACCGCCCACGACCTCGCCGGGCTGCGCGATCTGGACGCGGTCCTCCAGGCCATCGTGCAGCGCGCCCGCTCGCTCCTGGGGACCGAGGTCGCGTACCTGACGCTCAACGACCCGACCGCGGGGGACACCTATATGCGGGTCACCGACGGTTCGGTCTCGGCGCGCTTCCAGCAGCTGCGGCTCGGCATGGGGGAGGGGCTCGGCGGGCTCGTCGCCCAGACCGCGCGCCCCTATGTGACCGACAGCTACTTCGACGACCCCCGGTTCCAGCACACCCGCACCATCGACGCGGGCGTCAGCGACGAGGGCCTGGTCGCCATCCTCGGAGTGCCGCTGCTGCTCGGCAGCGGCGTCATCGGCGTGCTGTTCGCGGCCGACCGCCGCGTCCGCGTCTTCGAACGCGAACAGATCGCCCTGCTCGCCTCCTTCGCCGCGCACGCGGCCGTGGCGATCGACACGGCCAACCTGCTCGCCGAGACCCGGACCGCGCTGGCCGAACTGGAGGCCGCCAACGAGATCATCCGGGACCGCAGCGGTGTCATCGAGCGCGCCTCCGAAGTCCACGACCGGCTCACCGAACTGGTGCTGCGCGGTGGCGGGGTGCAGGACGTCGCCGCCGCCGTGGCCGAGGTGCTGAGCGGATCCGTGGAGTTCCTGGAGGCGGACGCGGCCCCCGCGGGCGCCCTCGACCGGTCGCGGGCCGACGGCCACGCGGTACGCCACGGCGAGGACTGGGTCGCGGCCGTCTCCGCGGGCGGCGAACTCCTCGGCGCGCTCGTCCTGCACGGCCACCCCCGGCTCGACCCCGTGGACCAGCGCACCCTGGAGCGCGCCGCCATGGTCACCTCACTCCTCCAGCTCGCCCGCCGTTCGGCGGGCGAGGCCGAACAGCGGGTGCGCGGCGAGCTGCTGGACGACCTGCTCGACGCGCCCGACCGGGAGCCGCGCCTGCTGCGGGAGCGGGCCGCGCGGCTGCGGGCCGACCTGGACGCGCCCCATGTCGTCCTCGCCGCGGGCATCGACGCGCCGCGCTCCGAGCCCGCGGCCGAACCCGACCCCTCCGCCGAGGACGCCGCCGACCGGCAGCGCCTGTGGTCCGCCGCGTCCCATCTGGCCGCCACCCGACAGGGCCTGGCCGCGGCGCGCGACGGCGGCACGGTGCTGTTGCTGCCGCTCGCCGACGGCGACAGCGCCGACGCCCTCGCCCGCCGCACCGCCCGGCAGCTGGGCACCGCCGTGCACGCGCCCGTCACCGTCGGCGCCTCCGCACCCGTGGCCGCGCCCGCCGCCGCGCCCGCCGAGGTGGCGGCCTCGTACGCCGAGGCCCGGCGCTGTCTGGCCGCGCTGCGGGTGCTGGGCCGGGCCGGGGAGGGGGCCGCCGCCGAGGACTTCGGCTTCCTCGGTCTGCTGCTGGCCGGTACGCGGGACGGCGCCCCGGACGGCACCCGGGTGCGGGACTTCGTCACGCGCACCATCGGGGCGGTCGTGGAGTACGACGCGCGGCGCGGCACCGGGCTGGTCCGCACGCTCGACGCATACTTCGCCAGCGGGATGAGCCCGGCGCGCACCAAGGACGAGCTGCATGTGCATGTGAACACGGTGGCGCAGCGGCTGGAGCGGGTGGGGCGGCTGCTCGGCGCCGACTGGCAGTCGCCCGCGCGGTCGCTGGAGATCCAGCTGGCGCTGCGGCTGCACCGGCTGACGGGGACCGTGGAGCACCCGCCCCATACCCCCTGAGCCGAGGCCCGCCCCGCACCCCTCACGCCGAGGCCGAACGGGAAGCCTTCGACGCCGCCCGCGGCTCATCGCCGTCGCCCGGCCGGATGGCGGCCAGGTCGCGTTCGCGCGTCTCCTTCGCCGCGCCGACCGCGACCACCGTCAGCAGCGCCGCCGCGATGACGTACAGGGCGATCGGCGTGGCGCTGTCGTAGTCCGCCAGCAGCGCGGTGGCGATCAGCGGTGCGGGCGCCCCGGCCGCGACGGAGGAGAACTGGGCGCCGATCGAGGCGCCCGAGTACCGCATGCGCGTCGCGAACATCTCCGAGAAGAAGGCCGCCTGGGGCGCGTACATCGCACCGTGGAAGACCAGCCCGACCGTGACCGCGAGGAGCAGCGCCCCGAAGCCCTCCGTGTCGATGAGGGCGAAGAAGGGGAACGCCCACGCGCCGACGCCCACGGCGCCCAGCAGATAGACCGGACGGCGGCCGATGCGGTCCGAGAGGGCGCCCCAGGCGGGGATCGTCACGAAGTGCACGGCGGAGGCGATGAGGACGGCGTTCAGCGCGGTCTGCTTGCCGAGGCCCACATGGTCGGACGTGGCGTAGACGAGGACGAAGGCCGTGATCACGTAGTAGCTGATGTTCTCGGCCATCCTGGCGCCCATCGCGACCAGGACGTCCCGCCAGTGGTGGCGCAGGACGGCCACCAGCGGCATCTTCTCCGCCACGTCGGCGGACTTCCGTGCCTCGGCCTGGGCCAGCGCGGCCTTGAACACCGGGGATTCATCGACAGAGAGACGAATCCACAAGCCGACCAGCACCAGCACACCGGAGAGCAGGAACGGCACCCGCCACCCCCAGGACTCGAAGGAGCCCTCGGAGAGCAGCCCGGTCAGCGCGGACAGCACCCCGGTGGCCAGCAACTGCCCGGCGGGGGCGCCGGTCTGCGGCCAGGACGCCCAGAATCCGCGCCGTCGCGCGTCCCCGTGCTCGGACACCAGCAGCACCGCCCCGCCCCATTCGCCGCCGAGCGCGAAGCCCTGCACCAGCCGCAGCGCGGTGAGCAGGACGGGCGCGGCCGAGCCGACGGTGGCGTGCGTCGGCAGCAGGCCGATCGCACAGGTCGCCCCGCCCATCAGCAGCAGGCTCAGGATCAGCAGCTTCTTACGGCCGAGCCGGTCGCCGTAGTGCCCGAACACCAGGGCACCGATCGGCCGGGCGGCGAAGCCGACCGCGTACGTCAGGAACGACAGCAGGGTGCCGACGAGCGGGTCGGAGTCGGGGAAGAAGAGCTTGTTGAAGACGAGCGCGGCGGCCGACCCGTAGAGGAAGAAGTCGTACCACTCGATGGTGGTGCCGACGAGGCTGGCGGCGACGACGCGGCGCAGCGATCCGGGGCTGGTCGGGGGAGCGGGGGCCGGAGGAGCCATGGTTACCACTTCCGAGCGGGTGCGGGGACGGATGCGAGTGCCCACACCGTAGAAATGCGCATGTCAGCTCGGATATGTACGGGGACTCCACACTTGGGCCGTCCGCTGCGGGCCCCGCACCCATACGAAGGGGGCCACACGAACGGGCCCGGGGGTGGGTGGTGTCCGATGCCCCCGGGCCCGTGCGCTCCGCTTCAGGCCTTGCGGTAGTCGTACGCCTCCGCGGCGGCTCCGGCGACGGTGTCCACGTCCGCGCCCGTGGACGCGGTGACCACGGCCGCCACCGCGCCCTCCACGAGAGGCGCGTCCACCAGCCGGGAGCCCTCCGGAAGCTCGTCCTCCTCGGCCAGCAGCGCCTTGACGGTCAGTACGGCGCTGCCGAGGTCGACCAGTATGGCCACCCCGGCGCCCTGGTCGACGGCGTACGCCGCCTCGCGTATCAGCTCCTCACTGGTGCCGAATCCGCCGTCCGGGGTCCCGCCCGCGGCCCGTACGGGCGCGGTGCCGCCGCCCGCCAGCGCGGTGGCCATCCGGGCGACCGACTCGGCGACCTCCCCGCTGTGCGACACGACCACGACCCCGACCAGCTTCTCCCCACTGTCCTCGGTCATCGGACGGCCTCCGCCAGCGCCGCGACGATCAGCGCGGACGAGGTGGCGCCGGGGTCCTGGTGGCCGACGCTGCGTTCGCCCAGATAGCTGGCCCGGCCCTTGCGCGCGAGCATCGGCACGGTGGCCAGCGCGCCCTTGTCGGCGGCCTCGCCCGCCGCGGCGAACGACGCGGTGTCGCCGCCCAGCGCCTCCACCGCGGGGACCAGCGCGTCCAGCATGGTCTTGTCGCCCGGCGCGGCGCCGCCGAGCTGGGCCACCGCGTCCACCCCGGCCCGCAGCGCGTCCGCCAGCTGCTGGGGCGTGACCTCCGCCGCGTCCCCCAGCGCCTTGCCCGCGCGCCGCAGCAGCGTCCCGTACAGCGGCCCGGAGGCGCCGCCCACCTTCGAGATCAGCTGGCGCCCGGCCAGGATGAGCGCGGCGCCGGGCGATCCCGGCGGCTCCTTCTCCAGCGCCTCCGTCACGGCCGCGAAACCGCGCTGCATGTTGGTGCCGTGGTCGGCGTCGCCGATCGCGGAATCCAGCTCGGTGAGCCGGGCCGCCTCGCGGTGCACGGACTCGGCCGCGGCGGTGAGCCAGCGTTGGAAGAAAGAGGTGTCGAGCGCGTGTTCGACTGCGGATTCACTGCTGGACACAGACGCCTCCTCAGGACGGTAACCGACGGCGACAGCGTACGTATCAGGTCGGCCGGTGGGGTCCGGCGGGCCGGGCCCGGCGGACCGGCTCCGGTGGTCGGGGTCCGGTGGTCCGGATGCGGTGGTCCGGATGCGGTGGTCCGGGTCAGCAGCCCCAGCGCAGCCCGGCGGTCCGTACGGGCGCGTCCCACAGCCGCAGCAGGTCCTCGTCGACCTGGCACAGCGTGACCGAGGCGCCCGCCATGTCGAGTGATGTGACGTAGTTGCCGACGAGCGTACGTGCCACCGCCACGCGGCGCTCGCCGAGCACCCGGTGCACCTCGGCCGCGAAGCCGTACAGCTCCAGCTGCGGGGTGGCGCCCATGCCGTTGACCAGGACGAGCACCGGATTGTCCGGGCGCAGGTCGTCCAGGACCGCGTCGACCGCGTAGTCGGCGATCTCGCGCGAGGTCATCATGGCGCGCCGCTCCCGCCCCGGCTCGCCGTGGATGCCCACGCCCAACTCCAGCTCCCCGGCGGGCAGGTCGAAGGTGGGGCCGCCCTTGGCGGGTGTCGCGCAGGGCGAGAGCGCCACGCCGAAGCTGCGCGAGCACGCGTTGACCCGGCGGGCGATCGCCTCCACCCGCTCCAGTGGCGCCCCCTCCTCGGCCGCCGCGCCGGCGATCTTCTCCACGAACAGCGTGGCGCCGGTACCGCGGCGGCCCGCCGTGTGGGTGCTGTCGGACACCGCCACGTCGTCGTCGACGAGCACCTTGGCGACCTGGATGCCCTCGTCCTCGGCCAGTTCGGCCGCCATGTCGAAGTTGAGCACGTCGCCGGTGTAGTTCTTGACGACGAACAGCACGCCCTTGCCGCTGTCCACGGCGGCCGCCGCGCGCACCATCTGGTCGGGCACGGGGGAGGTGAAGACCTCGCCGGGGCAGGCCGCGTCGAGCATGCCGGCACCGACGAACCCGCCGTGCAGCGGCTCGTGGCCGGAGCCGCCGCCGGAGACCAGGGCCACCTTGTCGGGTACCGGCGCGTCCCGCCGGACGATCACCCGGTTCTCGACATCCACGGTCAGTTCGGGATGGGAGGCGGCCAGTCCGCGCAGCGCGTCGGCGACCACGGTTTCGGCCACATTGATGAGCATCTTCATGGGCGTGTTCGTCCTCCACCGGGTGGGAGCTGTGCACCGCTGCAACAGCGTACGGATCCGGCGCGGTCATGGCACCCCTGGGGCGCTGAGCCGAACGGCCTAATAAGCCGAAAAAGGTACATAGACATCATATGGTGCGCGCATGGAGAACACTGCCGCACCGGCGGCCGCTGCCGCGCGCCCGCGACCGCATCCACCCCGGACGCCGCGCCACCGGCGCCGCGCGCCGTGGCTCGCGGTGGTCGCCGTCGGCTATGCGGCGGTCCAGCTCGCCGTGGTCGTTCCGCACGTCGGACACGCGTTGGGCTGGGACGAGTCCGTGTACGTCTCCCAGGTGGACCCGCGCACCCCGTCCGCGTACTTCAGCGCGCCGCGCTCCCGCGGCATCAGCATGCTGGTCTCCCCGGTGGTGGCCGCCACGTCCTCCATTACGGTGCTCCGGGTCCTCCTTGCGGTGCTTTCCGCGGGCGCGCTCTACGCCGCCTTCCGCGTCTGGAACAGGTTGCTGCCCCGCGGTCCCGTGGCGCTCGCCGCGCTGCTCTTCGCCGGGCTGTGGATCACCGCGATCAGCGGCCCCGCCGTGATGCCCAACCTCTGGGTCGCGCTCGGCGCGGTGGCCGCCGTCGGCTGGTTCCTGCGGTTACCCACCGAGCTCCATGCCCGCTGGTGGCTCGCCGCCCTCGTCGCCGGTGTCACGCTCGTCCGCACCCCCGACGGCGGCTGGCTGGCCCTTCCGCTGCTGGTCGCCGCGCTCCGGGTGCGGGCCTGGCGGCCCGCGCTGGCCCCGCTGGTGGGCGGGCTCCTGCTCGGCGCCGCACAGTGGATCGGCGAGGCGTACGAACGCTTCGGCGGCATCGGCGGGCGGCTGGACGTCTCCAGCGAGGTCGAGGGCGGCATGGGCCTCCACTTCGCCGTCGGCGCCGCGCTGCGCAGCCTCAACGGGCCGCAGCTGTGCCGCCCCTGCGACGTGTCGCTGACCCACCCGGAGCTGACCCTGTGGTGGCTGTCGCTGCCGGTGCTGACCCTCACCGCCATCAGCGTCGCCCTGCGGGACCGTCACGCACGGCGGACCCGGATGCGCGTCGGGCTCGGGCAGCCCTCCGCACCCCAGGACCCCGGTGCGCCGGTCACCGTGCTGCCCATCGTCTGCGCGGCCTCCCTCGCCGTCCCCTACCTGCTGCTCATCGACTACTCGGCGCCGCGCTTCCTCATGCCCTCCTACGCGCTGCTCGCCCTGCCCCTCGCCGCGCTGGGCTTCCGCGCCGTACGCGCCGCGCGCTCGCCCCGCCACATGGCCACCGCGCTCGCGATCGTCGTCCTGCTCCAGCTGGCCAGCCAGTTCGCCGTCCTCACCCACACGGCGGCGGTGTCCGAGAAGACCACCGGGCGCTACCGCACCGCCGCCGAGGGCCTGACCCGGCTGGGGCTGCGGCCGCCGTGTCTGGTGGCGGGCGACCGGGCCCTGCCCGTCGCGTACCACGCGGGCTGCGCCTCCGCCCAGACCGCCGGGAACAACCGCTCCATCAGCGTGTCCGGGCTGCTGCGGCGGGCCGCGCACGAGCCCACCGCGCTGCTCGTCCGGCGCGACGGCGGCGCCCGGCCGCCGTCGTACGCCCGCACCTGGATCGGGTTCCCGCTGCCGGGCACGGCGTGGAGCGCGTATCTGCCGCCGCATCAGGCACGCCAAGTGGCCTCGCGCGGCGCGGGGGAGGCCCTTCAGTCCCGTCAGTCCCGTCAGTCCCGGAAATCCGGACAGAAGGCGTCGGATAATCCCGCGAACATGGGCGCCATGACGACGTATCCGATCACCAGTTGGGCAGGATTCCAGGCCGCCGAGCCCGGCTTCGCCACCGCCGCGCAGGAGCGCTTCGAGCGCTACCGCACCCATGTCCTGGCCACCCTGCGCCAGGACGGCTCCCCGCGGCTGACACCGCTGGAGGTCACCTTCCGCTTCGGGGAACTGTGGCTCGGCATGATGCCCGACTCGCGCAAGGCCGTCGACCTGCGCCGCGACCGGCGCTTCTCGATCCAGGCCAACCCCGGCGCCGACACCGGCACCCCCGGCGGCGACGTCCGGGTCAGCGGCCGGGCCGTCGAGGTGACCGACCCGGATTCGCTGGCCCGCTTCGCCGCCGAGGTCCATCCGCCCGAGCCGTTCCACCTCTTCCGCGCCGAGGTGACCGAGGTCGTGCAGACCGAGGCCGGGGAATCCGGGCTGAGCCTGCGGACCTGGCGCCCGGGCCAGCCGGTACGGGTCGTACGGCCCGGCGCGGACGACGGCCCGCCCCCGGCGGACGAGACGAGCTGAGCGCGGCGGGCGCGACCGCACTGCCCGATGGTCCACGGCCCTTCCGAATTTTTGGAACGCGTTCTACCGTGCCCCTCGATCCCAGGACGCTCCCCGACCGCCGTCGTGGCGCACGCGAGACTCCAGGAGGGGCCGTGGACCTCGAATACACCCCTGAGCAGCGGCAGTTACGAGCCGAGCTGCGCACCTACTTCGCCGAGCTGGTCCCCGACGACGACTACGCCCGCTACGCCGACCCCGCCGGGCAGAAGCGGTTCTACCGCGAGACCATCCGCCGCCTCGGCACCGACGGCTGGCTGGGCGTGGGCTGGCCCCAGGAGTACGGCGGGCGGGGGCTGGGCCCGGTCGAGCAGTTCATCTTCTTCGACGAGGCCGCCCAGGCGGGCGTACCGCTGCCGCTCATGGCCCTCAACACCGTCGGCCCCACGCTCATGCGCTACGGCACCGACGAGCAGAAGCGGTACTTCCTGCCGCGTATCCTCTCCGGCGAGATCGACTTCGCGATCGGCTACAGCGAGCCCGACGCCGGAACCGACCTCGCCGCCCTCAAGACCCGCGCCGTCCGCGACGGCGACGACTACGTGGTGAACGGTCAGAAGACCTGGACCACCAACGGCGACACCGCCGACTGGGTCTGGCTCGCCGTGCGCACCGACCCCGACGCCAAGCCCCACCAGGGCATCAGCATCCTGCTCGTCCCCACCACCGACCCCGGCTACTCCTGCACCGTCATCACCACCCTCGCCTCCCACGACACCACCGCCAGCTACTACGAGAACATCCGCGTCCCGGCCGCCCGCCGCGTCGGCGCCGAGAACGAGGGCTGGCGGATGATCACCACCCAGCTCAACTACGAACGCGTCACCCTCGCCGCCCACGGCACCATGGCCATCCGCGCCCTGCGCGGCGTACAGCAGTGGGCCGCCGACACCAAGCTCCCCGACGGCCGCCGGGTCATCGACCTGGCCTGGGTCCGCGCCCGGCTGGCCCGTACCCACGCCCGGCTGGACGCCATGAAGGTGCTCAACTGGCAGATGGTGGACGCCCTCCAGCGCGACACCCTGACCCCCCACGACGCCTCCGCCGTCAAGGTCTACGGCTCCGAGGCCCGCCGCGACGCCTACGCCTGGCTCATGGAAATCGTCGGCGCCGCGGGCCCCCTCAAGGAGGGCTCGGCGGGTGCGGTCCTCCACGGCGACCTGGAGCGCGGCTACCGCAGCAGCGTCGTCTTCACCTTCGGCGGCGGCAACAACGAGATCCAGCGGGAGATCATCTCCTGGATCGGCCTGGGCATGCCACGGGTACGCCGCTGACCCGCCGGCTGCCCGACCTCACGTCGCCCGTGGGTACAGCAGGCAGGCTGATCTCGGGACCCGCGTGGCGTACGGCGCTCTCGGCGCGTACGCGCAGGTCGCCGATGGCGAGGTGGTACTCGAAGCGGGCGCCGGTGTACGAGCACTGCTCGATCCTCGCGCGGAGGACGTTGACGTCGGCGGTGTCGCCCTCGGCCTCCGTGCGGTCGGTGAGCGAGATGCGTTCGGAGCGCAGGCCGACGGTGGCGGCTTCGCCCGGGGCGGGGCGGTGTCGGTGCGTACGACCCTCAAGTGGCGGACCCTGGTGCCGAGTTCCATGCGCAGGGTCTTGGCGTCGGCGGGCGACTCCTCGTCGACGCGGCCGTTGGCCGGTCGACTATGTGGTCGTAACCGGCCGGGTAGTACGCGGGGTCGGCCGGGCGGCGGCGTTCGCCTCGTCCGCGGTGCAGCCGGAGCACGTGCCGCCGGTGGCGGCGAGGACGCCCGCGGCGGTGGCGCCGCGCAGCACCCGGCGGCGCGTCGGCCGGGCGTGCGCGGACGGGGCGTCGATGCGGTCTGTGCTCATGATCCATGCTGTTCCGGGCGGGTGGGGCCCGCGGGTGAGCGTCGGGGCGCCCTATGTTGTCTCAAGCCGCGGATTGGTACAACCATCGGAGCGAAGGGATCTTGGGGGCGTGGCGGCGAAGCGGAAATTGTATCTAGATCGAACTTAGGGCAAGCTCATGCGCCTCTAGGCTGACCGCAGGAGGTGGTGGGCCATGACGGCGCCCGCGGCGCAGGGCATACCGGACCCCGACCCGGGGCTGTACGGCCCACGGTCGGTCACCTGGCAGATGCACGGCGACCCGATGATGTGGATCGCCGGGGTCCGCGCGCTCTATCTCCAGGCCCTGCACCCGCTCGCGGTGCGCGGCGTCATCCAGAACTCCGACTTCCGCCAGGACGCCTGGGGCAGGCTGCTGCGCACTGCCCGGTTCGTCGCGACCATCACCTACGGCACCACCGAGGCCGCGGAGCGGGCGGGTGCCCGGGTGCGGGGCATCCACCGGCGGCTCTCGGTCACCGACCCCGGCACCGGCGCCCGGCACGCCGTGGACGAGCCCGCCCTGCTGCTGTGGGTGCACTGCGCCGAGGTCGCCTCGTACCTCCATGTCGTACGCCGCTCCGGCTACCCCCTCACCGACGGCCAGGCGGACGCCTATGTCGCCGAGAACCGGGAGTCCGCCCGCCTGGTCGGGCTCGACCCCGCCGCCGTGCCGGGCGATACGGCGGAACTGCGCGCGTACTTCGCGGCGGTGCGCCCCGAACTCGCCGCCACCCCCGAGGCCCGCGAGGTCGACGCCTTTCTGCGCAGGCCCCCGGTGCACACCGCGCTCGTCCCGGCGCGCGACCTGATCTGGGGGCGCTTCGCCGCCCTGGCCTACGCCTCCCTGCCGCGTTACGCCCACGAGCTGTACGGACGCCCCGCACCCGCGCCCGCCACCGTCACCCGCCGTCTGCGGGCGACGGGCCGGGTGCTGCGGTGCGTCCCGTCCACGGTGCGCTGGCAGTTGCCGCCGAAGCACATCCTGCGGGCCGTGGAGAGGCTCGGCCCGGGCACCCGCCCCTCGCCCCGCACCCTCCTCCGCGACGCGGCCGTACCGGACGGGGCCGGGTGGTAGCCGCGGCGTTCACCCCGTGCTAATCCAGAGGGCATGCCTCACAGCGATGCCAGCGGTGCCAGCGGTGCCAGCGGTGCCAGGGATGCCTATGACGTCGTCATCGTCGGCGGCGGCCACAACGCCCTGGTCGCCGCCGCCTATCTGGGCCGGGCGGGGCGCAGCGTGCGGGTGCTGGAGCGGCTCGGCCACACCGGCGGCGCGGCCGTGTCCACGCGGCCTTATCCCGGGGTGGACGCCCGGCTCTCGCGCTACTCGTACCTGGTCAGCCTGCTGCCCCGGTCGATCGTCGACGACCTGGGCCTGCGGTTCGCGGTCCGCAAGCGGTCCGTCTCCTCGTACACCCCCACCGTCCGGGGCGGGCGGCCGACCGGGCTGCTGGTGGAGACCGGCGGCGGGGCGCGGACCCGGGAGGCGTTCGCGCGGCTGACCGGCGGGGAGCGGGAGTACGCGGCCTGGGAGCGGTTCTACGGGATGACGGGGCGGGTCGCCGAGCGGGTGTTCCCGACGCTGACCGAGCCGCTGCCGGACCGGGACGCGCTGCGGGCCCGGATCGGGGACGACGCGGCGTGGGAGGCGCTGTTCGAACGGCCGTTGGGGGAGGCGGTCGAGGCGGCGTTCGAGGACGACCTGGTGCGGGGCGTGGTGCTCACCGACGCGCTGATCGGCACCTTCGCCGACGCCCATGACCCCTCGCTGCGGCAGAACCGCTGCTTCCTGTACCACGTGATCGGTGGCGGCACCGGCGACTGGGACGTACCCGTCGGCGGCATGGGCGCGTTCACCGACGCGCTCGCGCACGCGGCGAGCCTCGCGGGCGCGCGGATCGCGACCGGCTGCGAGGTGACGGGGATCGCCACCGACGGGACGTCGGCCGAGGTGGCTTACGTCGACCGGGACGGCGAACACGTCGTGGGCGCCCGCCACGTACTCGTCGGGGCCGCCCCGCGGGAGCTGGCGCGGCTGCTCGGCGAGGAGCCGCCCGCCCCGCCCGCCGAGGGCGCGCAGCTGAAGGTGAACATGCTGCTGCGGCGGCTGCCCGCGCTGCGGGACCCCGAGGCGGACCCGCGCGAGGCGTTCGCCGGGACGTTCCACATCGCCGAGGGGTACGGCGACTTGGCGGAGGCGTACCGGCAGGCGGCCGCGGGGGAGCTGCCGCGGCGGCCGCCGTCGGAGATCTACTGCCACTCGCTGACCGACCCGTCGATCCTCGGCCCGGACCTGGCCGCGCGGGGCTACCAGACCCTGACCCTGTTCGGGCTGCACACCCCCGCCCGGCTGTTCACGGACGACCCGGAGGGGACCCGCGAGGCACTGCTGCGCGACACCCTCGCCCAGCTCGACGCCCATCTCGCCGAGCCGATCGCCGACTGCCTCGCGTACGACGCCGACGGCAGGCCGTGCATCGAGGCGAAGAGCCCGCTGGACCTGGACCGCGAACTGCGGCTGCCGGGCGGGAACATCTTCCACCGCGAGCTGGCCTTCCCGTACGCACAGGAGGGCACCGGCCGCTGGGGCGTGGAGACGCGCCACGCCAATGTGCTGCTGTGTGGCGCGGGCGCGGTGCGCGGCGGCGGGGTCAGCGGTATCCCCGGCCACAACGCGGCGATGGCGGTGCTGGGGAAGTAGCCCCGGCACCTCGGGACCCCGGCAACCGAGCCAATCTGACGTTGCGTCAGAAAAACTCTTCCCCTCCCCGGTCCCCTGCGGCATCCTGCCCCGCATGAAGACGGAGCTGAGCACAAGGCTGGGTGTCGAGCACGCCATCTTCGGCTTCACGCCGTTCCCCGCCGTGGCCGCGGCGATCACCCGCGCGGGCGGGTTCGGCGTGCTCGGCGCGGTCCGCTACGCCGCGGGCGAGGACCTCGCCCGCGACCTGGACTGGATGCAGGAGCACACCGACGGCAAACCGTACGGCCTCGACGTCGTGATGCCCGCGAAGAAGGTCGAGGGGGTGAGCGAGGCCGACATCGAGGCGATGATCCCGCAGGAGCACCGCGCGTTCGTCCAGGAGACCCTGGCCAAGCACGGGGTGCCCGAACTGGCCGAGGGCGAGGCGTCCGGCTGGCGGATCACCGGCTGGCTGGAGCAGGTCGCCCGCAGCCAGCTCGACGTCGCGTTCGACTACCCCGTCAAGCTGCTGGCCAACGCGCTCGGCTCGCCGCCCGCCGACGTCGTCGCCCGCGCCCACGACCGCGGCATCCTCGTCGCCGCGCTGGCCGGCAGCGCCCGTCACGCCCGCCACCACCAGGACGCGGGCCTCGACATCGTCGTCGCCCAGGGCTATGAGGCGGGCGGCCACACCGGTGAGATCGCCTCCATGGTGCTCACCCCCGAGGTCGTCGAGGCCGTCGACCCGCTGCCCGTGCTCGCCGCGGGCGGCATCGGCAGCGGCGAACAGATCGCCGCCGGGCTCGCGCTCGGCGCCCAGGGCGTATGGCTCGGCTCGATCTGGCTCACCACCGAGGAGGCCGAACTGCATTCGGCCGCGCTCACGAACAAGCTCCTCGCCGCCGGATCCGGCGACACCGTGCGCTCCCGCGCCCTCACCGGCAAGCCCGCCCGCCAGCTGCGCACCGCCTGGACGGACGCCTGGGACGACCCGCAGGGCCCCGGGACGCTGCCGATGCCGCTCCAGGGGCTGCTGGTCGCCGAGGCCGTCTCGCGCATCCAGAAGTACGAGGTGGAGCCGCTGCTCGGCACGCCGGTCGGGCAGATCGTGGGCCGGATGAACTCAACCCGCAGCGTGCAGGCCGTCTTCGACGACCTGACCCGGGGCTTCGAACGTGCCATCGACCGCGTCAACCGCATCGCCGGACGGGACTGAAGCGGGACTGAAGAAGGGCCACGACCGATGACCGCCACCACCAGCGACCCCACCCACACCATCCCGGTCGGCTTCTGGGCCCAGGCCGCGAGCGAACCCGACCGCGTCGTCCTCGTCGCCCCCGACGGCGAGGAGTGGACCGCCGCCCGGCTGCACGCCGCGTGCAACCAGCTCGTCGGCGGGCTGCGCGCCGCCGGGCTCCGGCGCGGCGACGCCTTCGCCGTCGTCCTCCCCAACGGAGTCGAGTTCTTCACCGCCGCGCTGGCCGCCACCCAGGCCGGGCTCTACCTCGTGCCCGTCAACCACCACCTGGTCGGCCCCGAGATCGCCTGGATCGTCTCCGACTCGGGCGCCAAGGTGCTGATCGCCCACGAACGCTTCGGCACCCAGGCCGCCCTGGCCGCCGACGAGGCCGGGCTGCCCGCCACCCACCGCTACGCGGTGGGTGGCGGCGTTGCTGTCGACGGGTTTCGCCCGTACGCCGAACTCCTCCGGGGACAGCCGGCGGACCCGCCCGCCGACCGCGAACTGGGCTGGGTCATGAACTACACCTCCGGTACGACGGGACGCCCGCGCGGCATCCGTCGCCCACTGACCGGAAAGCTCCCTGAGGAGAGCCATCTCGGCGGCTTCCTGCGCTTCTTCGGCATCCGGCCCCGCGCCGAGGAGCCCGACCACGTCCACCTGGTGTGCTCACCGCTCTACCACACGGCCGTCCTCCAGTTCGCGTCCTCGTCCCTGCACATCGGCCACCCCCTGGTGCTCATGGACAAGTGGACGCCCCAGGAGATGCTGCGGCTCATCGACGCCTACCGCTGCACCCACACCCACATGGTGCCCACGCAGTTCCACCGGCTGCTCGCCCTCCCCGAGGAGTTACGGGAGTCCTACGATGTCTCCTCGATGCGCCACGCCATCCACGGCGCCGCGCCCTGCCCGGACCACGTGAAACGCGCCATGATCGACTGGTGGGGCGGCTGCGTCGAGGAGTACTACGCGGCGAGCGAGGGCGGCGGCGCCTTCGCCACCGCCGAGGACTGGCTGAAGAAACCGGGAACGGTCGGCAAGCCCTGGCCCATCAGCGAAATCGCCATCTTCGACGACGACGGGCGGCAGCTGCCGCCCGGTGAGCTCGGCACCGTCTACATGAAGATGAGCACCGGCGGCTTCAGCTACCACAAGGACGAGGGCAAGACCCGCAAGAACCGCATCGGGGACTACTTCACCGTCGGCGACCTCGGCCTCCTCGACGACGACGGCTATCTCTACCTCCGCGACCGCAAGATCGACATGATCATCTCGGGCGGGGTCAACATCTACCCGGCCGAAATCGAGTCCGCGCTGCTCACCCACCCCGCCGTCGCCGACGCCGCCGCCTTCGGCATCCCGCACGACGACTGGGGCGAGGAGGTCAAGGCGGTCGTGGAACCCGCCCCGGGCCACACCCCGGGACCGGAGCTGGCGGCCGCCATCCTCGACCACTGCGCACAGCGGCTCGCGGGCTACAAGTGCCCCAAGTCCGTCGACTTCATCGCGGAGATGCCCCGCGACCCCAACGGCAAGCTCTACAAGCGGCGGCTCCGGGAGCCCTACTGGGACGGTCATGAGCGCTTTTCGCATATGTGACCACCTTCCCGGTGAGGGGCCTTGTGACAGGGGTGGTTTCCAGCCGTATCGGCCGTATCCTCTGCCCCATGCACACACTTGACAGTGTCGAGGTGGACGGGGTCGAGCTGACGTACCGGGTGTGGGGCGCCGCGGGCGACCCGCCCGTCCTGCTGCTGCACGGCCTCGGCGAGGACGGCGTCGACTGGCTCACCATAGCGCCGCGCCTCGCCCCGGGCCGCCGGGTGTACGCGCTCGACCTGCGCGGCCACGGCTCCAGCGACTGGCCGGGGGACTACGCCCTGGAACTGCTGCGGGACGAGGTCGCCGGGTTCCTCGCGGCGATGGGGCTGGAGCGCGTCACGCTCATCGGGCACTCCTACGGCGGCGTGGTCGCCTACCTCGTCGCCCAGCGCTTCCCGCAGCTGACGGAGCGGCTGGTGATCGAGGACGCCCCGCCGCTGCTGCCCCAGGACCCGCCGCTGGAGGTGCCGCCGCGCCCGGCCGGGCGGATGGCCTTCGACTGGGCCGTGAAGACGCAGTTCACCGCCCAGCGCAACGCCCCGGACCCGGGCTGGACCGAGGGGCTCTCGGCCATCACCGCGCCCACCCTGGTGATAGGCGGCGGCCCGGCCAGCCACATCCCGCAGGAGCTGCTGGCCGACCTGGCGGAGCGGATACCCGACTGCCGCCTGGTCACCATCGACGCGGGCCACTGCGTCCACCAGAACCGGCCCGAGGAGTTCCTCGACGCCCTGGCGGCGTTCCTGGAATAGGCCGTACGGACCTACGGGGTCGGCGGGCTCCCGTGGCCGAAGTCCGGGCGGCCCCAGGGGAGTCCGGCGCGCTCGCAGCCGCGCCGCAGCTCCTGGGCGTCGGGTACGTGCCCGCTCTCCTTGCGGATCACCTGGCCCGACGGCGACCACACGTACAGCGCGCGCTCCCCGTTGTCGTACGCCTCCACGGCGATGCCGCCGATCGTCGCGCGGTCGTGCCCCCACTGCGTACCGCCCTTGCCGCCGCGCCCCGCCAGCCGGATGCCGTCCGGGCCGAGGACGACGCCGGGGCGGCGCAGATCGTGGAACCAGCCCGCCAGCGCCCCGATCGCCATGCCCGCGGGCAGCCCCCAGAGCAGCCAGGACATTCCGCCGCCCACGAGGTGGCGCAGCTTGAAGCCGAGGACCGCGGCCACCGCCGCCCCGGCGGCCACCCCGCCGAGGTAGTACCAGAGGCGGGTGGCGGCGGGCAGCGGAACGACCACCGGCTCGCCCCCGGAGGGGGACGGCGGCGGGGGCGGGGTCTGCGGCGCGGGGCGGGCCGGGGCCGGGTGCGCCGCGCCCGCCGCCAGGGAGGCGTAGGCGGTCGAGGCGTACGCGTCGTACTCCGGGGCGGGAGGTTGGCCGGGGGCACGGTGGGCGCTGCCGTCCGGCGCGTGCTCGTCCTCGATGACGCGGTAGCCGCGCGAGTGCAGCACCGCCAGCAGTTCGACGGGCGGGATCCGCCCGGCGTGGGCGGTGCCGAGCAGCGACAGGTCGTACCCGTAGAACTGGAGCACCACCGCAGTCCGCGTGGTGCCGGTGGGCGTCTCCTCGGTGACCCGCTGCGGAACGATCCCGGCGATCCGGCCGGCGGGCAGCTCGGTGGTGCCGAACCACGGGTCGTACGCCGTGATCCCGCGCGGGCCGACGCGCCACCGCACCCCGGGGTTGCGCAGGACGCGCCAGTACGAGCCCGCGGTCCAGACGAGCACCAGCACGGCGAGCGCGTTGATGACCGCCACCCGCCCAGGGACCGCCCCGTCCGACGGCACGGCGGCCACGCCGAGCGCGACCAGCCCCATCAGCAGCGGCACCAGACGGGAGGTGAACTGCCGCCGCCGCTCCCCACGTTCGGGGCGCGCCCACTCCACCGTGTCCGCCGCGGGGGAGGGCAGCGGGCCCCCGGCCGCGGCGGCGAGCAGCGCCGCCTCGCGCCGGGCGAACCCCGCCTCCCAGTGCGCCGCCAGCCCCGGCGCCGCGTTCTTCCCGTCCGCCAGCCGCAGCGGCAGGCCGATCCGGCGGAAGGCGAGATGGAACGGGAACGGCGACATCCGCAGGCCCGTGGCGCCCGTGGCGCTCAGCGAGCCGATGGCGGACGCCCCGTAGTCCAGCGGCATCCGCACCGCCAGATCCGGCACGGTGAGGACGAGCGGCTGCGCGGGCGTGGACAGATGCGTCGCCACATTGCGCGTGCCGCGCAGCCGGTGCAGCCCCAGCTCCGTGACCCGCCACCGGGTGCGCGGCCACAGCCGCGCCAGGGCCGCGCCCAGGACGTACGCGCCGAGCGCCACCGCGAAGGGCACCAGCACCCGCGACAGCGGGTCGTCGGCGAGGGCGTACGCGACCCCGGCGGCGGCCGGGGCGATGAGCGGCGGCAGCCACCCGGGCGCGAAGACCCGGCGCCGCGGGGCGCTCTCCAGCAGCGAGGGTGGATGCGGTGACTGCGGCATGTGGCGGCGCTCCCCGTTGCGCGATGCGGTCGATGACCCGTGCACGAGTCGATGACCCGTGAACGAGCCCACATCGTGCCAGAGCCCTCCGGGCCGTACGCTCCCGGTGGGCGATCGACGCCCGCGCCGTTCGAGAGAGGGGTCCCGCCGTGCGACCGACCGATTCCCTGCGCCCCGTCCTGATCGCCGCCACGGCCGCCGCCGTGCTGGCCGCGGGAGCCGGGGGAGCCATGGCAGCCCCCGCGCCACCGTCCGCACCGACGGCCGCCCACGGCCAACTGCGGCCGCTGGCCGGGCTGTCCGCCGACCGGCTGCTGGTCGCGGACCAGGTCGCCGCCGCCAAGTGGGGAACCGACAGCCCGATCGACGACCCGGCCCGGGAGCAGCAGGTTCTGGACGCGGTCGCGGAACAGGCCCGGGAGGTGGGCGCCGACCCCGGGGCGACGGTACGGATCTTCCGCGACCAGATCGAGGCGAGCAAGGTCGTCCAGCGCGGCCCCTGTACCGGAAGTGGCAGGCCGACCCGTCCTCGGCGCCCACCGAGCGCCCCGACCTCGGAAAGGTCCGGCTGGAGATCAACCGGATCAACGGCGAACTGGTGCACGCCATCGCGGACTCGACGGACGCCCGCACCGCCCCCTCGTGCCCGGGCCTCCTGCTGGCCGGAGCCCTGGCCACGGGCCACGAGAAGCGGCTGGACGGGCTGCACGCGGTGGCGCTGACCCGCGCGCTGCCGTCGGTGTGCGAGACGGCGCAGGACTAGGCCGACGGTACGGACGACCGGCGGCGCAGCAGCCGTACGGCCATCGGGCCCGCCAGGGACGCCAGCGCCAGGCACAGGATGCCCGCGGACACCGGGCGGGTGAGGAAGACCGTCCAGTCGCCCTCGCTGAAGGCCAGCGCACGGCGGAACTGGGTCTCGGTCATGGGCCCGAGGACCGCGCCGAGGATCAACGGGGCCACCGGATAGCCCGTGCGGCGCATCAGGAAGCCGAGGACGCCGAAGGCCACCGCGATGGCGAGGTCGACGGCGTTCTGCGACAGCGTGTACACGCCGAGCGTGGCGAAGACGATGATGCCCGCGGTCAGCAGCGGCCGGGGAAGCTTCAGCAGCTTCACCCACAGCGGGATCAGGGGGAGGTTGAGCACGAGCAGCATCACATTGCCGATGTAGAGGCTCGCGATCAGCGTCCACACCAGCGCGGACTGGGTCTGGAACAGCTGTGGCCCGGGCTGCACGTCGTACATCTGAAAGGCGATCAGCAGCACACTCGCCGTCGCCGACGTGGGGATGCCGAGCGTGAGCAGCGGCATCAGGACACCGGAGAAGGCGGCGTTGTTGGCGGCCTCGGGACCGGCCACGCCCTCGATGGCGCCCCTGCCGAACTGCTTCTTGTGCCGGGAGAGCCTGCGTTCGAGGTTGTAGCTGAGGAACGTGGGGATCTCCGCGCCGCCCGCCGGGAGGGCGCCGATCGGCAGGCCGATCGCCGTGCCGCGCAGCCAGGGCTCCCAGGAACGCCCCCAGTCCTCGCGGCTCATCCCGATCCGGCCGCCCACGGCAAGCATCTGCTCCTCGGGGGCGCGCCGCATGCGGGCCGCGGTGTACAGCCCTTCGCCGATCGCGAAGAGCCCGACGGCGACGGCCACCACCTGGACGCCGTCGTACAGCTCCGGCACGCCGAAGGCGTAGCGGACCTGGCCGGTGAGGCTGTCGATGCCGACGAGCCCGATCGCCAGCCCCAGGAAGAGGCTGCACAGCCCGCGGACCGGGGCGTCGGCGACGACCGCGGTGACGGTGGCGAACGCGAGGATCATCACCGCGAAGTACTCGGCGGGCTGGATGCTCTCGGCGACCCGGGACATGGCCGGGCCGATGAAGGTGATCGCGACGGTGGAGATCGTCCCGGCCACGAACGAGCCGATGGCGGCGGTGGCCAGCGCGGCGCCCGCCCGGCCGGAGCGGGCCATGGGATGGCCTTCGAGCGTGGTCGGCACCGAGGCCGTCTCACCGGGGACGTTGAGCAGGATGGCGGTGGTCGAGCCGCCGTACATCCCTCCGTAGTAGATCCCGGCGAACAGCACCAGCGCGCCGACGGGGTCGAAGACGTAGGTGAGCGGGAGCAGCAGGGCGACGGTGGTGGCGGGACCGAGCCCGGGCAGCACGCCGACGAGGGAGCCGAGGGTGCAGCCCGCGAAGGCCAGCAGCAGGTGCATCGGGCTGAACGCGCTCGCGAAGCCGTCCGTGAGGTGGGAGAGCACATCCATGTCAGAACGCCAATCGGAAAAGGCCGTGGGTTCGAGTTTTCCGAAGGGGGCTCGTAGCCGAACTCGCGGGTGGCGCGCCCAGAACGGTACTGGAGCGGGCTCGGGTTCGTCTCTGCCCGCCGAACCGGGGGCCAGACCTCGACCTCGTACGGCTTCGGGGATCAATCAGGGCGTGGTTAGCGGTAAGCCCCTGATGATCAGGTCGCGGCCGTGATGCGGGTGGCGTAGACCGGTGAGCCTTGCGCTCGGCGGAGCTGGCGGATTCGGTGGCGAGGGCGACGGCCTGCCGCAGACGCGGTGCGGTGGAGTTCGAGCGGTGCGGTGATCCGGAGGGAGTGACCCTGGCCGCGGCGGATGGTCCGGCCGGAGGCGAGCGCTGTGCGCGTCCTGACCGCGCTGTTCTGGTCGAACATCAACCCGGCACCTTCCGCCTGGACATGGACAAGCGGCTCGACCTGATGCCCGCCGCCGTGCCCCGCCAACTGGAGGCCAGCAAGTGAACGCTCCCGCCACCCGGCCGTATCCCGCCCGGACCCGGGTCGAGCGGATCACCGCACTGCGCGACAACTACGTCGCGCTCGGGATCGACGTCACCCTCGACATCGTGCCGGGGGTCGGACACCGCGGTACGGGCGTCCTGGACGCGGTCCGCGACTTCGCCGCCCGGGTGCTGCCCCGTACCGCATCCTGACGGCCCGCCGCCGGGCTATGCCCCGGGGGCGGGCCCGGCCGCGACCGTGCGGGCCCAGCGGTAGTCGGCCTTGCCGCTGGGGGAGCGCTGGATGCGGTCGGTGAAGACGACCGTACGGGGGATCTTGTACCCGGCGAGCCGGGTGCGGCAGTGGTCCCGTACGGCGTCGGCCGTCAGGGCACCGGCCCCCTCCCGGGGCTGGACGACGGCCGCCACGCGATGGCCCCAGCGCTCGTCGGGGACGCCCGCCACCAGTGCGTCGTACACGTCCGGATGGGCCTTCAGGGCCTGTTCGACCTCTTCCGGGTACACCTTCTCGCCGCCGGTGTTGATGCACTGCGAGCCCCGGCCGAGGACCGTGATCACGCCGTCCTCGTCGACCGTCGCCATGTCGCCGAGGAGCACCCAGCGTTCGCCGTCCGCCTCGAAGAAGGTCTCCGCCGTCTTCTTCGGGTCGTTGTAGTACCCGAGCGGCACATGGCCGCGCTGGGCGACCCGGCCCGGTTCGCCGGGTGCGACGGGGCGGTGGGTCGCCGGGTCGACGACGGCCGTACGGTCGTTGACGCGCACCCGGAAGCCGCGCTCGGGGCCGGAGTCGTCGGTGGCGGTGCCGTTGAACCCGGACTCCGAGGAACCGAAGTTGTTGAGCATCAGGGTGTGCGGCGCGAGCGCGGCGAACTGGGCGCGCACGGTGTCCGAGAGGATCGCCCCGGAGCTGCTGACGCTGAGCAGCGGGGAGAGGTCGATGTCCTTCAGCGGCCCGGTGAGGGCGTCCACCAGGGGCCGCAGCATCGCGTCGCCGACCAGGGACACCGTACTGACCTTTTCCTTTTCGATCGTCCTCAGCACCTCCTCGGGCACGAACTTCCGGTGGAGGACCACCTTCTGGCCGAAGTTGAAGCCGACGAACGTCGTGAGGGTCGAGGTGCCGTGCATCAGCGGCGCGGTGGGGAAGAAGACCAGGCCGTCGCCGGAGGCCGCCACCCGCTCGGCCAGCTCCTCGGGGCGGCCGACCGGGATGCCGGTCGGCGCGCCGCCGCCCAGCCCGGAGAAGAAGAGGTCCTCCTGCCGCCACACCACGCCCTTGGGCATGCCCGTGGTGCCGCCGGTGTAGATGATGAAGCGGTCGTCCGCGGAGCGGGGCGCGAAGCCGCGCCCGGCCGGGCCCGACGCCTCGGCCTCGGCGAACGGGACGGCGCCGGGCGCCCCCTCCCCGCTGCCGACCTGGACGAGGTGGCGCAGGGTGTCCGTACGCGGCAGCGCCGCGGCCACCCGGTCGCCGAACTCGGCGTCGTAGACCAAGGCGGTCAGATCGGCATCGCGGTAGAGGTAGACCAACTCGTCTTCCACATAGCGGTAGTTGACGTTCACCGGGACGGCCCGGATCTTCAGGCAGGCGAGCACGGTCTGGAGGTACTCGACACCGTTGAACAGGTGGAGCCCCACATGCTCGCCCGGTGCGATCCCGCTGTCCTTCAGATGGTGGGCGAGCCGGTTGGCGGCGGCGTCCAGCTGGGAATAGCTCATCCGCCGCTCGGCGCCGGTGCCCGGATGGTCGGCGTACACCAGCGCTTCTCTGTCGGGCACCGTGTCCACGATCGACTCGAACAGGTCGGCAAGGTTGTACTCCACGGCTCCTCCTGACCTGACATCGGGCGGGCTCGGCGCTCATGACAGCACCGCGGGGGAGAGGTGGGAAGGGCCGCGGCCCAAAAAATCTGACTGCCCATCAGATTCCTATTGAAGTCGCTCCGTCGCTCCTGCAACCTGTTCTAGGTCTGAGACGGGAGGACTGCCGTGCCGCACGGGACCGAACACCTCATCGTCGAGCGCATGGGCGCCACGCTGGTGCTGACGCTCAACCGGCCTGAGGCCAAGAACGCGCTCTCGTTGCCCATGCTGGTCGGGCTGTACGACGGCTGGATCGAGGCCGACGAGGACGACACTGTCCGGTCCGTCGTGCTCACCGGCGCCGGCGGCGTCTTCTGCGCCGGGATGGACCTCAAGGCGCTCGCGGGCGGCGGCCGGATGGACGGGCAGCACTACCGGGACCGGCTGAAGGCCGACCCCGACCTCCACTGGAAGGCCATGCTCCGCCACCACCGGCCGCGTAAACCGGTGATCGCCGCCGTCGAGGGCCACTGCGTGGCGGGCGGCACCGAGATCCTCCAGGGCACCGACATCCGGGTGGCGGGCCGCGGCGCCACCTTCGGGCTGTACGAGGTCCGGCGCGGGCTCTTCCCCATCGGCGGCTCCACGGCCCGGCTGGCCCGCCAGGTGCCGCGCACCCACGCCCTGGAGATGCTGCTCACCGGCCGCCCGTACGGCGCCGAGGAAGCCGAGCGGATCGGGCTGATCGGCCACGTGGTGGACGACGGCACCGCGCTGAAGAAGGCCCTGGAGATCGCCGAACTCATCAATGCCAACGGCCCGCTCGCCGTCGAGGCGGTCA
The DNA here is from genome assembly GCF_052851135.1 of Streptomyces sp. BRA346. NCBI lineage: Bacteria > Bacillati > Actinomycetota > Actinomycetes > Kitasatosporales > Streptomycetaceae > Streptomyces > Streptomyces sp. BRA346. The sequence continues at coordinate 52,047 of NZ_JAIWIH010000029.1, read as the reverse complement.
AGGCATCCGTCTACGAGACCGCCGAGATGACCGAAACCGATGGCCTCGCGTCCGAACTCGAACGCGGCTGGCCCATCTTCGACACCGCCGACGCCAAAGAGGGATCGAAGGCCTTCGCGGAAAAACGCCCCCCGGTCTACCGCCGGGCCTAGGGCCCCGCCGCTGCCAGCAGAAGGAGACGCCCCATGACACCGGCTCCCGCCCCCGAGGTGCTGAAGGCCCCTCTCGTGGTCGAGTTCCCCTTCACCCGCTCCCTCGGTCCCGTCCAGAGCGCCTTCCTCACGGGCCTGCGCGAGCGCACCGTGCTCGGCGTACGGACCGCCGGTGGCCGGGTGCTCGTCCCGCCCGTCGAATACGACCCGGACACCGCCGCCGAACTGCGCGACCTGGTCGAGGTCGCCCCCACCGGCACCGTCACCACCTGGGCCTGGAACCCGGCCCCGCGCCGCGGCCAGCCCCTGCCCACCCCCTTCGCCTGGGCGCTGGTACGGCTCGACGGCGCCGACACCGCCCTCCTGCACGCCCTCGACGCGCCGGGGCCGGACGCCGTGCGCACCGGCATGCGGGTACGGGTCCGCTGGGCCGAGGAGCGCGAGGGCTCCATCACCGACATCGCCTGCTTCGAACCGTACGACGGCCCGGCCACCCAGGAACCAAGCCCCCACGAGCAGGAGTTCGCCGACCCCGTCACCGGCATCGTCGCCCCCGCCCGCCTCGACTACACCTACGCGCCCGGCCGCGCCCAGTCCCGCTACCTCGCCGCCCTCGCCGGGCAGAAGACCGTCGGCGAGCGCTGCCCGTCCTGCCGCAAGGTGTACGTACCGCCCCGCGGCGCCTGCCCCACCTGCGGCGTCGCCACCGACGAACAGGTCGAGGTGGGACCGGGCGGCACCGTCACCACCTTCTGCATCGTGAACATCAAGGCCCGCAACCTGGACATCGACGTGCCGTACGTCTACGCGCACATCGCCCTCGACGGTGCCGATCTCGCCCTCCACGGCCGCATCGGCGGCATCCCGTACGACCAGGTGCGCATGGGGCTGCGGGTGACGCCCGTGTGGACCGAGGGCGGCCGCTACCCCGACCACTACCGGCCCACCGGCGAACCCGACGCCGACTACGACACCTACAAGGAGCTGTTGTAGATGCGAGACGTCGCCATCGTCGCCTTCGGGCAGAGCGGAACCCGGCGCACCAGTGCGGAGGTCTCCGAGGTCGAGATGCTGATGCCCGTCCTCCACCAGGTGCTCGGCGCGGTGGGCCTGCGGGCGGGCGAGATCGACTTCACCTGCTCCGGCTCCTCCGACTACCTCGCGGGCCGCGCCTTCTCCTTCACCATGGCGCTGGACGGCGTCGGCGCCTGGCCGCCGATCTCCGAGTCCCACGTCGAGATGGACGGCGCCTGGGCGCTCTACGAGGCCTGGGTCAAGCTGCTGACCGGCGAGGCGGACACCGCGCTCGTCTACTCCTACGGCAAGTCCTCGCCCGGCGATCTGCCCGAGGTCCTCACCCGCCAGCTCGACCCGTACTACGTCGCCCCCCTGTGGCCCGACTCGGTCTCCCTGGCCGCCCTCCAGGCCCAGGCACTCCTCGACGCGGGCGACACCGACGAACGCGCCCTCGCCGAGGTCGCCGCGCGCGGCCGCAACGCCGCCGCCGACAACCCGCACGCCCAGGTGACCCGCTCCGCCCCGCCCGGCGCCCTCCTCGACGCCCCGTACCTGGTGCGCCCGCTGCGCCGCCACGACTGCCCGCCCATCGGCGACGGCGCGGCCGCCGTGGTGCTCGCCGCCGGGGACACCGCGCGGCGGCTGTGCGCCCGCCCCGCGTGGATCCGCGGCATGGACCACCGCATCGAACCGCACGGCCTGGGCGTACGGGACCTCACCCGCTCCCCGTCGACCCGGCTCGCCGCGACACGCGCCGGGGCCTTCGAGGCGCCCGTCGACCTCGCCGAACTGCACGCCCCGTTCACCTCGCAGGAGATCATCCTGCGCCGCGAACTGGAGCTGGACGACGCCGTACGCATCAATCCGTCCGGCGGAGCCCCGGCCGCGAACCCCATGATGGCCGCCGGGCTGATCCGGCTCGGTGAGGCCGCCGCCGCCCTCCACCGCGGCGACGGCGACCGGGCGCTGGCCCACGCCACCTCCGGCCCCTGCCTCCAGCAGAACCTGGTCGCCGTCCTGGAAGGGGACGTCCGGTGAGCCGTTCAGTGAGCAAGGAACCGGTGGCCGTCGTAGGAATCGGCCAGACCAAGCACACCGCCGCCCGGCGCGATGTCTCCATCGCCGGGCTGGTCCGGGAGGCCGCCGTACGGGCCCTGGAGGACGCCGAACTGACCTGGGCGGACGTCGACGCCGTGGTCATCGGCAAGGCGCCCGACTTCTTCGAGGGCGTCATGATGCCCGAGCTGTACCTCGCCGACGCGCTCGGCGCGGTCGGCAAGCCCATGCTGCGCGTGCACACCGCCGGATCGGTCGGCGGCTCCACCGCGCTCGTCGCCGCCAACCTGGTCGCCGCCCGCGTCCACCGCACCGTGCTCACCCTGGCGTTCGAGAAGCAGTCCGAGTCCAACGCCATGTGGGGGCTCTCGCTGCCCGTCCCCTTCCAGCAGCCGCTGCTGGCCGGGGCGGGCGGATTCTTCGCACCCCACGTCCGCGCGTACATGCGGCGCACCGGCGCGCCCCCGGCGATCGGCGCGCTCGTCGCGTACAAGGACCGCCGCAACGCCCTGCTCAACCCCTACGCCCACCTCCACGAACAGGATCTGACGCTGGAGAAGGTGCAGTCCTCGCCGATGCTGTGGGACCCCATCCGCTACTCCGAGACCTGCCCCTCCTCCGACGGCGCGTGCGCCATGGTGCTCACCGACCGCGCCGGTGCCTCCCGCGCCCCCCGGCCGCCCGCCTGGATGCACGGCGGCGCGATGCGCAGCGAGCCGACGCTCTTCGCGGGCAAGGACTGCGTCTCGCCGCGCGCCGGGCGCGACTGCGCCGCCGACGTCTACCGGCAGGCCGGGATCACCGATCCGCGCCGGGAGATCGACGCGATCGAGATGTACGTGCCGTTCAGCTGGTACGAGCCGATGTGGCTGGAGAACCTGGGCTTCGCGGCGGAGGGCGAGGGCTGGAAGCTCACCGAGTCCGGGGTGACCGAGATCGGCGGCGACCTCCCCGTCAACCCGTCGGGCGGGGTGCTGTCCACCAACCCCATCGGCGCCTCCGGCATGCTCCGCTTCGCCGAAGCCGCCCTCCAGGTCCGAGGCCGGGCGGGCGAACACCAGGTCGAGGGGGCGCGCACGGCGGTCGGCCACGCCTACGGCGGCGGTTCGCAGTTCTTCGCCATGTGGGTGGTCGGGGCGGCCCCTCCCTCCACATGAGGCGGGCACCCGGACGACACCCGCCGGACAGATCACGTCCTCCTTTCGTGGCCTGTCCGGCACCGGCCGCGCTCGCTAGGGTGGGGCCGGGACGACGATCCGGGAGGAGCCGCACGTGGCAGACACCACCACGACCGCACAGCCGCTCAGGGGCAATGGCGAGAAGCCCGACCTCGACCTCACGGGCGCCCAGTGGCAGTCGAGCAGCCAGGGGGTGGGCGATGTCGAGATCGCCTTCGTCGAGGGCTTCATCGCGATGCGCCACGGCCGCCGTCCCGAAGGCCCGGCCCTGATCTTCACTCCGGCCGAGTGGCGCGCCTTCGTCCTGGGCGCGCGCGAGGGCGAGTTCGACCTGACCTGACGCCCCGTCCGGGCTTCGGGTGTCCTGAACTGACGCCTCGTCCGGGCTTCGGTGTGACGCGGCCCCGGCTCATCCGAGCACGACGCAGCCCCGCTCGCCGAGCGCCCGGACGACCGGGCCGTCGTCGACGCCCTCGTCGAGCGGGTTCCAGCGCAGGTCGAGCTTCTCCAGGGCGGGCAGCTCCGCGACCCACTGGGGAAGCGTTCGGATCCGGTTGCCGCGCAGGTCGAGGTGGCGCAGGCGCGGGAGTCCGCGCAGCGGCCCGGGCACCTCGCTCAGCGCGTTCTCCCGCAGCTCCAGCTGACGCAGCGCGCGGAGCGCGGACACCCCGGCGGGCAGGGCGTTGATCCGGTTGCCGCGCAGCCACAGCTCCCGCAGCGCGCCGAGCTGCCCGATCGAGCCGGGCAGCCCGGTCAGTCCGGCGTGCTGCGCGCGCAGCTCCATCAGCCCCGCCATGCCGCCGAGTTCCTCCGGCAGACTGCCGAGCGGGTTCTCGCCGACGTTGAGATAGCCCAGTTGGCCGAGCCTGCCGAGGGAACGCGGCAGCCGGGGGAGCCGGTTGTCGTGCAGATAGAGGCAGCGGGTCAGCCCCGACAGCTCGCCGATCTCCTCCGGGATCGCGGCGAGCCGGTTGTGGCCGAGGTCCAGGGTGTGCAGCCGCCGCAGCCGTCCGAGCGCGGGCGGGAGGCGGGTGAGCGCGTTGTCGGCCAGGATCAGGACGCGCAGACCGGTGCGCTGCCAGATCTCGTCGGGGGCCTCGGCGAGCCCCGCCTTCCACAGGTTGAGGGTGTCGTTCACGCGACCTTGATACCCGAGATACCCGAACGGCCCGCCGCGGCGGGCCGTTCGTACGTAGCGGATCCGGTCAGCCGGAACCGGGGGCGCTGAGTCCGGCCCACGGTCGTTGGCGGCCGTCGCTGACCGCCGCTATGCCCCGCTCGTCGTAGCGGGCCGTCCGCAGGGACCAGCCCAGGTTGCCGCACATCACGTCACGCATCCCGTCCACGTAGTGGTCCACGTCCCGGCGCAGATCCGTCCCCGCACCCGCCTCGGCGAGCAGCCGCGGCAGCCGCTCCGCGGTCTCCTCGAACCAGCGGTAGCGCGCGTTGGCGAGGCCCGCGATGTGCTCGACCGCGTCCTCCAGGGTGCCGCCGTGGCACCGGTGGCGGACGATGACGGTGTTGTGGAGGTCCCCGGCGGCCAGCTCCTTGTCCAGGGAGGCGATGTCGTTGGTGAAGACGACGACGTCGTCCGTGGCCTCCCGCATCCGGGCCAGCGGATGGCCGCCGTGCAGCGCGGCGGGCAGGGCGTAGCCGCCGAAGCGCTCGTTCAGGTCCAGGCACGGCTGCACGCCGATCGAGTGGCGGCGCAGCGCCAGCACGGCGTCCACCGAGAGCGGGGGGCCTTGTGTGCCGGAGCGGTCGAGCGCCTCGCGGTGATAGGAGTGCAGATACTCCAGCCAGTGGTGGCGGAAACGTTCCCGCCATACCGGTGGGCGGCCCGCGTGGATGCGCCGCCACAGATCGCGGAAGCTCTCCAGCAGGGGCCCGCCGCCCTGCCCGGGTGCGTCGTCCGGCTCCTCGGTGACCCGTATGACGTCCCGCACCATCCGGGCCACCTCCTCCGGACGGCGGCCGAGTTCGCCGTCGAACTGATCATCGAAGACGAAGTACCAGCCGATGAGGTCATTGCCGACATCCAGCTCCGCACCGGTCGTCCGGGGGTAGAACAGGCCGTTCAGCAGGTCGAATCGGAGCGCGTCGTACTCGGCGACCGCGCCACCCGCCCGGAACACGCCGTACCGCGAGAGCCACTGGACGGTGTGCACTCTGGCGGCCCCGGTTCCGGGGCTGGGGTCGGCCGAGGCCGGAATGTCGAGCAGGGCCGCCCGGCTCAGCAGTGCCGCATGCCGGGCGTGCGGGCGCGAAGTAGTCGTGTACGTCGCGTTCATGGCGGTATCGCCCCCCTTCGGGTTCCGGGGAAGGCCGCGCCGCCCATACCACAACCCCCCGCGGCGACGGGCCGACCCGATGAATCCGGTCATCCTCGCGTGGTGAACGTGCCATCGATAGAGCGCGAGTTGAATTGGCGTGTGCCATTGGCAATGCCAGAAGGAAATACCCGCATACCGGGCTACGGAGCGTGCCAGACAGGCTACGCTCGGCGTTACGTGCCGAAGGGGATCGAACGTGGCGGACATGAGGGACCGGCAGGACCGGACACGTCGGGCACTGCTGGAGCGGGAGGCCGAACTCGCGGCGGTCGACCACGCGTTGACCGATCTGTGCGGATCCGATCCCGGCGATCCGTCCGGCACCCGCACCGGCGGAGTGATCGCCTTCGCCGGGCCGGGTGGCCTCGGCAAGACCGCGCTGCTCGGCGAGATGCGCCGCAGAGCCGCCCACCGCGGCTGCACCGTGATGTCGGCGCGCGGCGGCGAGCACGAGCAGGGCGCCGCGTTCCACGTCGTACGGCAGCTCTTCCAGCCCGTGCTCGCGACGACCGGCGAGGAGGAGCACCGCAGAATCCTGGGCAGCTGGTACGACATCGTCGCGCCCGCGGTGGGCCTGGTGGTCTCCGGCAGCGGCGGCGCACCCGATCCGCAGGGCGTGCGCGACGGCCTGGACTGGCTGGTCACCCGGTTCGCGGTGGAGCACGCCCCGGTCGTCATGATCCTGGACGACGTCCACTGGGCCGACCCCGAATCCCTGGACTGGCTCCTCCGGTTCGCCGCCCGCGCCGTGGACCTGCCCCTGCTGCTCGCCGTCGGCTACCGCCCGGAGGACCTGACCGCCGACGCCGCCGCGGTCCGCGGCCTCACCGAACGGCAGGGCTCGCGCCCGCACGTACTCGCCCCGCTCACCCCGGCCGGGGTCGGCAGGATCGTGCGGGACGTCCTCGGTGAGGAGGCCGACGAGGCGTTCTGCCGCGAGTGCTGGGCGGTGACCGGCGGCAATCCCTTCGAGGTGGTCGAGCTGACCGCCAAGGTCCGCGACCGCGACCTGAAACCGCAGACGGTCAACCTCGGCGCCCTGCGCGAGCTGGTCGCCGCCGCCAAGGACAGCGGTCTCGGCGACCGGCTGACCCGGCTCGGCACCGCCGCCGTCCGCCTCGCCTGGGCCGTCGCCGTCCTCGGCATCGAGGCCACCCCGTCGCTGACGGCCAACGTCGCCGGGCTCAGCGAGACCGAGACCGCCGAGCAGGTGGCGCGGCTCGCGGACGCCCGCATCCTCGCCCCGCCGCGGCAGGGCGACCGCGGCGCCCAGCCGCTGGAATTCCTCCACCCGCTCATCGCCACCGCCGTCTACCAGGCCATCCCCGGCGCGCTGCGCGTGGCCATGCACGGCCAGGCCGCCACCGTGGTGCTCGCCGCGGGCCTGGGCTCCGCGGCCGCCGGGCGCCATCTGCTGGAGATGCACCCCGAGGGCGACTCCTGGGTGGTGCGCCACCTCAGGGAGGCCGCCCGGGAGTATCTGCGGGCCGGCGCGCCCGACGCCGGGCGCCGCTGCCTCGCCCGCGCCCTGCGCGAACCGCCCGCCCCGGAGGAGCGCGCCGCGGTCCTGTACGAGCTGGGCTGTTCCGCCCAGCTCACCGAGCCCTCCGTCACCGTCAACCACCTGCGGGCCGCCCTGGAGGAGCCGGACCTCGGCTCCGATCTGCGCGAGGCGATCACCTACCGGCTCGCCCAGGCGTACGGCCACAGCGGCCGCATGGAGGAGGCCGCGCAGGTCGTCGCGGCCGAGGTGCCCCGCGCCACCAGCGCCCGCACCCGGCTGCGCATGCAGGCCGAACAGTTCATGTGGAGCATGTTCCGCGCCGACGAGAAGGAGTCCCCCGCCCGCTCCCGGCGCCTCGCCCGGCTCGCCGACCACCTCACCGGCCGCGGCATGGCCGAGCGCTATCTGCTGGGCCTGCGCGCCTGGGACGCGATGACGCGCGGAGAACCGGCGGCCACCGCCCTGTACTANGCGGAAGAGGCCCTGGGCTCCGGACTGAGCTGGACCGATGACGACTGGGGCTTCGAGGTGCCGATCCTGGTCGCCCTGATCTTCCTCCACTGCGACCAGCCCGGACGCGCCGAGGCGCTGTTCAACACCGGCATAGCGGAATGCGAGCGCAAGGGCTGGCGCGGCTCCCACCTGGCGTTCGGGATCACTCTCCTCGGATACGCCCGGCTGCGCCGCGGGGCGCTCGTCGAGGCGGAGGAGCTGGCCCGCGAGGGCATGCGCATCGCCGACCTCGTGGGCTCCTCCACCCCCGCGCACTGGACCGCCGTCGGCACCCTCATCGAGACCCTGATCAGCCGCGGCCGGATCCGGGAGGCGCAGGAGTTCGCGGCCGGTCACGGCGGCGAGATCCTCCCGCAGGCCGTGCTCTGCCCCGACGTGCCCACCGTCCGCGGCGAACTGCTGCTCGCCTCCAACCTGCACGGCGAGGCCCGCCAGCAGCTCGCCGACGTCGGCCGCCGGATGGACGGCCGCGGCATGCGCAACCCCGTCTGGTGCCCCTGGCAGCTCCACATGGCCCAGGCCCTCGCGTTGACCGACCCCCGCCAGGCCGCCGAGGTCGCCGACGACGCGGTGCGCCGCGCCCGCCAGTTCGGCACCCACTCCGCGATCGGCCGGGCGCTGCACAGCGCCGCCGCCGTGGCCCAGGGATCGGAGAGGATCAAGCTGCTGGCCGAGGCCGTCAGCCACCTGGAGCGCTCGCCGTCCGCGTACGACCTGGCCGTGGCGCTGGTCGACCACGGCGCCGCCCTGCGCCGCGTCGGCCTGCCCCAGGAGGCCGGGGACCGGCTCTACCGCGGGCTGGAGGGCGCGGTCCAGTGCGGCGCGGACACCCTGGCCTCCCGGGCCCGCGACGAGCTGTCCGCCGCCGGGCTGCGCCCGATGCAGCTGCGGGTCGACCACACCAGCCCGCTCACCTCGCAGGAGCAGGCCGTCGCCGAGCGGGCCGCCGAGGGCTGGCCGGACGACCGCATCGGCGAGGAGATGGGCCTCGCGGAGCGCGAGGTGGCCCGGTTGCTGTCCGGCGTCTACCGCAAGGTGGGCACCGACCGCGGCGGCCTCGCCACCCTCCTGGGCACCTCCCGCCCCGACCGCCCGCCGCACCCGCTCCCCGGGGACTGAGCCGGGGGCCGGGGCCGGGCGGCGACCGGTGAAGAGGCTGTGACGGCGGGCCGGAAGAGGGGTGCTCCCGAGCTTGGGAAGGGTGGCGGGCCACGTACCATGTCCGCATGTCCTTCCTCCGCCGCCGCAGCGCCGCCACGCCCACCGGGCCGGACTTCGATGTCCTGGCCATGGATCCGGGGGACTGGCCCGGCGATCTGGGCGCGGGGCTGCTGCCCGCGCCGGACGGCACCTGCCAGGGCGTCTTCCTGCGCTACGACCTGTTCGGCGGCCGCGGCCCGGCGATGATCATCGGGAATCTGCCCGAGGGTTCCCCGGCCCGCGAGGTGGCCGAGGACCAGGCTCCGTTCGAGGTGACCCAGCTGCTGGCCGCCCTCGGCAACGAGGAGCAGGTCCAGGTCGTGGACACCGAGGACACCCCGGTCATGCACGACGACAACCTCCTCATCGTGCGCCGGATCAAGCTGTCCGAAGGCCGGATCTCCTGCGCCCAGTTCGACCGCAGCGACGGCGTCCTCGTCACCATCGCCAGCTGGGACCGGCCGATCACCGACGACCTGTACCGGCTGCTCAAGCCGCTGCCCGCGGAGATGTTCCAGCAGGGCTGAGGGGACACCCCCGGTGGCCCGCTGGACGCTCTGGTACGACACCCCCGTGGCGGACTGGGAGCGCGAGGCGCTGCCCATCGGCAACGGCACGCTCGGCGCCATGGTCTTCGGGGGTGTGGCCCGGGAGCGGATCCAGTTCAACGAGAAGTCGTTATGGACCGGGGGTCCGGGTCCCGGCGGGTACGACCACGGCAACTGGCGTGAGCTGCGCCCCGGCGCCCTAGCCGCCGTCCAGCGGCTGATCGACGAGCACGGCGCGGCCGCCCCCGGGGACGTGGCGGTCCGGCTCGGGCAGCCCCGCTCCCGCTACGGCGTCTACCAGCCCTTCGGCGATCTGTGGCTGGACATCCCCGACGTGCCCGAGACCCTGGACAGCTATCGGCGCCGCCTGGAGATCAGCCAGGGCGTGGCCCTCGTGGAGTACACCGCCCACGGCGGGCGGCACCAGCGCGAGTTCTTCGCCTCGTACCCCGATCGGGTGATCGTCGGACGGCTGAGCGCCGCCCCGTGGGACGTCGGCTTCACCCTGCGCCACATCTCACCCCGCCCCGGCGACCACCAGGTCACCGCGCATGACGGGCGGTGGACGATCCGCGGCGCGCTGGCGGACAACGGGCTGCGCTTCGAGGCCCAGGTGCGGGTGGTGTGCGACGGCGGCACCGTGACGGCCGGGGAGGACGGCACGCTCACCGTCACCGGCGCCCGCAGCGCCTGGTTCGTCCTCGCGGCCGGGACCGACTACGCCGATACCCACCCCCACTACCGCGGCGAGGACCCCCACCGGGCGGTGACCGAGACCGTGGACGCCGCCGCGGACCGTGGCCATCTCACCCCGCTGAGCCGCCATGTCCGCGACCACCGCGCCCTGTTCGACCGTACGGCGCTGGACCTCGGCGGCCGGACCCCGCCCCTGACGCCCACCGACCGGCAGCGCGCCGCGTACCCGGGCGGGGAGAGCCCGGCCGACCGCGCCCGGAAGGTCAACTTCTGGCCCGGCTGCGCGACGGCGACCGCGCCCACCGGCTGCTCGCCGGACAGCTGGCGGATTCCACCCTCCCCAACCTGTGGGACACCCACCCGCCGTTCCAGATCGACGGCAACTCCGGCGCCGCCGCCGGGATCGCCCAGATGCTGCCCCAGAGCCACCGCGCCGTGCTGGACGTTCTCCCCGCCTTGCCGGGCCGCTGGCCGGACGGCTCAGTGCGCGGGCTGCGCGCCCACGGCGACCTCACGGTCGACATCACCTGGCGCGCGGGGCGCGCCCGTACCCTCACCGTCGCGGCGGGACACGACGGACCGGTCCGGATACGCAGCGATCTGTTCGCGCGGCCGTACACCGCCTATGACGACACCACGGGCCGCGAGACGGCCGTACGCGACGACCCCGGCTACGGGGACGCCCGTACGGTCACGCTCGCGGCCCGCGGCGGCCACACCTACCGGTTCACGGAGCGGGCCTGACCCGCCGGCACCGGCTCACCGGCCCGAGCGCCGCACCCGCACATCCGCGGCCCGGACGAACGCCACCCGGTGCCCGAACTGGATCTGGTAGTAGACGTCCTGACCGCGCACCACGATGTGGCCGTTGGCATCGAAGGTGGTCGCCCACAGATACTCACCCCGGGTCCGCAGCCCCAGTGCGTACCGCTGCCCGGCGAGCAGCTTGTACGGCAGCGGCGAGACCGCCTGCACCGGTACGCTCTCCGGGTACGCCTCCTTCTCCGGGTAGGCGCGCCCGTACACCGGGACCTCCGCCAGGCCCGCCTTCGGCGTGACGACGAGGCCCTTGCCGTACACGGCCGTGGGCCGCCGCCGCGGGTTCCGGAACCACGCCTGCCGGCCGAGGTACCAGATCGCCGTCCAGTCGCCCTGCCGCCCCGCGACCGCGTATTGCTGGCCGGTGGTGGCGCGGGCGCCGGTGTCATTGACGCCGGTGGTCGAGTCGGCGCCGTCCGGACGCAGCCCGATGTCCTTGACCAGCGGGGCGTCGTCACTCGGCGCGGTGTGCAGCCGCACCGCGGACGAGCCGTGCGGGACGCACTCCTGACCGGCCGTCTCGCAGCCGGTGTACACCGGCTCGTTCGTCTCGTAGTCCGGGCGGATGGTGACCAGCCCCCCGGAGGCGCCCGCGGTGCGGTGGAAGGGCGCGCCGAGGAGGCTGAAGTAGTGCGCCCAGTCCCAGTACGGGCCCGGGTCGGTGTGCATGCCCCTGATGGTGGCGGCGGTCGTGCCGGGCACATTGTCGTGGCCCAGGATGTGCTGCCGGTCCAGCGGAATGCCGTACCGTCGCGCCAGCCACTTCACCAGCCGGGCCGACGAGCGGTACATCGCCTCCGTGTACCAGGCGTCGGGCGCGGTCAGGAAGCCCTCGTGCTCCAGGCCGATGGACTTGGCGTTGACGTACCAGTTGCCCGCGTGCCAGGCGACGTCCTTGAGCGGTACGTGCTGGGCGATATGGCCGTCGGAGGAGCGCAGCGTGTACTGCCAGGAGACATACGTCGGGTCCTGGACCAGCTTGATGGTGGTGTCCCAGGAGCCCTCGGTGTCATGGATGACGATGTAGTCGATCGACTGGGAGAGGGGGCGGTTGCCCAGGTCGTGGTTGCCGTAGTCGTTGTCCCCGAACTGCTCGTAGGGGGCCGGGATCCACTCGCAGGACACATTGCCGGGGGCCTCGACGTGCGGATCCCGCTTGGGGTCCGGCAGGCCGAGCGACCGCAGCTGCCGCCGGTCCGGGGCGACCCCGGGGACGGCGTCGAGCGTGACCCGCTCACCGTCGCCCGTGGTGCGCACGGCGCCGCCGCGGATCACGTCGTAGACGTCGTCGGCGAACACGGCGGCCGCCGCGGCGCTGTCGGCGCCCGGGTAGGCCGCCACCGCCGCGTACCAGTCCGCCGGATCGTCGCTCGACGGCAGCCCCAGCCGCTTCTGCGCGGCGGCCAGCAGCGCGGCGCCGCCCCGCACATTGGCCGCCGCGTCGCCGCGCAGCTCGGCGGCGGACAGCCCCGTCAGCTCCGCGGCCCGGCCCAGCGTGCGCAGCCGCGCGGGCAGCTGCCGCGGCTCGGGCACCGAGGCTTCCGGCACCCGCAGGGGCCGGGCCAGATCGCCGCGGGCGTCCTCGGTGCCCTGGCTGTGGTGCGGGGCCGAGGAGAGGGCGGTGAAGGCGTCGGTGAGGTGCATCGGGCCGTATCCGCCGGTGACGCTGGGCGCGCCACGATGGCCGTCCCAGCGGGACTGGAGATACGACACGCCCAGCAGCACGCTCAGCGGCACCCCGTGCTCCTGCGCCGCCGCCGCGAAGGCCCGTTGCAGCGGCCCGGCCCCCTCCGGCGGCGGTGTGCCGCCCGGTGGCTGATCGGCCCGGGCGGCCGGGGCGGCGGAGACGGCCGGGAGCAGAAAGGCGGCGGACGCGGCGGCGCCCGCGGTCCGCAGTGCCGTCCTCCGGCTGGGGCCGGGGACGGGTCTTTCGCCGTCCCTGTCCGCGTCTCTGCTGGTGTCGTGGGCGTCTGCCTCGTGGGCGCCGTCCTGTGCGGATCCTGGCATTGCAGCCTCCTCGAGGTGGGCTGAGCCGAACCGTAGGGTGCCTCCCAAGGGGCACGGCCTGGGGCGTGTCCGCGCAGTCGCGGGCGGGTCTACTCGGGTGATCCCGACAACGCAGCGAGAGGGGGCACCTCCCAGCGGTAGCTGGGGGAGCGTGCCAGGCGTCGCGGGCCCGGCGGGACTGTGCGGACACGCCCTAGAGGTATCCGCTGCCGGGCGATCCGTCAATCACCGTCGCGCGACAAAGGCTTCGCACGTCACACCGCCTGCGGCGCGTCACCGGTCCAGACCGGTGACACGCCGCAGACGGTGTGACGAGGCGACTCAGCGCGTGCCCACCGCGGCGCGCACGGCGCGCCGGGCCAGACCGCAGTCGTCATGCAGCCGCCGCAGCAGCAGCCGCTGCTCCTCACCGGCGGCCATCACCCCCGGCACCACGGGCGCCGGATCGTGCATGCTGCGCTGCACGGCGGTCTCGTACCGGCGGATCTCCCGGGTGAGGACGAGCATCAGGTTGACCAGGAACGCGTCCCGCGCCGCCGGACCCGCCGCCTGCGCGAGCTGGCTGATCTGACGCCGGGCCACCGGGGCGTCGCCGAGCACCGCCCACAGCGTCGCCAGGTCGTAGCCCGGCAGATACCAGCCCGCGTGGTCCCAGTCGATGAGCGCCGCGCCCGAGGGGGCCAGCAGCACGTTGTTCAACAGGGCGTCGCCGTGGCAGAACTGGGCCGGCAGCTGCCGCCCCGCCGCCTGCGAGACGCCGCGCAGCAGCTTGCGCACATCGCCCATGTCCCGGTCGGTCAGCAGCCCCAACTCGTGGTAGCGGGACAGCCGGGCGGCATAGTCCACCGGGGCGTCGAACAGGTCCCCCGGTGGCCGCCACTGGTTGATCCGGCAGATCGCGCCGAGCGCGGCGCGCACATCGGCGCGCGGCGGCGCCTCGGCGGGATGGCGCTGCGCGGCCGCGACCCGCCCGGGCATCCGCTCGATGATCAGCGCGCAGTTGTCGGGGTCGGCGGCGATCAGCCGCGGCACCCGGACGGGAGGACGCTGTCGTACGAACGTCCGGTACATCGCTATCTCGCGGCGGAACCGCTCGGCCCACGCCGGGGAGTGGTCCAGCAGGCACTTGGCGACCGCCGTGGTGCGGCCCGTCGAACCGACCAGGAGAACGGACCGCCCGCTGCGCCGGAGCACCTGGACGGGGTTGAACTCCGGACAGATGCGATGGACCGCGGCGATGGCGGTGCGCAACTGCGCACCCTGGGGACCGGACACGTCGAGTCTTCCGCTGGGCGGCACGGAGCCGAGGGCGGCGGTGCGCCGCGCGCGGCCGCCGGGAGCGGGATCGAGGTACGGCCCATTGCCGGGCAGCTGCCGCCGGTACGGCCGAGGCGGGGCGGACACGGAGGACGACGCTGCGTACATGGGCGAGACAGATCCCTTCGTGTGCCGACGTATGTGCGTACGCTCCCGGCCCCGGGGCGGGGCCGCACCCTGGGGAATGCGGCTGGCATTTTCCAACGGACGGTTTCCCGCTGGCATTTTCCAACTGGATGTTCCAACCGGATGTTCCCGTTGGATTTTCCAACCCGCACCGGGCCGGGTAGCGCACTCCTACATCACACCCGCGCGCGGGTGGCACACCATCTGGCGGACCCTGGCGAACCCTGGCGAATAGTCGCACGGCTCGTGACGGGCCCGTTACTGTCAAGCCAGCCGAGGATCCTGGGGGCTTGACGTGACGAGGGAACCCAACACCCGTCTTGCGGACCTTTTCGGCCTGGCCGGCTGGTCCAAGGGCGAGCTCGCGAGGCTCGTGAACCGGCGCGCGGCGGCCATGGGCCACCCGCAGCTGGCGACCGACACCTCGCGGGTGCGGCGTTGGATCGACACCGGCGAGACGCCGCGCGATCCCGTGCCCAAGGTGCTGGCCGTCCTCTTCACCGAGCGCCTCGGTCGAGTCGTGACCATCGAGGACCTCGGGTTCGGACGAGGTGGGCGCGCGGGAAAGGGGCAGTCCGCCGACGGGCTGCTCTGGCCGCCCGAGTCCACGGCCGCGGTCCTCACCGAATTCACGGGAATGGACCTTATGTTCAACCGACGCGGCTTGGTGGGTGCGGGCGCCGCGCTCGCCGCAGGATCCGCCATCACCGGTGCCATGAGCGAATGGCTGCTCTCCGACCCCACCCTCGCCACCGACGCGCCCCGTTCCGACAACCCCCTCTCCGCCGAGCCCGCGGGCTTCGACCGCTATGAGGCCGCCCCCGTGGGCTCCCAGGAGATCGACGCGCTGGAGACGTCGGTCGAGGTCTTCCGCGCCTGGGACGCGGCCCGCGGCGGCGGGCTCCAGCGCAAGGCGGTGGTGGGCCAGCTCAACGAGGTGGGCGGGATGCTGGCCTACCGTCACCCCGAGGCGCTCCAGCGCAGACTGTGGGGCGTCGCGGCCAACCTGGCCGTGCTGGCGGGCTGGATGTCCCATGACGTGGGCCTGGAGCCCACCGCCCAGAAGTACTTCGTCATCGCCGCGCACGCGGCCCGGGAGGGCGGCGACCGGCCGCGGGCGAGCGAGGCGCTGTCCCGCGCCGCCCGGCAGATGGTGCACATCGGCCGCCCGGACGACGCCCTCGATCTGATGAAGCTGGCATCGTCCGGCGCGGGGGACGCGGCGCTGCCCCGCACCCGCTCCATGTTCCGCACCATCGAGGCCTGGGCGCACGCCTCGAAGGGGCACGGCCAGGCGGTGCGCCGCACCCTGGGGGAGGCGGAGGAGCTGTTCGTCTCCGACCGGGACCGGGGGCCCGCACCGAGCTGGATGCAGCTGTTCAACGAGGCCGACCTGCACGGGATGCAGGGGCTGGTCTACCGCACCCTGGCCGAGCACGAACCGGGCGTCGCGGCCATCTCGCAGCGGCACGCCAAGGAGGCGCTGCGGATGAGGGAGGGCGGCCGTCAGCGGTCGCAGATCTTCGACCACATCTCCATCGCCTCGGCCTCCTTCATCGGCGGCGACCCGGAGCAGGGGGCCGCTTCCGCCCGCGAGGCGCTGGCCACGATCGAGCAGAACTCCTCGCACCGCACCTGGGACCGGCTGCGGGAGATGTACCGGCTCACCGCGCCGTACACCTCGTCGGCCGCGGTGCGGGAGCTGCGGGCGGAGATCCAGCAGGCCATGCCGAAGGGGCTGGGCCACCAGAAGGGAGCCGGAGGCGGGGCGAAGGGGGCGGGCGGGGCGGCGAGGACCACGGCCGTCTAGCGGCGGCCGGCGGAAGAGCACAGAGCACGGCCGTCCGGCACGTCCAGCGGCGGCCCATCACCGCATCAACCGACCATCGCGAGCAGTACGCAGGCGTCGCCCTCGCGCCGCTCGTCGTCGAACTCCTCGGCCACCACCCGTACGCACTCCTGCGTGCCGCGGGCGGCGGCGAACCGTGGCGCGAGCCGGAGCAGCCGCTCGGCCGCCACCGTGGGGTCCTCGGCGAGCCCACCGGCGTGCAGCAGGAGCAGGTCGCCCGGCTCCAGCCGCTCCTCGGCCTGGGCGTACGTGGCGCCCGTCGTGCCGCCGAGCAGCACACCGGCCGGGGGCCGCAGGGCGCGCCCCGCCCCGTCGCGGAACAGCAGCGGGGCGGGGTGCCCGGCCTGCGACCACACCAGGGTGCGGGTCGCCGGGTCGTACCGCCCGCAGACGGCGCTGCCCAGGGCGGGCTGCGCGGAGACGTCGAGCAGCTGGTTGAGCCGCCCCATCAGCGGGCCCGGCTCGATCCCGGCCACCGCCATGCCGCGCACCGCGCCCAGCACCATCGCCATGCCCGACGTCGCGGCGACGCCATGGCCGGTGAGGTCGCCGACGCTCAGCAGGGTGCCGCCGTCCGGCAGTTCGAGCGCGTCGTACCAGTCGCCGCCGATCAGCGCGCTGTCCGCGGAGGGGAAGTAGTGGGAGGCGACGTCGAGGGCGGTGCCCGCGGGCCGCCGGCCGTGCGCGAGGGGCGCGGAGCCGCGCCACGGCGGCAGGACGGCCTCGTGCAGCTCGACCGCCAGTCGGCGCTCGGCGCGGGCCATGTGCCGCTGGCGCTGGAGCGAGTCGCGGGATTCGCGCACCGCCCGCTCGCTGCGGCGCAGCGCGCTCACATCGCGGAGCACCGCCCACATGGAGGCGGTGCTGCCGTCGGTGTCGAGGACGGGCTCGCCCGCCATGTGCACCGTACGGACGGCGTCGTCCGGACGGACCACCCGGAACTCGCCGTCGATCGGCTTGCCGTCCACCAGGCAGTCCGTGACCATCGCGGTCAGTACCGGCTGATCGTCGGCGACGACCCAGGAGGGCAGCTCGTCCAGGGGCAGGCCGCCCTCGTCGGGGCTGCGGCCGAAGATCTGGCACAGCTCGTCGGACCAGGTCACCTCGTCGGTGAGGAGGTTCCACTCGGCGCTGCCGACCCGGTTGAGCAGTGAGCCGGGACCGTGGCCGGGGCCCTGCCGCGCCGCGTCCTGTTCCAGCGGCTTCCGGTCCTCGGCCGCCCCATCCGCCCCCGCCGCTCTGCCGGGCTCCTCCGATTCCCCGGGCTGCTCGGACGGCATCCCCTCCCGCAGCTGGTCCAGATGCTGGCCGAGGTCGTCCAGATGGTGGACGGCGAGATCGCACAGCGCGCGCTGCCAGCGCAGCTGGGTCTCGTCCGCCGTACCGCTCAGGTCCGCCGTGGTGTCGCGCCGCACGGCGGCGATGCCGCCGCGGAGCCGCCGGGTCTGCGTGATGAGCGCGTCGACCGTGCCGCGCTGGGGCGACGGGGCGGCGGGATGGTCCGCGGAGCGGGGGGACGGCATGTGTTCTCCGATACGGGCCGGTACGGGGCGGCGCTGCCGGGTCTGACGGGGTAAGGACCGGTAACGACTCTTGCACAGGCTGCGACGTCGCGTAAGTCGTTTGGCAATACCCGATCCGGTGGTGCTTCTGGCATATGTCAATGGCTTTCCTGGGGCAAGTCGGACACGACTCGGTGGAGCATGCGGTTCCGGGTAGGCTGCGGCGCTCGGGAATCCCTCAGTTCAGGTGTTCATCCGGCATACGGCGCCAGGACACCGGCAAGAATGCCGGACGACGGAAATCCCGTTGCCAGCGAACCCCCCGCACCGGATGCTGACCTCATGTTCGATCCAGACATAGCGCCCAGCGGTACCCTGCTCGGCCTCCTCCAGCGAGGCCGCGGCGACGGGACCCTGCACGCCCTCGCCGCGCCGCGGGCCGAGGCGCTCGCGGCACTGCACCACTGCGTGCTGCACGACCCACGCCGTGACTGGCAGGTCGAGAACCGCTCCCTCTATTACGCCCGGCTCTGCCTGGACCTCGACGCGGACCTCGACGAGATCGAACAGCACCTCTTCCACCCCGACGACCTGGTGAACACCGACGAGGAGCGCACCGGGCTCGCCCTCGCCGTCCTCGGCCACCTCGCCGCCTACGACCGGCTCGACGCGCTGCGCCTGCTGCGCCGGTACGCCGCCGCCGGCAGCAACTGGGAATGGGCCCTGGACGAGCTGGCCCTGCGCGACGACGACGCCGGGCTGCGCGCCCTCGCCCCCGCCGTCCTCGGCCGCTTCCCCGAGACCCCCGACGGCGACGCCGAACTGGCCGACGCCGCCCGCGGCGCCTTCGAGCCCCGCCCCTGGCGGCTGTGGGCCGACGACCCGGCGCACGGGCCGCGCGTGCGCGCCGTGCAGGAACAGGGCGCCTTCGACCGCTGGCAGCGCCAGCTGCGCCCCTCCGGGCCGCGGCCCGGCTGGAGCGTCCACGACGTCCTGGCCTGGGCCCAGCAGGAACACGACCTGCGGCCCGGCAGCCGCCGCCCCGACGCCGCCGCCCGCTGCCTGGCCGCCGTCGCCGGTCCGGAGGACCGTCCCGAGCTGCTGGCCGCCGCCGCGAGCGCGCCGGACGCGGCCCGCGCGACCGCCCTGCGGTACCTCGCCGACACCGGCGACCCCGAGGTGCTGGACCTGATCGAGGCCGCGGTGACCGAGCCGGACGCCTCGGAGGCGGTCTCCCGCGCGGCCCTCGGCGCCTTCGAACGCATGCGCAGCATCGCCGCCCTCGATCGCGCCCGGATCTGGGCGCACCGCCCCGACGTGCTCGGCGCCGCGGCCGCCGCGATGCTCGCCGCCCGCGGCGGGCAGTACGACGCGGGGCTCGTCCTCGCCGCCCTCCGCCGCACGGTGCGGGCCGAGGGCCCGCACGGCCAGGCGCTGTGGACGCTCGTCGACGGCGCCGGTCGCCTCGCGATCACCTGCGCCGCCCCCGTCCTGCGCCACATCTACCGCGAAACCGCCTCCTCCCACCTCCGCGGCCGCGCCGCCCGCGCCCTGGCCGCCACCGATCCCACGTTCGCCGCGGGCTTCGCGGTCGAATGCCTCTGGGACTGCGAGGAGACCACCCGCGAACTCGCCGCCCACCACGCCGCCACCGGTGACGCCCGCGTCGTGGAACAGCTCCGCAGGCTGGCCGCCGACCCGGCCGAGGAAGCCGAGGTCCAAACCGCGGTCCGCAGCCGCATCGGCCCCGACGCCGCCGGCGTCTGACCCGGTCCGCCCCGCCGGAGGAGGAGCGGGAAGCGTTGGGTTTACGCCAGGTGGTCGTCCGTAAACCCGGGGATTCGTGCCGGGTTTCGGGGGGTTCATCCGGCTTCGGCGGGTGCGGAGGCCAACGCTCACGGGACGTTTCACGGCTCGCAAGGTGCACGATGCCGGGGCCACCCTTCGTACGCCGACAACACCGGTATGCGAGTCGCCATCGTGACCGAATCCTTCCCGCCCGACATCAACGGCGTCGCTCATTGCACGCTCCAGACCGCCCGGCATCTCCACCGGCGCGGTCACCAACCCCTCGTCATCGCCCCCGCGGGCCCGCACGACGGGCCGCCCGACGGGGGCGGTGACACCGACGGGGCGCATCCGTTTCCCGTCGTCCGGATCCCCTCCCTGCCCCTGCCCGGCTATCCGCAGGTGCGCGTCGCGCTGCCCAGCCGCCGGCTCGCCGCCGCGATCACCTCGCACCGCAGCGACCTCGTCCACCTGGCCAGCCCCTTCGTGCTCGGCGCGCGCGGGATGACGGCCGCGCTGCGGCTGCGGATCCCCGCCGTCGCCGTCTACCAGACCGACCTGGGCGGCTACGCCCGTACGTACCTCGGCGCGGGCGAGAACGCGGCCTGGCGCCGGATACGGGCCGTCCACACCGCCGCCGACCGCACCCTCGCCCCGTCCACCGCCGCCGCCCGCGACCTCGACGAGCACGG
Source organism: Streptomyces sp. BRA346 (assembly GCF_052851135.1). NCBI lineage: Bacteria > Bacillati > Actinomycetota > Actinomycetes > Kitasatosporales > Streptomycetaceae > Streptomyces > Streptomyces sp. BRA346. The sequence goes on along the minus strand of NZ_JAIWIH010000029.1, from coordinate 31,750 downwards.
GGTGCCGCGGATCGCCCTGTGGCCGCGCGGCGTCGACACCGAGCGTTTCCACCCCTCGCGCCGCGACCCGGAACTGCGCCGCTCCCTGGCCCCCGGCGGCGAGCTGATCGTCGGCTACGTCGGCCGCCTGGCGCCCGAGAAGAACGTCGAGCTGCTGGCCCCGCTGTGCACGCTGCCCGGCGTCCGGGTGGTCGTCGTCGGGGACGGGCCGAGCGAGCCCGCGCTGCGCGCCGCCATGCCCGGCGCCCGCTTCCTCGGCCGCCGGACCGGCACCGAGCTGGCCCGCATCTTCGCCTCGCTGGACGTCTTCGCGCACACCGGGCCGCAGGAGACCTTCTGCCAGACCGTGCAGGAGGCGCAGGCCAGTGGCGTGCCGGTGGTCGCGCCCGCCGCGGGCGGCCCGCTCGACCTGGTCGACCACGGCCGTACGGGGCTGCTGGTGCCGCCCGGCGACGCGGACGAGGTGCGCGACGCCGTCTCGCTCCTCGCCGCCCACCCCCGGAAGCGCGCCGCGCTCGGGCAGGCGGGCCGGGAAGCGGTCGAGGGCCGCACCTGGGAGGCGATCGTCGACCAGTTGATCGACCACTACGCCGAGGTGCTGGTGGCCCGTACGGCGGTGGCGGCATGAGCGACGCACCGTCCCTCCGGATCGTCCGGCTCGCCAACTTCGTCACCCCCTCCTCCGGCGGCCTGCGCACCGCGCTGCGCGAGCTGGGCGCGGGCTACCAGGCGGCCGGGCACGAGTCCGTCCTGATCGTGCCGGGGGAACGCGACGCGGACGAGCACACCCGCCAGGGCCGGGTGATCACCCTCCCCGGTCCCGCCGTGCCCGGCACCGGCGGCTACCGGGTCCTGACCGACCGGCGGCGGCTGGCCCGGCTGCTCGACGGGCTCGCGCCCGACCGGCTGGAGGTCTCCGACCGCACCACCCTGCGCTGGACGGGGGAGTGGGCGCGGCGCGCCCGCGTGCCCGCCGTGATGGTCTCCCACGAGAGCGCCGACGCCGTGCTGCGCACTTGGGGCGTGCCGGAGGCGGCCGCCCGGGGCGCGGCCGACCGGCTGAACCGCCGCACCGCGCGGGCGTACGCGCGGATCGTCTGCACCACGGAGTGGGCGGAGCGCGAGTTCGTACGCATCGGCGCGCGCAATGTCGTACGCGCCCCCCTGGGCGTCGACCTCGGCCACTTCCACCCGTCCCACTACGACGGCGCCCTGCGCGAGCACCACCGCGGCGGGGCCTCGGTCCTGCTCGCCATGTGCTCCCGCCTGTCGCCCGAGAAGCGGCCGGGCCGCGCGCTCGACGCCCTCGCCGAACTGCGGCGGCGCGGCGTCCCGGCGGCGCTCGTCGTCGCGGGCGACGGCCCGCTGCGCGCCCGCCTGGAGGCCCGCGCCCGCACGGAGGGCCTTCCGGCGGCCTTCCTCGGCCACGTCGGCGACCGGGCCCGCCTGGCCGCGCTCCAGGCGAGCGCGGACGTCGTCCTCGCCCCGGGCCCGGCGGAGACCTTCGGGCTGGCCGCGCTGGAGGCGCTGGCGTGCGGGTCGCCCGTCGTCGTCAGCGCCCTGTCCGCGCTCCCCGACATCGTCGGCCCGGCGGGCGCGACGGCGGCCGACGACGGAGTGGCGTTCGCGGACGCCGTCGCCGAGGTCCTGGCCCGGCCCGAGCCCGTACGCCGCGCCACGGCTCGGGTCCGCGCCGAGCGCTACGGCTGGCCCGCGGCGGTCGACGCCTTCCTGGCCGCCCACGACGCGCCCCGCGTCCAGCCCGACGGCCGGATCCCGGCCCGCACGGCGACCGGCGGTGCCCGGTGAGCGCACCCCGCGCTTGCCCGGACCACCGGCCCCACCCTGCCGACGCGTCGGCGCCCCCGGCCCCCGGCACGGCGCCCCCGGCCCCCGGCACGGCGCCCCCGGCCCCCGGCACGGCGCCCCCGGCCGCCCGGCCCGCGGCGACCGGCCGGTCGGCCCCGGGCCGCACCGATGCGCGGCCCCTTCCGCCCGCGCCCGCGGAGGCCGGTGCCCCGGCCGTGGTGATCCCGGCCGGTCGGGCGGTTCCGGCTGGCGCCGCGCGGGCTCACGGCGGCGTCGTCGCCGGTCCGTCCTCCGGGTCGGACGCGACCGCACAGCAGGCCCGGCACGCCGAGTCCGTCCCGGGGACCCGGGGCGGCGTCCGCACGGTGGTCGACGGGAGTGCCGTGACGCCGGAGTCAGCGGTATCGGTCCGGTGCGTGGTGCCCGCCGTGCCGGTGGCCGACCGCGAGGCCGTGACCGTCCCGCCCTGCTCCCCGGCCCGGGGCGCGACGGCTGCCCGCGGGGCCGTTCCCGTCGCGCTCGGCGGCTCGGCGGCAGCACCGGCTGACCCGGACGCCCACCGCGCCGGGGCCGCAGGTGGTGGTGCGGGCGATACGTACGCGGACCCTGCGGTCCGGGTCCCACGGGCGCCGGTGGCCGCCCCGGAGGCCCCGGCGGTGCCCGGCGTGGGTGAAGGTCATGATCCCGCCGCCGTGCCCACCACCCGGTTCGTCGCGCTCGGCGACTCGCTGACCGAGGGGCTCGGGGATCCCGTCGCCGGGGGCGGGTGGCGGGGGTGGGCGGCGTTGCTGGCGGGGGCCGCGGGGCCGCACGGGGAGCCCGTGGACTTCGTCAACGTCTCCCGCAGCGGCGCGCTCGCCGCCGACGTGGCCGGTGAGCAGCTGACCGCCGCCCGCCGGGCCCGGCCGCATCTCGCGTCCGTCGTGGTCGGCATGAACGACACCCTGCGCGACACCTTCGACATCCGCCGGGTCGCCGAGGCCCTGGATACGACGATCGGCGCGCTGCGCGCCGACGGGACGGTGGTGCTCACCGCGTGCCTGCCCGACCCGGGCCGGATGCTGGGGCTGCCGGAGGCGCTCGCGCGGCCGCTGGGGCGCCGTATGCGGGCCGTCAACACGGTGGTGCACGCGCTGTCCGGGCGGTACGGCGCGGTGCACGTGGAGCTGACCGAACACACCTGGGTCACGGACCGCGCGGTGTGGAGCGTGGACCGGCTGCACCCGAGCGAGCTGGGGCACCGGCTGCTGGCGCGGGAGTTCCACGGCGCGCTCACGGCCCGCGGCACCGCCATGGGCGAGCCGCCGTCCACGGCGCTCGACGGGCCGACGCCCTCGCGCGCCGCGAGCGCCTGGTGGATGGCGACCCGGGGCACGCGCTGGGTCGTGGACCGCTGCACCGATCTGCTGCCCGGACTCCTGGCGCTGGCGGCGCGGGAGGTACGCCACCGGGTGCGCGGGACCGGACATCTGCTCGACGGGCACGAACGGCGGGCGGCGCTCGCCGCACTCGCCTCGTTGCCGCGGTCGGAAGCCCCAGCACCCCCGCACGCTGCGACAATGGCGGGATGAAGGGTCGCTGGGAATTCTGGATCGACCGTGGCGGTACCTTCACGGACGTCGTCGGGAAGCGCCCGGACGGCCGCCTCGTCACCCGCAAGCTCCTGTCCCACCATCCCGAGCGCACCATGGACGCCGCCGTCGCCGGGATCCGGCAGACGCTGGGGCTCGGGCCGGACGAGCCGGTTCCGGCCGACCGGATCGCCGTCGTCAAGATGGGCACCACCGTCGCGACCAACGCCCTGCTGGAGCGCAAGGGCGAGCCCACGGTGCTCGTCGTCACGGCCGGTTTCCGGGACGCGCTGCGGATCGCGTACCAGAACCGGCCGCGGCTGTTCGACCGCCGGATCGTGCTGCCGGAGGCGCTGTACGACCGGGTGATCGAGGTGCCCGAGCGGGTGGACGCACACGGCGCCGTCGTACGCCCCCTGGACCTCGACGCCGCCACGGAGGCGCTGCGCGCCGCCCACCGCGACGGCTTCCGCAGCGCCGCGGTCGTCCTGACCCACGGCTACCGGCATGCCGCGCACGAGCGCGCGGTGGGCGAGGCGGCCCGTGACCTCGGCTTCACGCAGGTGAGCTGTTCGCATGAGGTGAGCCCGCTGATGAAGCTGGTGTCGCGCGGCGACACCACCGTGGTCGACGCGTATCTCTCGCCGATCCTGCGCGCTTACGTCGAGGACGTGGCCGCCGAGCTGCGCGGCATCCGGCTGATGTTCATGCAGTCCAACGGCGGGCTGCGGGAGGCCGCCCACTTCCGCGGCAAGGACGCGGTGCTGTCCGGGCCCGCGGGCGGCGTGGTGGGCATGGTGCGCTCCTCGGCCGAGGCGGGCCACGCCGAGGTCATCGGCTTCGACATGGGCGGCACCTCGACCGATGTGTCGCACTACGCGGGCGAGTTCGAGCGGGTCTTCGGCACCGAGGTCGCGGGGGTGCGGATGCGCGCGCCCATGATGAACATCCACACCGTCGCGGCGGGCGGCGGCTCGGTGCTCCACTTCGACGGGCGCCGCTACCGGGTGGGCCCGGACTCGGCCGGTGCCGTCCCCGGCCCCGCCTGCTACCGGCGCGGCGGCCCGCTGACCGTCACCGACGCCAACGTGATGCTGGGCCGGGTCCAGCCCGCCCACTTCCCGGCGGTGTTCGGCCCGCACGCCGACCAGCGGCTGGACGCGGACACCGTACGGGAGCGCTTCGCCCGCCTCGCCGGGGAGATCGCGGAGGCGACCGGCGACCGGCGCGGCCCGGAGGAGGTCGCGGCGGGCTTCCTGGACATCGCGGTGCTGAACATGGCCAACGCGGTCAAGAAGATCTCCGTGCAGCGCGGCCACGACGTCACCCGCTACGCGCTCACCAGCTTCGGCGGCGCGGGCGGCCAGCACGCGTGCGCGGTCGCCGACGCCCTCGGCATCGGCACGGTGATCGTGCCGCCGTTGGCCGGGGTGCTCTCGGCGTACGGCATCGGGGTCGCCGACGCCACCGCGATGCGCGAGCAGGCCGTGGAGACGGAGCTGAGCGAGGAGTCGCTGCCGGACGTGCGCGACCTGTGCGCGCGGCTGTCCGGCCAGACGCGCGACGAGCTGCTCGCCGACGGCGTCCCCGGGGAGAGCGTGCGCACCACGGCCCGGGTCCATCTGCGGTACGCGGGCACCGACGCGGCCCTCCCCGTACCGCTGGACTCGGTCTCCGGGATGACCAACGACTTCGTACGCGCGCACCGCACGCGCTACGCGTTCACCATGGACAAGCCGATCGTCATGGAGGCGGTGTCGGTGGAGGCGGTCGGCGCGGCGGGCCCGACGGGCGGCCACGCCGTGGAACGGCCGTCCAGGGAGGGTGCGTCGGCGCCGGTGGCGACCGTGGAGATGTTCACGGAGCGGCGGTGGCAGCGCACCGGCCTGTACGAACGGGCCGGGATGCGCCCCGGGGACACCCTCACCGGCCCGGCGGTCATCGCCGAGGACGACGCCACCACCGTCGTCGACCCCGGCTGGCAGGCGGCCCTGGGCGACCGCGGCCATCTGCTGCTCACCCGGGTCCGGCCCCGGCCGCGCACCGCCGCCGTCGGCACCGAGGTGGACCCGGTGATGCTGGAGGTCTTCAACAGCCTCTTCATGGCCATCGCCGAACAGATGGGCCTGCGCCTGGAGAACACCGCCCACTCCGTCAACATCAAGGAGCGGCTGGACTTCTCGTGCGCCCTGTTCGACGCCGACGGCAACCTCATCGCCAACGCCCCCCACATCCCGGTGCACCTCGGCTCGATGGGCGAGTCCATCAAGGAGGTGCTGCGGCGCAACGGGGACGCGATGCGTCCCGGGGACGTCTACGCCATCAACGACCCGTACCACGGCGGCACCCACCTCCCGGACGTCACCGTCGTCACCCCGGTCTTCGAAGACGAGGGCACACGGCTGCTGTTCCTGGTCGCGTCCCGCGGTCACCACGCCGAGATCGGCGGCATCACCCCCGGTTCCATGCCCGCCTTCAGCCGCACCATCGAGGAGGAGGGCGTGCTCTTCGACAACTGGCTGCTGGTCCGGGAGGGCGCGCTGCGCGAGCGCGAGACCCGCGAACTGCTGACCGCCGGGCCGTACCCCTCCCGCGCCCCGGACGCCAACCTCGCCGATCTGCGCGCCCAGATCGCCGCCAACGAGAAGGGCATCCAGGAACTGCGCCGGATGATCGGGCAGTTCGGCCTGGACGTCGTGCACGCCTATATGCGCCACGTCCAGGACAACGCCGAGGAGTCCGTACGCCGCATCGTCGGCGCCCTCCGCGACGGCTCGTACGCTTACGAGACCGACGGCGGGGCCGTCATCCACGTCACCGTGACCGTGGACCGCGCGGGCCGCGGAGCCGTCCTGGACTTCGCCGGTACGTCGCCCCAGACGCCGGGCAACGCCAACGCGCCCAGCTCGGTGGTGATGGCGGCCGTGCTGTACGTCTTCCGCACCCTGGTCGCCGAGGACATCCCGCTCAACAGCGGCTGTCTGAAGCCCCTGGAGGTCCGCATCCCCGAGGGCTCCATGCTGGCCCCGGTCTACCCGGCCGCCACGGTCGCCGGAAACGTCGAGACGTCCCAGGCCGTCACCGGCGCCCTCTACGCGGCGCTCGGCGTCCAGGCCGAGGGCTCCGGCACGATGAACAACGTCACCTTCGGCAACGACCGCGTCCAGTACTACGAGACGGTGGCCAGCGGCTCGGGCGCGGGCGACGGCTTCGACGGCGCCGACGCCGTACAGACCCATATGACCAACTCCCGGCTCACCGACCCCGAAGTGCTCGAGTGGCGCTACCCGGTCCGGGTCGAGAGCTTCGAGGTGCGCAGGGACAGCGGCGGCCGCGGCCACTGGCGCGGCGGCCACGGCGTCACCCGCCGCATCCGCTTCCTGGAGCCCATGACGGTGGCCCTGCTCACCGGCCACCGCCGGGTCGCCCCGTACGGCATGGCGGGCGGCGCGCCGGGCGCGCTCGGCGCCAACCTGATCGAGCGCGCCGACGGCTCGGTGGACCGGCTGGCGGGCTGCGACGCGGCCGATGTCGGCACCGGCGACGTCCTCGTCGTCCACACCCCGGGCGGCGGCGGATACGGCCCGGCGCCGGACTGAGCCGAGGCCCCGTACGCGCCGCCGTATTGGCGCGATCAATCCCGTTTGCGGTCGCCCCCACCGGAAACCCGCTCCTTATCAAGCCCGCCAAGCACCGTGCGCGGGGTCGGCTTCCTCTCCATCTCCACCCGCTGGACGCGTCGGACCCGCGCGGGCGGCGGCGGGATCCCACCACGACGCATCACAGAAGGGGCAGGCAGCCATGGAATGGTGGCAGAGCGCGGCATGCGTGGACGAGGACCCCGAGCTGTTCTTCCCGGTGGGGGTGGCCGGACCCGCGGCCCAGGCGCAGCAGGCCCTGGCCAAGGGGGTCTGCCACCGCTGCCCGGTGATCCACGAGTGCCTCACCTACGCGCTGGAGAGCGGGGTGACCCACGGCGTGTGGGGCGGCACCGACGAGGAGGAACGCCGGGTGCTGCGCCAGCGGGCACGGCGACAGGCGCGGGGCGCACCCTCGCCGGGCGGCGGCCAGCCCCGGAGCGCCCCGTCGCGCGGCGGTCAGCCGCCGCACAGCGGCAGGCGCAGGGACGGGCGGTCGGCCGCCCACGCCCCGAGCAGGCGGTCCGACCAGCGCACGTCCAGGTAGCCGGTGGCCTGGATCCCGAAGACGACGGCCGGGGCCTGCTCCGGCTCCTCGGCGAGGAAACCGCCGATGACGTCCCGGCGCATCAGCTGTTCGTGCACCGCGTCGGCCTCGATGTGCTCGGTGAAGAACCGTACGCACCGGGGCTCGGCGTCCAGCCGCTCCAGGGCCTGCGCCAGCCGCCGGGCCCCGGGCGACGAGGTGATCTCCAGGGCGGCGAAGTGCCCGGCCATCGCGCCGCGCAGGGAGCGGTGCAGACCGAGCAGTGACATCAGGTTGACGGTGGCGAGCGTCTCGGCGGGCGCCCGGTCCACGTAGCGGCCGTACCCCGGGTCGAGACCCGCTCCCGCCATCGCCTCGGCGAACAGCCGGGCGTGTACCCGGTCGCCGTGGCCCGCCCCGAACTCGTCGAATTCCACCGCCACCAGCGACGCCTTGGCCTGTCCCGTCAGCCGCGGAATCAGCCACGCCTGCGGATCGGCCTCCTTCAGCTGGTACAGCGAGCGGTGCGCCAGATATTCGCGCAGCTGCCCCCAGGTGCCCCGGCTCCTGAGGTGGTGGCTGACGCCGGGCGCGTCCAGGGGTTCGACCAGCAGCGCGTCCAGCTCCGCGGCCACATCCGCGCCACCGGGCACGGCCTCGCGCAGCGCGCCGAGGAACCGGTCTTCCAGCGCGGCCCGCAGCCGCAGCAGATCCGGCTGCCACTCCCACGCCTCGTCGACGCCCGCGAAGCCCCGGTAGTGGAGTTCGTAGGCGAGGTACAGCGCGAGCTGAAGGTCCTCACCGAACGGGTCGGCGGCCCCGGCCGACGGAAGGTCTTCCGGCGGCGGCGCGTGGAGCAGGGCGGTACGGACCGCAGCGGACAGCGGACCGCGGGCCTCCGGCAGCGGGGGCGCGCCGTGCGCCGCGTGCGGGGCCGCGTTCAGGGAACCGGTGGTCACCGCCGACCCTCCCCGTCCGGGCCGTCGTGCCCGTCGCCGGGGTCGTCGTACCGCTCCAGCGGGTGGACCGCCGGGCCCTGGAGCACGCTGCCGTCGACGGCGAAGCGGGACCCGTGGCACGGGCACTCCCAGGTCCGTTCGGCGTCGTCGAACCGCACCAGACACCCCAGATGGGTGCAGCGCGCGGACACGGCGTGCAGCGCCCCGTCCTCGTCGCGGTGGACGGCGCGCTGCCCCGCCCCGACGCGGACGACCGCACCGCCGCCCGGCGGGATGTCACGGACCGCGTCCACGCCGTCCCCGGAGATCCGGTCGCCGAAGAAGTGGCGCGCCACCTCGCCTTGCAGCCGGAGCAGCGCCGGGGTCTCCCGCAGCGGGTTCAGCCGCCGCGGATCGTAGAGGTCCGTCCACGGCAGCGGCTGTCCCGTCAGGCGTCCGGCCAGCAGCCGCCCGGTGAGCACGCCGCCGGTCATGCCCCATCCGGCGAAGCCGGTCGCCACGTACGCGTGCCGGGCGCCGGGGTGGAGCGGGCCCACGTACGGCACGTGGTCGGTGGTCCAGTTGTCCTGCGCGGCCCAGCGGAACGCGGGCTCGGCGCCCGGGAAGCGCCGCCGCGTCCACGAGATCAGCCGCTCGTAGCGCCCTTCGACGCTGCCCACCCCGGGCGTGAACTTCTCCCCGGTGACGATGAGCAGCCGCCGGCCGGCCCCGAAGGGCGCGGTACGGACCGACCGGGTGTCGTCCTCGGGCGTGAGGTACATGCCGCGCGGGGGGCCGTCCCCGGGCAGCACCGCGGCGACGACCAGTTCGCGCCGCACCTTCAGCCGGGGGAAGAGCAGCGCCCGGTCGAAGATCGGGTAGGCGGTGGTGACCACGACCTCGCGGGCCCGGATCCGCGCGCCGCGGTCGGTGGTGAGGCGGCAGGGATGGCCCTCGCCCAGGCCCATGACCCGCGAGTTCTCGTAGATCCGGCCGCCGCGCGCGACCAGATCCCCGGCGAGGGCCAGCAGGAACTTCCGGGGGTGGAACTGGGCCTGGTCCGCGACCCGGACCGCGCCCGCGACCGGGAACGGCAGATCCGTCTCCGTCGTGAACGAGGCGTCGAGACCGGCCGCCGCGGCGGCCTCCGCCTCGGCCCGCACCGCGTCCAGCGACTCCTCGCTCTCGGCGTAGGTGTACGCCGGGGCCCGCTCCAGATCGCAGTCGACGCCCAGCTCGGCGGCGACCCGGCCGACCCGGTCCACCGCGTCGGCCTGGGACGCCGCGTACAGCCGCGCCGCCTCCTCGCCGCGCGAGGCGCGGATGTCCTGGTAGGCGAGGCCCTGGAGGGCGGAGAGCTTGGCCGTGGTGTGGCCCGTCGCCCCCGCGGCCAGCCGGTCCGCCTCGATCAGCGCCACCTGGCGCCCCGCCCGCGCCAGCTCCCAGGCCGTGCAGATTCCCGCGATACCGCCGCCCACGACGGCGACCTCGACCTCGGGGACGCTCCGCTCGGGACCGGGCTCCAGGGCCGGATACGCCGGGCCGGGGGCCGACTCCATCCAGTACGACGCGGGCGCGAACCCGGTGGGAAGACTCGTCATCGACCGCTCCTCTTCCGCCGCTCTGCCGCTGGTTCTCCGGCCCGCCGAGTGCCCCCGAACGCCCGGCCGACGCATCCGGGCCGGACGGACCGGCGCGGTTTCGATCGTTGCCGATGAGGTACCTAGGGCGGATGCGACTGATTGCGCCTCCCGGGGTGTACACGCCGCAGGACGACACCGCCCTGCTGGCCGAGGCGGTGCGCGGCGAGCCCGCCCTGCCGGGCGCCCAGGTGCTGGACATCGGTACGGGCACCGGCGCGCTGGCGGTCCTCGCCGCGCGCTGCGGAGCCGCGGGGGTCGAGGCCGTGGACGTCTCGGCGCGCGCGGTGCTGGCGGCCTGGCTGAACGCCCGGCTCAGCGGCGAGCCGGTCCGGGTCCGCCTCGGCGGTCTGGCGTCCGTGGCCCCGGGGCGGCGCTTCGACGTCGTCCTGGCCAATCCGCCCTACGTACCCTCGGGCCGCCTCCGCCCCTTCGAGCGCGCCGGAGACGGCCGCGCCTGGAACGCGGGGCCGGACGGCCGGGCGGTGCTGGACCGGCTGTGCGCCCGGATGCCGGAGCTGCTGCGCCCACGGGGAGTGCTGCTGCTCGTCCAGTCCGCGTTGAGCGGCGTCGGTACGACGCTGGAGCGGCTGGCCGAACAGGGGCTGCACACGGATGTGACCGCGCGCCGCGTCGTCCCGTTCGGGCCCGTGCTGCGGCGGCGCGGCCCCTGGCTGGCCTCCCGGGGGCTGATCGGCCCGGGGGACGACAAGGAGGAGCTGGTGGTGATCCGTGCCATCCGTACGACCGAGTGCAGCAGCTGTGCCCGATGAGCCTGGAGCCCCCGGTGCCGGGGCCCGGCGCGTCCTCGTCGACCCCGAGGGCCCGCTGCTGGTCGAGGGCCCGGTGGAGGTCGTCCTGGAGGACGGCAGCACGGTCCGCTCCGACCGGGTGATGGTGGCGGTCTGCGCCTGCGGGCGCAGCGCCCGCTACCCCTGGTGCGACACCAGTCACCGCCGCCCGGTGCGCACCCGGGACGGGGCCCGCACCCGGGACGGCTGAGGGCCCGGGCGGCGCAGCGGGGCGAACCGCACCGGGGTCCCGGGCGCGGCCTGCGCCGCGGCGGCCAGGTACGGCTCCGGGACGACGCCCACCACGGGATAGCCGCCGGTCGTCGGATGGTCGGCGAGGAAGAGCACCGGACGGCCGTCGGGCGGCACCTGGAGGGCCCCGAGCACCATGCCCTCGCTGGGCAGCTCGCCCTCCCCGGCGCGCTCCAGCGCCGGGCCCTCGGTGCGCAGCCCGATCCGGTTGCTCGCGGCCGCGACCCGGAACCGGCCGGTGGTGAGGGTGCGCAGCCCGGCGGCGGTGAACCAGCCGTCGCGCGGACCGAACACCACCGGAAGCACCAGCTTGGGCACGATGCCCGCGTACGGGACCCAGTCCACCGCCGGGGCCGGCCCGTGCGGGGCGCCGAGCCGCAGCACCGCACCGTCGGCCAGCGGAGCCGGTCCGAGGCCGGAGAGCACGTCGGTGGCGCGGCTGCCGAGCACCGGCTCGGCGTCGACCCCGCCCCCGAACGCCACGTACGCGCGCACCCCGTGGGTGGCGGGGCCGACGTCCAGCACGGCGCCCGCCGGGAGCCGCACCGGCGCGCCCCACGCGGCGGTGCGGCCGTCGACGGTCACCGGGCAGGGGGCGCCGGTGACCGCCACCGTCGCCGCCCGGCGGAGCCGCACGGCGCACCCGGTCAGCGTGGTCTCCAGGGTCGCGGCGTCCTCCGGGTTGCCGACGAGGCGGTTCGCCAGCCGGTGCGCGGGCTCGTCGAGGGCGCCGGAGCGGGGCACGCCCAGGTGGGCGTGGCCCGCGCGCCCCAAGTCCTGGACGGTGGTCAGCGCGCCCGCCCGTACGACCGCGAAGGCGCTGTCGCTCACTGCTCCCTCCCGTCCGGCGCCACGGCCACGACGAAGCGGACGCGGGTGCCGGGCGTGAGCAGCGCCGCCGGATCGCGGGCGGTGTCCCACAGCACCGCGTCCGTGGTGCCGATGAGTTGCCAGCCACCGGGGGACGAGCGCGGGTACACGCCGGTGTACGCGCCCGCGAGGGCGACGGATCCGACCGGGACCCTGGTCCGTGGGGTGGCACGGCGAGGCATCTGGTAGCGGTCGGGCAGGCCGGTCAGATAGCCGAAGCCGGGGGCGAACCCGCAGAAGGCGACCCGGAATTCGGTGCCGGAGTGGATCGCCACCGCCTCGGCGGGCGTGACGCCCCAGACCTCCGCGACCTCGGCGAGGTCGGGGCCGTCGTAGCGGACCGGGATCTCGACGGTCCCGGCCCGGTCCCGGGCGAGCGGCGGGATCCGCCAGCCGGGCAGCTCGGCGGCGAGCCGGGCGGGGTCGTCGAGACCGTCGAGGAGCACGGTCCGCGCGGCGGGCACGATCTCGGTCACGGCGGGCAGTTCGCGGGCCGCCGCGCGGCGAAGGATCTCGGCGTGCAGCGCCTGGGCCGCCTCGCCGCTGTCGAGTTCGATGAGCAGCCCGTGCTCGCCGACGGGCAGGACGCGCGGGCCGGGCGGCGGGGCCCCGTCCCCGCCGTCCGCTCCCGCCGCCCGTACTGTCGCGGCACCGGTCACGTGGCCTCCTTCGAGGATGCCCCCGCTTTCAGGCGGGGGAGGAATCGAACCCCTGCGGAGCAGGGCAAGGAACGGTATTTCGCCTCTAGGGCGAAATACCGCCCACGGGATCGGGTAAGGCGTGTGTCGTGCGTTGCGAGAACCAAGCACGCACAACGCGCTGAGCGAGAGCCAAGCCAGTGCGACTCAATGCTTTCGGGCAACCGGGCAGGTTCCGTCCCGGCTGGTGCTGAGGGAGTAAGACCTTTCAGGTCGCCGACCTGTGGGGCTTCCTGAGCCAGGAATCCCTCTGCTTCGGCTGGGGGAGGGTTCAAGTGAACGCCTCCACCCGTACGCCCGAGGCCGCGAGTTCGTTCCGTACGCGTTGGGCGAGGCCGACGGCTCCCGGGGTGTCGCCGTGCAGGCACAGCGACCGTGCGGTGACCTCGACCCGCTGCCCGTCGATCGAGGTCACCGCCCTGTCGCGGGCGATCATCAGGGAGCGCTTCACGACGGTGCCGGAGTCGGTGACGACGGCGCCGGGCTCGCGACGCGGTACGAGCGTCCCTTCGGCCGTGTACGCGCGGTCGGCGAAGGCCTCGGCGACGACCGGCAGACCGGCCGCGCCGGCCGCCTCGTGCAGCCGCGAGCCGGGCAGGCCCAGGACCGGCAGCGCCGCCTCCCCGCCCGCCAGGCGCACGCCCTCGACGACGGCCGCGGCCTGCTCCGCGTCGTGCACGCAGCGGTTGTAGAGCGCCCCGTGCGGTTTGACGTAGGTGACGCGGATGCCCGCCGAGCGGGCGAAGACCTCCAACGCGCCGATCTGGTAGGCGATCTCGTCGGCCAGCTCGCGCGCCGGTACGTCCATGGCGCGCCGCCCGAAGCCCGCCAGGTCCCGGTACGACACCTGGGCGCCGACGCGGACCCCGCGCTCGGCGGCCAGGTCGCACACCCGCCGCATGGTGGACGGATCGCCGGCGTGGAAGCCGCAGGCCACATTGGCGCTGGTGACGACGGACAGCAGCGCCTCGTCGTCGGTGAGCCGCCAGTGGCCGAAGCCCTCGCCGAGGTCGGCGTTGAGGTCGATCGGCGCGCCGAACGGTGCGTCGGTCATCGCTCCTCCGGAGGTCGGTGGTACGGCTGGGAATTCATGACGTGCGGTACTCCTCGTCCCGTACATCCGTCACGAGCATCCGGCCCGGGGAGTGGGTGATCGCGAAGGGCGGGCGGGAGGCCATGACGGCCGCCTGCGGTGTCACCCCGCAGGCCCAGAACACCGGAACGTCGCCCGTCCGGAACTCTACCGAGTCGCCGAAGTCGGGCCGGGAGAGGTCGCGGATGCCGAGTTGGGCCGGGTCACCCTCGTGCACGGGGGCGCCGTGCACGGCGGGCATCGTCCCGCTCACCTCGCGCGCGGTGGGGACCAGCCCGGAGGGTATCGGCCGCATGGAGACCACCATCGGGCCCGAGAGCCGCCCCGCCGGACGGCACTGGCGGTCCGTCACGTACATGGGCACGTTGCGGCCCTGCTCGATGTGGCGCAGCGGCACGCCCGCGGCGGCGAGCGCCGTCTCGAAGGTGAAGCTGCACCCGATGAGGAAGGCGACCAGGTCGTCCCGCCAGTGGGCGGTCACCTCGGCCGGTTCGGCGACGAGTTCGCCGTGCTCCCAGACGCGGTAGCCGGGGAAGTCGGTACGCAGGTCGGCGCCGGCGGCCAGCCGGGTGGCCACGGAACCGGGCCCGGTCTCGTCGAGGACCGGACAGGGCGCCGGGTTGCGGCGGCAGAAGAGCCGTACGTCCTCCGCCCAGTCGGCCGGCACTGCGATGAGGTTGACCTGCGCGTAGCCCGGAGCCCATCCGGCCGTCGGGGAGGAGAGGCCGGACCGGAACATCTCGCGCGCGCGGGCGGGGTCCGCGGGCGGTGTGGTGACGCTCATGTCGTGCTCCCGTTCGTTGTCATCAGACCAGTTCACGGCCGCGGGTCTCCGGCAGGCCGAGGAGGGCGAGGACGGCGATGCCGTAGCCCACGGCGCCGAACACCAGCGCTCCGCCGAGGCCCCAGCTGCCGGCGAGGAATCCGACGAGGGTCGGGAAGAACGCGCCCACGGCACGGCCGGTGTTGTAGGTGAAGCCCTGCCCGGTGCCGCGGACGGCGGTGGGGTACAGCTCGCTGAGGAACGAGCCGAAGCCGCTGAAGATGGCCGACATACAGAAGCCCAGCGGGAATCCGAGGAACAGCAGCAGGGTGTTCGCGCCGCTCGGGATGTGGGTGTAGACGAGGATGCAGCCGGCGGAGAGGAAGGCGAACAGTGCGATGGTCTTCTTCCGGCCCAGCCGGTCGGTGAGGTAGCCGCCGGTGAGGTAGCCGGTGAAGGCGCCCGAGATCAGGGACGTCAGATAGCCGCCGGTGCCGACGACCGTGAGGCCCCGCTCCTCCTTGAGGAACGTCGGGACCCAGGTGGCGAGCGTGTAGTAGCCGCCCTGGACCCCGGTGGCGAGCAGCGAGGCGAAGATCGTGGTCTTGAGGAGCCCCGGGCGGAAGATCTCGGCGAACGAACCGCGCCTGGTGCTGTTGGCACGCTGCTCGGCGGCCTGGGGCGCGTCGGTGACGTTCCTGCGGATGTAGAACACGAGCAGGGCGGGGAGGGCGCCGGTCCAGAACATCACGCGCCAGGCGATGTCCTCGTCGACGAATTGGAAGACGAGGGTGTAGACGACCACGGCGAGGGCCCAGCCGACCGCCCAGGAGCTCTGGATGAAGGCGAGGGTGCGGCCGCGGTGCTTGGCGGAGGCGTACTCGGCCACGAGGATCGCGCCGACCGCCCACTCACCGCCGAACCCGAGCCCCTGGAAGGCGCGCAGCACCAGCAGCCATTCGTAGCTGGGCGCGAACCCGCAGGCCACGGTGAAGACCGCGTACGTGATCACCGTGATCATCAGCGCCTTCACCCGGCCGATCCGGTCGGCCAGGATCCCGGCGAGCGCACCGCCCACGGCGGAGACCACGAGGGTGACGGTGGTGAGCAGCCCGGTCTGGTCACTGCTGAGCCCGAAGTACGCCGCGATGGCGACCATGCTCAGCGGCAGGGCGAAGAAGTCGTACGAGTCCAGGGCGTAGCCGCCGAAGGCGCCGTTGAACGCGCGGCGGCCACGCGGTCCGAGGTCGCGGCGCCAGGCGAAGGCGCCGTTGTCCTCGGCGCCTTGGACGGTGGGGTGAGATGTCGGATCTGTCTCGTTCGGGAGATTTGATGGTGTTGTCGGGGATGTGCTCATGGCCACCTCGCAGAGAGGGATGTGTGGCAGAGGCGTGAAATGCCGCCCCCGAGGGTGAAGGGGATCGGGGGCGGTCCGGCTTGCCGGTCAACGTAGAGGATCGTTGAACGATCCGGCAATACCTATGTTGTTTCGTTCCTGTTTCTGCGGTTGACTGGTCGCAGACAGAGAGCAAGGGGCGAGAAGAGAAGAGGGCGCGTGGGGAAGAACGGAGCCGGTCAGGCGGCGTTCGCCGGGCTGGCGGACGACCGTGCCCTGCTGGGGCGCACCAGCACCGCCGAGCGGGTCGCCGACATCCTGCGCACCCGCATCACGGACGGGTTCATCCTGCCCGGGTCACGGCTGTCGGAGGACAGCATCGGCGGCGCGCTCGGCATCTCCCGCAACACCCTGCGCGAGGCATTCCGGCTGCTCACGCACGAACGCCTGCTCGTCCACGAACTCAACCGCGGGGTCTTCGTCCGCGTGCTCGCTGTCGATGACGTCGTGGACATCTACCGAGTGAGGCAACTCGTCGAATGCGCGGCCCTGCGCGGACTCGGCGAGCCGCCCTATCCGCTCGACGCGCTGCGCCAAGCCGTGGCGGCGGGCGAGCAGGCCGACCGCGACGCCGCCTGGCGGGATCTCGGCACCGCCAACATCCGTTTCCACCAGGGGATCGTCGCGCTGGCGGGCAGCCCGCGCACCGACGAGCTGATGCGGGGCGTGCTGGCCGAACTCCGCCTCGTCTTTCACATGATGGACGACCCCCGGCGCTTCCACGAGCCCTACCTCGACCGCAACCGGCAGATGCTGCGGGCACTGGAGGACGGCGACGCGCCGGGCGCCGAGCGGCTGCTCGCCGCCTATCTGGAGGATTCGCTGGCTCAGCTCTCCGAGGCGTACACCCAGCGGATCGGCTGACGTAGCCGTAGACTGACCGGTCGGTGAGCTGCGGGCGACGCGCCGGTGTACGGGCACGACGCGTCCTGACATCGCGCCCCGACATAGCGGGATCTCCGCGCCGTTTCGTGCGTTGTCGGTGCGACCGCCTAATCTGTGCGACGTGACATCTCCACCCCCCGGGGCCGCGACTGCGCCCCAGCTCAACGGCCATGACGGGCCGGCCCGCCCGGCGCCGGGACCGGCCGCCGACGAGGGCTTGGCCCGGCGGCTGCGCGCGCTCGCGTGCACCGCGCCGCTCCATGACCTGGACACCCGCAAGGCCAACCTCGCGGGGGAGTACGGGGTGTACGCGATGGCCGAGGTCGCCCTCGCCGCCATCGACCTGGTCACGCTCAACATGGACTTCGACACCGGCGCCGACCACGAACAGATAGTGGCCAGGCTGCTGCCCCGCGTCGCCGCCCAGGCCCCGGAGCGGCCCGCCGCCGAGCACGAGCGCGTCGCCCGCTGGGTGCTGGAGAACCTGATCAACGTCGGCAGCGTGGACCGCGGCTTCCGCGCCGTGTACGGGACGTTCGGCGCCGACGGCGCGTATGTCCGCCGCGACTACGACTTCAAGCTGATCGAGGAGGTGCCGGGGCCCGGCGGCGGTGTCTATCTGCGCACCACCGACGAAGCGGTCAACGTCCTGGTCGGCGCCCTCGA
The DNA here is from genome assembly GCF_052851135.1 of Streptomyces sp. BRA346. NCBI lineage: Bacteria > Bacillati > Actinomycetota > Actinomycetes > Kitasatosporales > Streptomycetaceae > Streptomyces > Streptomyces sp. BRA346. The sequence goes on along the minus strand of NZ_JAIWIH010000029.1, from coordinate 14,214 downwards.
CACGGACGTCACCAGCGCCCAGATCGCCGCCGAGGTCAAGCTCGAGGTCCTCATCAGCCGCGGCCGCCTCGCCGACGCCCAACTCGCCGCGGAGCAGGCCCGCTACCGCACCGTGCAGTACTCGGAGACGCTGCGCCGCACGCTGGACGCCACCCGGCGCAACGTCCGCGCGGTCGACTGGCTGCGCACCGTCCCCGAGTTGATCACCGAGGCGCTGGACCACGTCGCCGACCGCTACCGCCACGAGAACGCGATCCTCACCAACATCCGCAAGGCGCGCGACGAGGCCGAGGGCGCCGAGCACAAGCGGCGTGCCGCCGAACTGGTCGACATCGTCAAGGACTGCATCCGCCGCCACACCCAACTCCAGTCCCGGCTGCTGGAGGCCGGGCCGCTGTTCCGCGCCGAGCAGGACCGCCAGGCGTTCGCCCCGCCCGCCGCGCGCGCCGGACTCGACCTGTACGGGCAGCTCCTCGCCCCGATCCTGCCGCTCCCCGTGGAGCAGTCCGGGCGGGTCACCGACGCCTTCTTCGCCCGCGGCACCGGAATGCGGACGCCCACCTCCGTGCGCGTCGGCGACCTGGTCGACCTGCTCCTCACCCCGCCCGTCGAGCGCGAACACCTCGGCGCGGAGATGCCCGAGCCGGACCTCATCGCGACCCCCGACGACAGCCGCTTCAGCGAGGAACAGCTCGCGGTCGCCATGGAACTGCTCGACCTCCCCGCCGACGCCCCGCGGCGCCTCTCCGGCCTCCTCGCCGAGGCCCGCCGCCGCGACCCCGACCTGCCCTACCTGATCGCCCTCCTGGCCGTCCACGCCGCCAGCCCCCCGGTCGGCACCGCCTACCGCCAGGGCGAGCAGCGGCTGCTGTTCGCCGTGGACGACGGCACCGAGCTGGAGGACCACGAATTCGGCGGCGCCGACCTCATAGTGGGCACCGCCCTCCTGGACGCCGCGGGCATGGCGGCGGACCGGACGGAGGTGGCGTAGATGCACCCCCGAAAGGCCCCCGGCCGTCCCGGCCGTGCCGGATCTGCCGCCGCCCTCGCCACACCCCGTGAGTACGCCCCGCGCAAGGAGCTTCACCCGTGACCGAGTACGACGCCGCCGACGACGCGGCCCAGCACGAGCCGACCGAGGCGCCGAGCGCCCCGGCGGGCGGGGTCACGCCCGCCGACGCGGCCGACGCGGCGCGGCTGGTGTCCTTCGGGCTCCAGCCCAAGCTGCTGCCCGCCCGGGACGTCGAATACGGCGAGCTGCTGCGCCGCTACCGCGACGAACCGGCCTTCGCCCGGCTCGCCGACGCTGTCGCCGCCGGGCTCGGCCTGATCGTGCTGGAGGTGTCCACCCGCGCCGGGATGGCCGTGACCGCCGCCGAGGACTCCGTCTTCGCCGTCCGCATGGGCGACTACGCCCGCCGCGCCGCCAGCGACTCCGCCGACCGCTTCCTGCACGGGCTCGCCCATCTCGCCGTCGCCGCCATGGCGTTCCCGCGCCCCGAGGACCTGGCCGACGACGGGTACATCGGCCGGGTCACCGTCAACGGTGTCGACGCCTTCGTACGGCAGGCCTGCGCCCGCCTGGAGGAGCGGGCCGAGGAGCAGGGCGAGAACACCGACCCGGCCACCGACGCGCCCGGACTGGAGGCCGCCTGGCGGGTGTACGCCCGGCGCAGCGCCACCGGGGCGACCAAGGACGCGCGCCGGCTGGCCGGTTCGACGACCGGCATCATCGGCAAGGCCGTCGCCTTCCTCGTCGACTCCGGGTTCCTCCAGCGCACCGGGGACGAGTCCGGCGGCACGTACCGCACCACCGCCCGCTACCAGCTCCAGGTGCGCGACATGGCGGCCGGTGCCGCCATGTCCGAGCTGCTGGCGCTCGGCGTCGTGCCGGTCGGCGACGGCAGCGCGACGCTGCTGCCCCCGGAGGAGGGCGACGCCCTCGACCTCGTCGCCGACGCCGGTCTGCCGTTCCACTCCTGACCCCGCGCCGTCACCCTCCGACCAGTCTCCCACCCACTTCCGACCCACCTCCGACAACGAGAGTCCGCCGCCATGTACGAGCTGTCCCGGATCCGCCTCTACTCCATCGGGCCGGCCGGTGCGCGCTATGCCGACACCGTGCTGGACCTGCGCGGAGTCGGCGATCCGGTGCCCAGCCCCGCGCCGACCCAGGCGGAGTTCTTCGAGGACGAGCCGGTCGGCCCGCCGCGCCGCCCCGCCCCCGCCGGGGTGCTCTTCCTGGAGAACGGCGGCGGCAAGTCCGTCCTCCTCAAGCTGATCTTCTCGGTCATGCTGCCCGGCCACCGGAACACGCTCGGCGGCGCCAGCTCCGGTGTGCTGCGCAAGTTCCTGCTCGCCGACGACTGCGGGCATGTGGCCCTGGAGTGGCAGCACACGGTCACCGGCGAGTCGATCGTGGTCGGCAAGGTCAGCGAGTGGCGCGGCCGCCAGGTCTCCAACGACCCGCGGAAGTTCGCCGAGGCGTGGTATTCGTTCCGCCCCGGTCCCGGGCTCAGCCTCGACTCGCTGCCGGTCGCCGAGGCCGCCTCCGTCCGCCCCTCCGCGGAGGGCGCCTCCACCGCCCGCGGCCGCCGCCGCACCATGAAGGGGTTCCGGGACGCCCTCACCGAGGCGGACAAGGCGTATCCGCACCTGGACGTCTCCTGGGTGGAGATCCACGAGCGCTGGAACGAACACCTCGGCGAACTCGGCCTCGACCCCGAACTCTTCCGCTACCAGCGCGAGATGAACGCCGACGAGGGCGAGGCGGCCGGGCTCTTCGCCGTCAAGAACGACTCCGACTTCACCGATCTGCTGCTGCGCGCCGTCACCGACACCCGCGACACGGACGGGCTCGCCGACCTCGTCCACGGCTTCGCGCACAAGCTCGGCCGCCGCGCCGAGCTGACCGCAGAGCGCGACTTCACGGCCGGTTCGCTGGACCTGCTCCAGCGCATCGCCGACGCCGCCGAGCGCCGCGAGCAGGCCCGCGGCGTGCACGCGGGGGCCGAGCGCCGCACCCGTACGCTCGCCCGGCGGCTCTCCGCGCGCGGCGCCGAGGAGCGGGGCCGCGCCGCCGAACTCGCGCAAGCGGTCGCCGCCGCCGCGCACGCCGTCACCGAGGCGGAGACCGCGCGCGGACGCAGCGACCTGGTGGCCGCCGAACTCGCCTACCGCCACGCCTCGCTGGCCCTCGCCGCCGCCGAGAAGGGCGCCGCCGCCCAGCGCCGCGAGCTCAACGACGCCCGCACCCTGCACTCCGCCTGGCAGGCCGCCGAGACGGTGCTCCGCCACCGCGCCGCCGCCGACCGCTCCGCGCGCGTGGCCGCCGCCATCCGCGAGGCCGAGCGGGACGCGGCCCCCGCGCTCGCCGCCCGCGCCAAGGCCGCCGCCGGCCTCGTACGCGCCCTGCACGCGGCCGCGGAGGACGGCGAACGGCACGCCAACGAGGAGGAGGAGCGCTCCGCCGCCCTCCAGCAGGCCGGAGAGGCCGCCCACCGCGACGCGACCTCCGCCGCCACCTCCGCCCAGCGCGCCCGCAGCGAGGCCGAGCACCTGCGGCAGCGGCTCACCGAGGTCGAGCAGGAGACCGCCGAGGCCGTGCGCGCCGGATGGCTCGACGACTCCGCCCCCGACGCCGACCCGGCCCGCGCCGCGCTCGCCGCCAGCGACGCCGAGAAGACGACCGCCGCGGCCTGGGAGGCCGCCCGCGAGACGGCGGGCCGCACCGCCGACCACGCGAGGGCGACCGCCGCCGAGCAGTCCCGCACCGAGCTGGCCGCCGCCCGCGCGGCCGACGCGGCGCGGGCGGCGGAGTCGGCGTACGACGCGGAGCGGCGCGCCGCCGAAGCCCTGGGCGCCGAGCCCCGCCTCCTGGAGCTGCTGGGCCTTCCCCAGCCGACCGCCGCCATCCCCGCCGCCCGCCGCCCCGCCCGCCCCTCGGCGGCCGAGGCGTCCCGCACGGGCTGGGTCACGGTCCGGGTGGACGACGACCCGGACGCGGACGACATGCTGGGCCTGTCCCAACTCCCCGCCGCCTTCCGCGCGGACCCCGCCACCCGCACCCCCGACGAGTGCGCCGTGGACCCCGACCGCCCGCCGCACCCCGACCACGCCTACGCCCCCGACGAGGACCCGCCCCCAACCGGCCACACCCACGCGGCCGACTCCCGCCCCCGGGGCCAGGTGACGGTCCGCGTCGAGGACGTCGAGGACGTCGAGGACGAGGACGGGGACGGCACACCTGCCGCCGCACGCGTGTACGCGGCCGATTCGCCGCCGCCGGGGCGGGTCACGGCCCGGGTCGGCGACGACGGCGAGGATGACGAGGACGGTGGTGCCGACCGGGGCTCAGCCGATGCGGACGACAACGACGCGTCCGTGCCCGAGCAGGCGCCGGAATCCGGTCCACCGCACCCAGTGGACACGGCGGAAAGCCCGTCCGACGACGAGCAGGACTGCTGGGCCCCCGAGGTCGGCGACGGTGACGCGCCCGCGAGGTCCGGCGCCGCCGCGCCCGCACCACCGCGGCGGCCCGCGGGCGACGGGCCGCTGACCGCCGAGGAGCTGGACCGGAACGCCGACGCGTTGCGGGAGCTGCTGGAGGAGAGCGTGGCCTCCGCCGAGCGGCAGCTGTTCGACCTGCGGACCGCCGCCGCCGACGACTCGCGCATCCTCGCGGCGCTCGGCGACGGCGGGCTGCTGCCGCCGAGCACCGACGTGCTGGCCGCCGTCGAGTACCTGGGCGAGCACGGCATCCCCGCCCTGCCCGGCTGGCGCTATCTGGCGCAGGCCGTCGACCCCGCCGACCACGCGGCCGTGCTCGCGGCCCGGCCCGAGCTCGTGGACGGCGTCGTCATCACGGACCCCGACACCCACGCCCGCGCCCGCGCCGTGCTGGGGCAGGCGTCGCTGCTGCCGCGTTCGGCCGTCGCGGTCGGGACGGCCGCCGCGCTGCTCGCGCCGACGCCCGCGCCCGGGGCGGGCGAGGAGAGCGGGGTGTTCCTCGTCCCGCCGAACCCGGCGATGCACGACGAGCGCGCCGCCGACGACGAGCGGCGCGGGCTGCGGGACCGGGCCGCCGCGCGGGACGAGGAGATCCGGGCGCTGGCTGCCCGCCTGTCCGGGGACCGGGCGCTGGCGGCCCGGCTGGCGTCGTGGCGCAACGGGTGCCCTGCCGGGCGGCTCGCCGAGCTGGCGGCCGCCGCCGAGGGTGCCGCGGAGGCGGCCGAGGTGGCGCAGCACGAGCTGGTGGAGGCCCGTACGGCCCGGGCCGAGGCGGACGAGGCGGCCACCGAGGCGGCCCGGGTGCGGGACGAGCGGCAGGAGGCCGCGCAGCGGGCCCGCCGGGTGGCGGACGCGCTGGCGGGGCTCGCGTACCGGCTGCGCGAGCGGGCCACCTGGCAGACCCGGCTGCGCGAACTCGCCGACGAGGCGGCCGAGGCCGAGGAGCAGGCGGCCGCCTGCGTGGACCGGGCGCGCGCCGCCGACGAGGACCGGCGCGCGGCCCAGCGCGCGGCCGACGACGCGCACCGCACCGCGCGCGCCCTGCGCGCCGAGCGGGCGGAGATCGCGGGGGCGCCCGACGACCTGGGCGACGACACCGAGCCGCCGTCCGCGTCGCTGCCCGCGCTGCGCGAGGCGTACCGCACGGCCTCCCAGGTGTACGAGAAGGTCGGCGTCGGCGCCGATCTGCGGGCCGAACAGGCGCGCGCGGAGAGCGACGAGAGCGCGGCGCTCGCCACCCTCGACCGGCTCACCAACAAGGTCCGCACCCGCGCCGCCCAGCTGCTGGAGGGCACCGACGGCGCGGACGGGCCGTCCCGGCAGGCCGCGGCCGCCCGCGCCGAGTCGCTCGTCCAGATGCTGGAGACCCGCGCGTCGGCGGCGAGCGAGCAGCTCGGCCGCCTGCGCGGCGAGGCCGAGCGGCTGGCACCGGCCGACGGCGACGCACACACCGCCCTGCCGGAGGAGATGGTTCCGGCCGATGCGGAGCAGGCGAAGGAGCTGCTGCGCACGGCCAACGGCGAACTGGCCGCCCGGACGGACGCGCTGGACACCGCCCGCACCGCCCACGCCGACCTGCTCCGGGCCCACCGCTCCGCGGAGGACGCGGCGGGCGGCTTCGACGAGACGGCCGCCCTGCTGCGGGACCTGCTGCGCGACGGCCCCGGCGCCGAGGACGACGGCGAGCGCCCCGACCCGTACGCGGGCGGCCTCGCCGAGGCCCGGCAGGCGGCCACCGAGGCCCGCCGCTCGCTGCGCGGCTGCGCGGCCGATCTGTCGGGCGCCGAGTCGGCGGTCCGGGAGGCGAGCGACGTCCTCGTGCGGCACGCCAACTCCACCCGCTACGAGCAGGTCCGTACCCCCGCCCGCCAGCAGATCCGCGAACTGCCCGCGGCCGCGCTGCCCGAGCACGCCGCCGCCTGGGCCGACGCGTTCGCGCCCCGGCTGCGGGTGCTGACCGACGAGCTGGAGCAGCTGGAGCGCAACCGCGACTCCATCGTCGACCGGCTGCGCGGCCTGGTCGAATCCTGCCTGGCCACGCTCCGTTCGGCGCAGCGGCTCTCCCGGCTCCCGGAGGGTCTTGGCGAGTGGTCGGGGCAGGAGTTCCTGCGGATCCGGTTCGACGACCCGGACCAGGCGACGCTGACGGAGCGGCTGGGCGAGGTCATCGACGAGGCGACGCGTTCGGCGGTGAAGAAGAACTCCGATCTGCGCCGGGACGGCATGTCCCTGCTGCTGCGCGGCGTCTCGGCGGCGCTCCAGCCGCGCGGGGTGGCCGTGGAGATCCTGAAGCCGGACGCGGTGCTGCGGGCGGAGCGGGTGCCGGTGGGGCAGATGGGCGACGTCTTCTCCGGCGGCCAGCTGCTGACCGCCGCCATCGCCCTGTACTGCACGATGGCCGCGCTGCGCAGCAACGACCGGGGCCGCGACAAGCACCGCCACGCGGGCACGCTGTTCCTCGACAACCCGATCGGCCGGGCCAACGCGACGTATCTGCTGGAGCTCCAGCGCGCGGTCGCGGACGCGCTCGGCGTCCAGCTGCTCTATACGACGGGGCTGTTCGACACGACGGCGCTGGCCGAGTTCCCGCTGGTGATCCGGCTGCGGAACGACGCGGACCTGCGGGCCGGGCTCAAGTACATCAGCGTCGAGGAGCATCTGCGGCCGGGCCTGCCGGTACAGGACCCCGAGGGGGAGCAGGTGCACGGCCAGATCACGGCGACGAGGATGTACAAGCGGCCGGAGGGGGACGGTGCGGACCGGCCCACCGGGCCGGACGCCCCCTAGGGGCCTCAGCCCGGCGTCGTCACGACGAGGGTCGTGGTCCCGGCGGAGGGCGCGTGGTTGACGGAGCCGTTGTAGTTGGCGGTGACGGTGTACGTGCCCTTCGGCAGCGGGTTGAACACGGCGGACGCCGTGCCGCCCGCGAGCGTCACGGTCTGCGGGGTGCGCCCCGGGATGGCGAGGGTGACGGTTCCGGTGGGCGTACCCGTGCCGGGCGCGACGGGGGCCACGGTCGCGGTGACGGTCACCGGGTCGCTCACCATCGCCGGGTTCGGGGTGGCGACCGCGGTCGTGGTGGTGGCCGCCCTGCTGACGGTCTGGGTGTCGGTGCCGCTGGAGCTCGCGTAGTTGTCGTTCCCGCCGTAGGTGGCGGTGACGGTGAACGGGCTTCCCGTGGTCGTGGTGTAGGTGTGGGTGACGGTCGCGATGCCGCCGGACAGCGGAGCCGCGGCCGTGCTCGTCCCGTCGCCGAAGGCGAAGGTGACCATTCCGGTCGGCGTACCGGACGCGGAGGAGACCGTCGCACTGATGGTGACCGACTGCCCGACCACCGAGGGGTCGGGGGTCGAGGTCACCGTGGTGGTGGTCGTGATCTTGGTGAGGGTCTGGGTGTCGGTGCCGCTGGAGGCGGTGAAGTTGGTGTCGCCGTTGTAGGTGGCGGTGACGGTGTACGGGCTGCCGGTCCTGGTGGTGTAGGGGTGGGTGACGGTCGCGATACCGCCCGCCAGGATGGCGGTGGCGGAACTCGTGCCGTCGCCGAAGGTGAAGGTGACCGTGCCCGTCGGGGTCCCGGCCCCGGGGGCGACCGCCGCGACCGTCGCGGTGAGGGTCACGGACTGGCCNACGGTCGAGGGGTCGGGTGAGGAGACCACTGCCGTGGTGGTGGCGGCTTTGTTGACGGTCTGGGTGTCGGTGCCGCTGGAGGCGGTGAAGTTGGTGTCGCCGTTGTAGGTGGCCGTGATGGCGAACGGGCTGCCGGACGTCCCGCTGAAGACATGGGCGACGGTCGCGATGCCGCCGGACAGGGGCGCGGACGTCGGACCCGTGCCGTCCCCGAAGGTGAACGTGACCGTGCCCGTCGGGGTCCCGGCCCCCGGTGCCACGGGCGCGACCGTGGCGGTGACGGTGACCGGCTGGCCCGCCACGGACGGGTCGGGCGAGGAGGTCACGGCGGTGGCGGTGGCGGCCTTGCCGATGGTCTGGGTGTCGGTGCCGCTGGAGGCGGTGAAGTTGTCGTCGCCGTTGTAGGTGGCCGTGATCGGGTACGGCGTGCCGGACGTGGCGGCGTAGGGGGTGCCGTCGCCGAAGGTGAAGGTGACGGTGCCGGTCGGGCTTCCGGCTCCCGGGGCGATGGAGGCCACGGTGGCGGTGATGGTGGTGGACTGGCCCACGACGGTGGGGTCGGGTGAGGAGGTGACGGCGGTGGTGGTGGCGGCTTTGTTGACGGTCTGGGTGTCGGTGCCGCTGGAGGCGGTGAAGTTGGTGTCACCGTTGTAGGTGCCCGTGACGGTGTACGGGCTGCCCGAGGCCCCGGTGTAGGTGTGCGTGACCGTCGCCAGGGGGTGCCGTCGCCGAAGGTGAAGGTGACGGTGCCGGTCGGGCTTCCGGCTCCCGGGGCGATGGAGGCCACGGTGGCGGTGATGGTGGTGGACTGGCCGACCACGGTGGGGTCGGGTGAGGAGGTGACGGCGGTGGTGGTGGCGGCCTTGTTGACGGTCTGGGTGTCGGTGCCGCTCGACGCGGTGAAGCTCGCGTCCCCGTCGTAGGTCGCGGTCACCGGGTACGGGCCGCCCGCGCTGCCGTACGTATGGGTGATCCGGGCCACGCCGCCGATGACCGGCACCGACGTCGTCGGGGTGCCGTCGCCGAAGTCGAAGGTGACGGTGCCGGTCGGCACCCCGGCGCCGGGCGCGACGGGCGCCACGGTCGCGGTGAAGGCCACCGGCTGACCGGTCAGCGACGGATCGGGTGCGGAGACCACCGTCGTGGTGGTCGACGCCTGCCCGACCGTCTGGGTGTCCGTGCCCGTGGAGGAGCTGAAGTTGGCGTCCCCGCTGTACTCGGCCGTGACGGTGTAGGGGCTGCCCGCGGCGCTCGCGTAGGCGTGGGTGGCGGTGGCCACCCCGCCGGAGAGGGGCGCCGTGATGGCCGCCGTACCGTCGCCGAACCGGAAGGTGACCGTGCCCGTGGGCACCCCGGCACCGGGCGGGGCCGGGGTCACGGTCGCGGTGAACGTCACCGGCTGGCCCGTCACCGAGGGATCGGGGGAGGAGGCAACCGTGGTGGACGTGGTGGTCGCGCCGGGCGACACCGTGTGGGTGTCGGTGACGGCGGCGGGGGCGAAGTCGGCGTCCCCGCTGTAGGTGGCGGTGACCGTGTAGGGGCTGCCGGTGGCGTCCGCGAAGGCGTGGGTGATGGTCGCCACCCCGCCGGCCACCGGAGCCGTGACGGTCGGACTTCCGTCGCCGAAGTCGAAGGTGACGGTCCCGGTGGGCCGGCCCGCGCCCGGGGCGGCGGCCGAGACCCGGGCCGTGAAGGTGACCGCCTCCCCGGTCACGGACGGGTCCGGGGAGGAGACCAGGGTCAGTTCGGTGGCGGCCGGGCCGACGGTCTGGGTGTCGGTGCCGCTGGAGGCGGTGAAGTCCGCGTCCCCGCCGTAGTCGGCCGTGACGGTGTACGGGCCCAGATGTGGGTGACGGTGGCGGTGCCCGCGGCCAGCGGGGCGGTGACGGAGGGGCTGCCGTCGCCGAAGGTGAAGGTGACGCTGCCGGTCGGGGTCCCGGCGCCCGGGGCGGCGGGCGCGACGGTGGCGGTGACGGTCACCGGCTGGCCCGACACCGAGGGATCCGGCGACGACTCCACGGTGGTCGTGGTCGCGGCCGGGGCCACGGTCTGGGTGTCGGTGCCGGTGGAGGCGGTGAACCCGGCGTCCCCGCCGTAGTCGGCGGTGATGGGGCCCAGATGTGGGTGACGGTGGCGGTGCCCGCGGCCAGCGGGGCGGTGACGGAGGGGCTGCCGTCGCCGAAGGTGAAGGTGACGCTGCCGGTCGGGGTGCCCGCGCCCGGGGCCTGCACCGCCACCGTGGCGGTGACGGTCACCGGCTGGCCCGACACCGAGGGATCCGGCGACGAGCCGACCACCGTCGTCGTCGGCGCCGACTGCACGGTGTGGGTTTCCGTCCCCACGGAGCCGGTGAAGTCGCCGTCGCCGCCGTAGGTGGCGCTGACCGTGTAGGGGCTGCCCGCCGCGTCCGCGTAGGCGTGCGTGGTCGTCGCCACGCCGTCGTTCACCGGTACGAGGACCGTCGGGGTGCCGTCGCCGAAGTTGAACGTCACCGCCCCCGTCGGCGAGCCCTCGCCCGGGGCGTCCGGCACGACCTGCGCGATGAACGTCACCGGCTGGCCCGTCACGGAGGGATCGGGCAGACCGCTGAGGGCGGTGGTGGTCACGGCCGGGCCGACGGTCTGGGCGTCCGTCCCGGTGGAGCCGGTGTAGTCCGGGTGCCCGTCGTAGGTGGCCGTGACGGTGTACGGGCTGCCCGACGTGTGCTCCCAGACGTGGGTGACGGTGGCGCTGCCGCCCGTCAGGGACGCGGTGACGGCGGGCGTTCCGTCGCCGAAGTCGATGGTGACCGTGCCGGGCGGACTCCCGGCGCCGGGCGCGACCGCAGCGACCGTGGCGGTGACGGTGACCGGCTGGCCCACCACCGACGGGTCCGGCGAGGACACCACGGTGACGGTGGTCGCGGCCGGGCCGACGATATGGGTGTCGGTGCCGGTGGTCGCGGTGAAGTCGGCGTCGCCGCTGTAGTCGGCGGTGACGGCGTACGGAGTTCCCGAGGTGTCGGCCCAGATGTGGGTGGTCGTCGCCACGCCCGCCGCGACCGGCGCCGTGACGGGCGCGGTCCCGTCGTCGAAGTCGAAGGTGACCGTGCCGGTCGGGGTGCCGCCGCCCGGGGCCTGCGCCGCCACCGTGGCGGTGACGGTGGCGGGCTGGCCCACCAGGGAGGGGTCGGGTGAGGTGACCACGGTGACGGTGGTCGCGGCCTGGGCGACGGTCTGCGTGGTGGTGGCGCCGGAACCGGTGAAGTCGACGTCGCCGCCGTACGTGGCGGTGACCGTATAGGGGCTGCCGGACGTGCCGGGGTACGCGTACTGCGCGGTCGCCGTCCCGTCGACGACGGGCACCGCGGCCGGAGCGGAGCCGTCGCCGAAGTCGAAGGTGACGGTGCCGGTCGGGGTGCCGCCGCCCGGCGCCACCGGGGCCACGGTCGCCGTGAAGGTGACCGGCTGGCCGGAGACGGACGGGTCCGGCGCGGCGACCACGGTGGTGGTCGTCCCGGCGGGCAGCACGGTCTGGTGTTCGGTGTCCACCGAGGCGGTGAAGTCGGCGCTGCCGTTGTAGGTGGCGACGATGGCGAAGGGGCTGCCGACGCTGCTGGTGTAGGTGTGGGTCAGGACGACGGCTCCGCCGAGCAGGGGCACCGTCGAGGGAGCCGTGCCGTCGCCGAAGTCGAGGGTGACCGTGCCGGTCGGCACACCGGCTCCCGGCGGGACCGCCGTGACGGTGGCGGTGACGGTCACCGGCTCGCCCACCACGGCGGGGTCCGGCGCACCGGTCACCTCCATGGTGGTCGAGCCCTGGAGCACGGTGTGGGTGTCGGTGGCCTCGGAGGCGCTGAAGTCGGCGTCACCGTCGTACGTGGCGGTGATGGTGTACGGGCTGCCGCCCGTGGCGGTGTAGGCGTGCGTGACCGTCGCGAGACCGCCCACGGTATCGACGGTGACGGTCGAAGTGCCGTCGCCGAAATCGAAGGTGACCGGGCGGACGGGAGTGCCCGTCGCCGGGGTGACGGTCGTGACGGTCACCGTCATGCTGGTCACGGACTCGCCGACCGTGGAGGGGTCCGGCCACGAGAAGAGGCTCGTGACGGTGTCCGCCGGATTCACGGTCTGGCTGTCGGTGCCGGTGGAACCGCTGTAGCTCGCGTCCCCGTTGTAGGTGCCGGTGATCGTGTACGGGCTGCCGGTGGTGTGGGCGTACGCGTGGACGGCGGTCGCGACCCCGCCGTCGAGGGGCGCCAGGATCGGGTCGGTGCCGTCGCCGAAGTCGAGGGTGACCGTGCCGGTCGGGGTCCCGGCGCCCGCGCCCACGGGCGCGACGGTCGCGGTGACGGTGACCGGCTGGCCGGTCATGGACGGATCCGGGCCGGCCACCACCGTCGTCGTCGACGGGGCCAGGGTGACCGTCTGGGTGTCGATCCCGGCCGACCCCGCGAAGTTGCTGTCGCCGCCGTAGACCACGGTGATCGGGTACCCGGCGTTGGCGGCGGTGTAGGTGTGGGTGACCGACGCCGAGCCGCCGGTGAGCGGGACGGTGGCGGTCGCGGTGCCGTCACCGAACCTGAACGTCACCGTCCCGGTCGGGGTGCCCGAGGCGGGCGGGACGGCCGCGACGGTCGCGGAGATCGTGACCTCCTCGCCCACGACCGACGGGTCCGGGGCCGAGGTCACCGTCGTCGACGTCGTCGAAACGCTCGCTTCCACTTGCTGCGCGGTGGTCCCGGTGGAGGCGGCGAAGTCGCCGTCACCGCTGTACGAGGCGGTGACCGTGTACGGGCTGCCCGCCGTACTGGAGTAGGCGTGCGTCGCCACGGCCCGGCCGCCGGAGACCGGGGCGGCGACGGGCGCGGACCCGTCGCCGAAGTCGAAGGTGACCGTGCCGGTCGGATCACCGGCGCCCGGCGGGACCGGCGACACCCGCGCGAACATCGTCACGCTCTGGCCCACCGCCGACGGATTCGCCGACGACGTCACCCGGGTGACGGTCGACGCCGGGTCGACGGTGTGGACGATGGTGTCCTCGGACGGGGCGTAGTCGGCGTCGCCGCTGTACGTGGCGGTGATGGTGTACGGGCTGCCGGAGGCGCCGGCGTACGCGTGGGTGACCGTCGCGGTGCCCGCCACCAGCTGGACCGTGACCATCGGGGTGCCGTCGCCGAAGTCGATGGTGGCCGAACCGGTCGGGACGCCGGACGCGGGCGAGTTGGGCGTCACCGTGACCGTCACCACCTCGCCCGTCACCGACGGTTCGGAGGAGGCGGAGACGGTGGTGGTGGTCGTGGCCTGCTCGACGCTCTGGAAGCCGGTGCCGGTGGACGCCAGGAAGTTGGCGTCACCGCTGTAGGTGACGGTGACCGGGTACGGGGCGAGTGACGCGTGGTCGTAGGCGTGGGTGGTGACCGCGGTGCCACCGGTGAGCGGAACGGTGACGGGCGTGGTGCCGTCGCCGAAGTCGAAGGTGGCCGTCCCGGTCGGGGTGCCCGAGGCGGGTGGCACGGCGGCGACGGCCGCCGTGAACGTGACCGTCTGACCGGTCACCGAGGGCGACGGTGAGGCCGTCACCTCCGTCGTCGACACGCCCTGGACGATGTCGTGGCCGCCCGTGCCGGTCGAGGGGTTGTAGTTCTCGTCGCCGCTGTACGTGGCGGTGACGGTGAGCGGGCTCTCCGCCACCTCGGGACTGGTGTGGTCGACCATCGCCGTACCGCCCACCACCGGCGCCGTGACGTCCGGGGAGCCGTCGCTGAACGCGAACGTCACGGTTCCCGTCGGCGCGCCGGCCGCCGGTGCCTCGGGAACGACCTGCGCCACGAACGTCGTCGACTGCCCCACGCTGGACGGGTCGGGCGCGGCGGCCACCTCGGTGGTGGTGTCGGCGGGCTGGACGGTGTGGGTGTCGGTGCCGGTGGANGTGGTGAAGTCGGTGTCGCCGTTGTAGGTGGCGGTGACGGGGTAGGCGGCGGCGTCGGTGTAGGTGTGGGTGGCGGTCGCGGTGGAGCCGGTCAGCGGCGCGGTGACGGGCGGGGTGGTGTCGCCGAAGTCGAAGGTGACGGTTCCGGTGGGGGTGCCCGCACCGGGT
>NZ_JAIWIH010000028.1:0-89449 GCF_052851135.1 Streptomyces sp. BRA346 | reverse complement strand
GACTACCAGCCGACCGGCCGCCCACCCGGCCCACAACGACGATGACCCCGAACCCAATCGTGGGTTCGGGGTCATTCCGATGTCCTGCGACATCACAGCGTGCCCCCGGCAGGATTCGAACCTGCGACACCCGCTTTAGGAGAGCGGTGCTCTATCCCCTGAGCTACGGAGGCAGCGAAGTCAGCCTAGCGGGCCGAGCAGGGGAGATGTCGGGGCCCTGCATGGTGATGGTCGCCAGTGCTGCCTGACCTGCGATGATTCCCTCCCAAGCGGTTCGGAGCAGTCCCGATCACTCCCATTCCGTACCAGGCACTACGTCCCCGTGACGTCCCCACCGGGCCCTCGTGTCCCCGTTCTGTCCCCGCTGGCACGGTCCGGCTTCGGCCCCTGACCGGCGACGGTCCGAGGCTCCAGGGAGAGGCGCCAGTCGTATTCGGTGAGCACCGCTTGCCCTTCGCGGTGAGGTGGCGGACCGCCTCTGCGGAGCCCATTTTGGTAAGGCGGTCCCTGGACTCCACCAGGGCCCCTACCCTGCGGCCATGCCGAAGGAGACAGTCATCCAACGGGCCGCCGCGGCTCTGCTCACCTCTCCGCACTCCTTGACCGATGCGGTCGCTGAGCTTCCGAGGGCTGCCGGACTGTACGCCTGGTGGGCGCCGTCCAACGTTCTTCCGACGTTTCCCGGGCGGGCGAACCCCGCGGATCCCGGGCGTCGGCTGCTCTATCTCGGTAAGGCCACTCGGCTCCGCGACCGGATCGCCTCGAACCACCTGAAGCGCTCGAGAAGCTCCACGCTGCGCCGGACGCTGGCTGGGCTGCTCATGCCCACTGAGGGCTATCGGACGATGTGGACGGACCGGGTGGTCCTTGTTCCTGAGGACGAGGGACGCCTCACTGAGTGGATGCACAAGCACCTTGCCCTCAGCTGGGTCGAGAACCGCGAGCCGCGCTCTGTGGAGCGGGAGCTAATCTCCTGGTTCCGTCCGCCCCTCAACATCACTGGTGCTGAGCAGGGCGCTGTGCTCGACGCGGTCAAGCAGGCACGGTTGAGGTACTACGGGAGTGCCGGTCCTCGGCCGACTGGCTAGGGGCGGAGGTGTCCGCTCTGTCGCGCCTGCGAGACACGGTGATCAATAGGTGGCACTG
Source organism: Streptomyces sp. BRA346 (assembly GCF_052851135.1). Taxonomy (NCBI): domain Bacteria; kingdom Bacillati; phylum Actinomycetota; class Actinomycetes; order Kitasatosporales; family Streptomycetaceae; genus Streptomyces; species Streptomyces sp. BRA346. The sequence goes on along the minus strand of NZ_JAIWIH010000028.1, from coordinate 88,303 downwards.
GGGTGCCTCGTCGGGCAACGTTTACGCACCCGCTTCGCCGTAAAAATTACGAAACGTGCATGGTGTCGATCTGGCCATTATTTGGGGGCCACTACCTGCTTCGGAAGCATGGAGCGTAGGAGTTGGCTGGTGTGCCGGGGAGTCGCGTGCGGGGCGTGAGGCGATCGGGCTTGAGGTGGCTGGGTGGACAGGATCTCGCTTCAGCGCTCTGATGCACTATTGAGCGCGATGACAGGGGGCTGAGGAGTCAACGTGACCGAGCTTGATGAGTTGTTCCGTGACCCACTCCCGGATCGTGACTCGTACGTTCTGGGGCAGGCCATCCCGTTCAACCCCGACCAGTGGATCGCTCGGCTGCCGAGCAATGAGTGGTGGCCAAAGCGCTTGGCCGCACTGCCCCGTGTAGGGCGTTGGCCGGCTGTGGACCGGCGGACCGTTTTCCAGTTGGCCGAGCATGTCGGGACGTTGGAGGGCAGGCGAGACCTGCTGATAGCTGCCCTCGTATGGGGTACCGGGACCAATGCTCGGGAGGTTGCCCGCCGTGCGCGGATCTTTCACGAGAACGGCCTCGAGTGGCTGGATGAGCGGATCTGTGGGGCCAAGGATGAGATCGATCGTGGAGACCCGGTTGCTGCCTATTTGGTGCTGAACGACCGGGACTTTCGGGTGAAGCACTTCGGCCCGGCGTTCTTCAGCAAGCTGCTGTACTTTCTCACCGCTGACCGCCCTGTGGGTGAGCGTTGGCCTCTGATCCTCGACAGCAACGTCGCGTTGGCGCTCGATGAGCTGTCGCCTCACAGGTGGGAGGCCGACGAACGATGGGACTCGAAGAAGTACGCGATCTATCTCGAGCTGGCTCACTCGTGGGCTGAACGGTGGGGAACTGAGCCCGATGTAGTGGAGCGGAGGCTCTTCGACAGGGGGAAGCGGCTCGGGAGCGGCGCCCCGTAGACATCACGGGGCGCCTGCCTCCAACCGGCTCGGATCACGCTCTCGTCAGTTGATATTCCTGGCCGATGGCCTGGATACCGGAGGCTGGCGCGGTGACGTAGCCGATGCAACCGCAGTGCTCGTAGCACCGGGAGTCTTCGGGTGCGGTGCGTGGAACGCTCTGGTGGGCGCCGCGGGCGTGGCCGCAACCGGGGCGGGCGCAGGGCGCATAGTGCCGGTTGTCGTGCCGGTACGCCGAGAGACCGGCTTCGTGGATCGTCTTGCCGGTGCCGTGGGTGGGTTCGGTGTCGGCGTAGCAGCCGGCCCAGCCGGAGTCGTGGTTGAAGGCGAAGGTTCCCGCGAAGGCGAGGGCGCCGCAGCGGCCGCAGCGGTATTGCGGGTTGCCGTGCTCGTCGGGCGGGATGAGCTTGCCGGTGCAGCAGTCGATCTTCAAGGACTCGAGATGGGCGACATGGCGGGCGGTCCGGGCGGCGCGTTCGGTCTCGTAGGCAGACCTGCGGTCCATGGCGGCCTGCTTCTCTCCGAATAGGTCGAGTTGTGTCATGACAGTGCTCAGCTCCATCGACGTGCCAAGGGTGCGGGGCGCGCGCTGGTCGCCCCGCACCCGAGGGTGTTGATCAGTTACTGGTAGGAGACTCGGCCGGTTGCGGCTCCTGTCGCGCTTTGGCGCCCTTCGCTTTGGTCGTCTTGGCGGCCGTCGTCGTAGCGCGTCGGGCTCGAGGCGCGGCTGGTTGCTTCTTCGACTCGGCTGCCTGCCTGCTGGGCTGCGCCTTCTTGGTTGCGCGGCGTGGGGCCTTCTTCGCGGCTGTAGTTTTCGCGGCGGCCTTCTTGGGCTGGGCCTGGTCCGCTGCTCGTGTGGTGTCGCTGCTCGTTGTCTCCCCGGCGACCGCCGTGCTCCCTTCCGCCCCTGCGGTACGGCGGGGGCGCTTCTTGGAGAAGGCGCGGAGGGACGGGCGCTTGCCGTCGAATGCCGGCAGGAGCCGGGTGCGGATGTTCCGCGCGGTGGTCGCGGCAGGTGAGCTGTTCGTGAAGCAGACGCCGACGTTGTAGCGGACGCCGGGGGTCAAGTGTTTGACGCTGTTGGCGTGCGCCTCGGCGTCCCCCGTGCGCTCGAGCTCGCGGGTCGGGACGTCCAGCGCCCAGGTCTGGACGCCCTCCCCGCGCCAGATGTGCTTGATGCCGATGCGACGCCCGTCGGGGTGCGCGAGGTACGCGGACAGACCCGAGTGAGGCTTGCTGTCAGCGTCGACCGCCCAGCCGTCGCCGAGTCCGGCCGCCGTGGCGGCGACGAATTGCGCGAAGTCTGTCGGAAAAACGCGCTGCTTCTTCGGAGGGTCGGTGTCTTTTGACGCGGTCGGCTTTGCTGCGCTCATGAGTTCTCTTTCTTGGCCGTGCGGTGTGATGCCGTGGATTGATCAGGCATGTCTATCTGTCCTTCGGTGGTCATTCAGGTCATGCACCAGCCCGAGTCGCACTCCGCTTCATCGGAGTCAACCAAGGGCAGCGGTGTTGCTACGGGAATGGCTTCGGACAGCGGTTTTCCTCGCCGCGTCAGGTAGGCAGGATCTCTTCCGAGCGCCGCACGCTGAGCAATCAGCGTTGCTTCCAACTCGGTCGCTTTGGCGAAGAGCTCCGGCTCGGTGCGGCGCATCTCCTGCCACTGCTGAAGCGTCTTGAACGGACAGAAGAAGCAGGCACTCTTGGGCGGGATGGGAAGTCCTGCCTGTTCGATGATGCGGACGCAGTCAGTTCGGCGGAGTCCGAGATCCAGGAGGGGGTAGACGATGTTCTCGTGAGGCTCGGCGCGGCGCCTGTTGGCACGGTGCACCTCATCGACCGAAATGCCGATGGCGACCTGGGCTGGGGCGCTCTTGGTAGCACCGTGTTCACGAAGCCAGCGGCCGACGACCTTGATTTTGAAGTCCGCGGTGCAGGAGCGTCGCCCAGGAGCGCCATTACTCATACGGACAGGGATGGGAACGGAACGAGATCCGGGGCGTACGAGTCTCTCCCATAGAGTCTCAGTGGTCCCGTCACGTCTGTGTCGCTCGAGGATATGCAAGGAAATGCCCTGATCTTTTGCGAACGGGATAGCAACATCTCGTACGTACCGCAGCGTTTTTGGGTGCTCGCTGTCGTCACCAACATTGGCGAACAGAAAGGTGCCGAAGTCGATGCGACCCTGTGCGGCAAGGACCAGCAGCGCAGTTGATTGAACTCCTCCGCCGTAGGAGACGACGTTCACGCTGCCGCTCCTTCGAAGAGCTGATCGAGCGCGTTGAGCAGCCGTCTGGTCTTCTGCTCGAAGAGGGCTTGCTCCACGACTGCGTTGCGGTGCTCGATGATTGCCGCACGTTCGGTGAGGGCTTCGCGCAGCCCGCTGTCGGAGTCGGCGAAGGTGTCGGCGCACCAGATTGCGACCTTGGGGCCGAGGTCCCACACGATGGCGTTGACGGCGGCGCAGGACGTCGCCAACGGGTCGATGTCGTTGCCGAACCATCGATAGTCGTGAGTGTTGAGGCCGAGTTCGCGCATGCGCTGTGCCACGGAACGGAACATGCCGCCGCTACCGATGGCTGGTTCGCGGACGGACATGCCCGGACCGCAGAAGTCGTCATCGACGAGGATGTGCGCCATCAGGTCGGTGACGCTCGGGGGCGTGTGGTACTCGCCCCGCCACTTCTTGTCGCCCTTGTGCCGCAGTCCTGTGAGCAGCGGACTGAGGACGTCGGCCTGCGACCGTGCGTAGGGATCGTCCTGGGCGGTGAGATCGAACAGCCCCTTGCTAAGAGCGGTGTGGATCACCGCCTGGACGGCACGGAGTTCGTACTCGTCGGGGTCCTCCTCGACCCAGCGATGGAGCGGCTGGGCGACCTCGATGAGGTCCGGTCGGGCCAGCCACTGGGAGCCCCAGATTTCCCGCAGGAACGGCGGGAGCTGGGCGGGTTCCAGGGTGAGCAGCCAGTCGCTGATGAGCGGCTCCCGGAAGAAGGACAGAGCGGCGACGGTGCCGAGAGGGATGTCCATCCGGCTCCCGCCGTAGTGGCTGAACCACGCGGCGATGACGCTCTCGGCGACCTCACTGGCGTGCTGCTGCGGGTCGCTCGGGAAGGAGCGGCGCTTACGGCGTGAGGGAGAAGCGGGCCGCGGCTTGGGCGGCTGGGCGGCTTCATCCGATTGTCGCTTGGCGCGCTCGTCGAGCTTCTGTTCCACCTCGCCGAACAGGTCGAACTGCACCATGACGCTCACCGACTCCCGGTCTCGGTCGGGGTGAACGGGCGCGGCGGGGCACTGGGCGGAGCGGGTACGGGGCCCGCCTGGAGAATCGCCATGGCTCGGTCGGCGCGCTGGAGGTAGTAGGCGTGAGCCTCGCGGAGTCGCCGCATGCGTTCCTCGTGCTCGGAGATGAGTCCGCCGTACCGGCTCAGGGAGCGGGGCGCGCAGTGGTGTTCGTGGGCTCGGCGCAGTTCGGGCGTCCAGGGCTGCGCCAACCAGTGCTTGGCCAGGGCGGAGACGATGACGGTGGTCCGGCGGGCCGTGCCCTTCGGGGCGTGCATGGGGGCGTTGATGATGAGGCGGTAGGGGCGGAGCCGGAGGCTGCCCGAGGTGAGGGCGGCGCGGGCGAAGGACTCGGTGCCCGCGAGGGTGATGCCGAAGAGGACGGGGGATTCGTCCATCCGGAAGCCGAGCGGTCCGGTGCCGTATCCGACGTGGAGGATCTCCTGCATCGGGTCCTGGTCGGCTTCGGGGTGGTGGTCGGGGTCCCAGCCAAGGGTGAAGGCGCCGATGCCGCTGACGCGGTACACCGCTTGACCGGTGTCGAAGTCGGCGAACTCGGCGACCTTGAGGGCCGGTCCCTCGCCGATGGTGAAGGTAGGCACAACAATGCCCTTCTCGTGATGCAGGCATGGGGGGGTAGGGGGCCGGCCGACGCCGTGGGCTCGGCCGGCCCCTGATGTGGCTTGGGTGTGCGGGGGCTGCTATCCGTGCTGGGCGTGCCAGCCGTTGACGTACGCCCCGACCTCCTCGGCGAGCGGCTCGAGGGACATGTCGCCGGGCGGCTCCCCGTCGGGCGTCGTCGTGTCGTAGACGACTTTGGACTGGCCGTAGACGTTGTCGATGTGGATGGCCTTCCAGCCGCCGACCTCGCTGCGGTCGTCGTGCCAAGGGAGCGAGTAGCGGCCCGCGATGGCGATGTACTGCTCGCCGTCGTCCGAGAGCGGGATGGTGATGCTCAGCTCGTTGCCGCAGTAGTCCACGCCGACGTCCGCGCAGTGCCGTTCGAGGGCTTCGATGACGTCGGTGTACAGGGCGCGGGCCTTCTCTTCGTCGGCGCGGCGCAGGAGCTGGACAGCGCTGAGGTAGTGGAGGGCCATTACTCGATCTCCTCGCCCGGGCCCGGGTTCGCGTCCTCGTCCGCCTCGGGGACGTGATCGGCGCAGACCAAGGACAGGGGTTCGCCGTCGCGCGGGAGATCCAGCTCGGCCTCCTGATCCTTGTGGCACAGCAGGCAGGTCATGGAGACGGTACGCACCATGCGGAGCGGTCGGATCGGGGTGTTGGCCGGAAGGTGCATCGGTTCAGTACGGCCGTGAAGGGTGAGGGTGAGGAGAGCGAGCTCGGGCGAGAGGACGCTTTCCTCGATGTCGGCCACGATCAGCGCGGTGCTCGGTGCGTCCGGGAAGACGAACACGTCGCCGGGGCGCAGTTCGTGGGCGTACACAGGTCTGGTGAAGCCGAGGGTGACCACGGCGTATCTGCTCATGCTGGACGTTCTCTTTCCATTGCGGCTTGGGATGGTTGGTCGCCTCCGGTGGCCGTCTCGCACACGGCGCCGGAGGTGTCTGGCTAGTCGTCGATCAGGTGCACAGGGCTGCTCAGCGGGCCACGGTCGAGCTCTGCGGCGATGTGGGGTGGAACGCGGGGCACCTGGGCGGCGTGGAGAGTGAGCTCGCCGTTCACGAAGTCGATGGCGACGGTGCCGTCTGGCTCGACGCGGGTGACGCGCCCGTACAGCGGCTGCTCGGGGTGTTTGACCCAGTCATCGACGGTGAGCGGGGGCAGATGCTGCGGGCACCGGCCGTGGTCGCGCAGGGACAGGTGTGGGGCTGAGGGGTGCCAGCAGGGTTGTCCGTCGGGGCGAGGGTGTTCGCAGCCGCGGGCGATGTGGCCGTATCCGTCGCAGCGGATCAGGACAGGAGTCGGCCACGGCTCTCGGGCACGCACGACGGCGAAGGTGACGGCACCGCGCGGGCCCTGGTCGTGGTGGGCGAGGTACTCGATGGTCAGGCCGAGCGTCATGGGCCAGGTCTTCAGCACGTGGGCGGCGATGGTCTGGGCGTGTACGGCGGGTACGGAGGGGCTCAGCGACCTCTCGAAAGGCAGGGACATGACAGTTCACTCCTTGCCGCTGCTGGTCTGCGGGAGGAGGAAGAAGGCGGTGCGTTCCCTCGGGCCGCCGACGCGCGCCAGACGCTCCGCCCGCAGATGCGGAACGGCGTGGATCTGCTGGATGAGCGCCGTGATCTGCCGCTCGGTCTCCACCGGCCATAGCGGATGCTCGTCGGTCGCCTGAACCGGCTTTCCGATGGCGCCGCCGAACTCGGAGAGCTTCGCGCAGACGATGTCGCGCACACGGCATGTGTTGCGGACGAGGTCGACCGTGAGTAACTGGGCGTCCGGGTGGTGAGCTCGAACGAGCTCGGCGATTCGCACTGCTCGGTCAGTCGGCGGGAGGTCGAGCACTCGATGCCCACCTGGCTTCGGCTGAGGGCGTACGGCACTCCACGCCGCCGACTGCCGTCCGGCGAGAGCCTCGGTCAGATCGTCGGCGATCTCTTGTAAGTCGAGGGCGCTGGTGTCGGCGTCACGGGGTACGTCGAGGATCAGTTCCTCCGTGCCGCCGTGGTGTGTGGCCCACAGCCCGTGCAGCTCGATCGTCTGGTGGCGTGAGGAGCGGTCGAAGGTGAGATGGGTAGTCTCCGGGTATGCATCGAGGATGCGCGCGGTGACGTGGTCGAGGACGGCGATCTCGTAATGAGCCTGGGCCTCGTTGAAGGCGTCGACGGCGAGCGTGCGGTAGCGCAGGGCCGTGGCTGTGGCGGCCCGGTTCGCTGCGATGTTGGTCATCAAGGATGTCCTTCCAATGGTGACTTCGGTCAGGGCCGAGCGGTCTTGGTGGAGGAGGGGGCGCGGTACGGGAAGACCAGCTGCCACAGCTGCCCCTCGTGTTCGGACGTGACGTCCACGCACGGGGTCAGATGGCGGCTGCGCAGGTGCGGCAGGGCGTAGAGCTGGGCAAGGACAATGGCCAGTTCGTGGGAGACCTCGTGCGGCCAGGGGCTGTCTTCGGCATCCGGCGAACAGCGGGGGCACGGGATGTCGACTGCCTTGCCGCCGCTGAGCGTGACCTGCTCGAAGCCGACGGCGATGCCCCCGTGGTCCGCTTCGAAGCGACAGATCAGCGATTCGGCGTCCGGGACGTGACGACGGACGAGCGCAGCGACTGTCGCGGCGCGATCGGCCGGCGGGAAGGTGATCCAGCGACGGTCGCGGTACTCGTAGCTGGGATGAGGCTCGACGAGGCCCCAGCGGTAGAGGAACGAGCCCGCCAGGACGCGGTTCAGCTCACTGAGGAGTTCGTCGATGTCCAGTGGCCCGTCGCGCCAGCTTTCCTCTGCGTCGTCATGGGGGTCGTACAGGAGACGGCAGGTCCCGATCGCGGATTCCTGCGCGCTCCAGATGCCATGCAGCTGGACGTCACCCTCCGCGTCGAGGCTGACCTCCAGGTGCTGGGCCTCGGGGTGGGCCAAGCGCACGCGGGCGGCGATGTCGTCGTGGATTGCGAGGAAGAGAGTCTCGCCCGCCCGCATGTAGGCGATCGCGAGCTCATTGAGCGGTAGCTGGGTGGGGCGAGGTTGTGGCTCATGCACGGGAGTTGGCTCCTCGAAGGTGTGTAGGAACGGTCAGTGCGCGCGGCGCAGGACGACGGCGGTCGCGTTGTCCGGGCCGTTGATCCCGACGTCGTGGGCGAGGAGTGCGGCGCCTTCGTCCGGGTCGTCGCAGAGGAGAGCGGCGATGATGGTCTGTTCGTCGACGCTCTGGCTGACGCCGTCAGTGCACAGCAGGACTCCGGCGGCACTGTGCGCGGGCAGCGAGGTGGTCACGAACTCGTGGTGCGCGACGGTGCGCGTGACCTTGCGGTCGTATATCGGCAACGGGCCGCGCCGCGTGGTGTGACGGCGGATGCGCTCGCCGAGCGAGTGGTCGTAGGTGGCGCGTCGGAGCTCCCCGCCGGTGGTGAGGAGGTAGGCGCGGCACAGACCTGCCCAGGCGAACCGCACGCGGCTGTGAGCAGGGTCGAACAGCGCGGTGACGATGGACGCGTCCGCGGCGATGCCGCTGGCGGCCAGCTGCTCGCGGGCCCTGGTGCAACCGGTCTCGGGTGTGGAGTTGAGCGCCGCGCCGACCGCCTCTTTCGCGACCAGCTCGGCCGCGTCGGCGGCCTCCGCGGTGTCGCCGATGCCATCGGCGACGGCAACGGCGATACGGCCGGTGGCCTGGTCGTCGGCGACGGCGAATGCGTCCGCCTGTGCGTCGCGGCGGCCTTGCAGCTGGGCGCTGGCCGCGCGCCACAGCGTTCGGGGCATGACTGGAGTCCTTTGCATACGAAGGGAATGCGGGGCCTGCCCGGGGCCGGGCGCCGCTCGCACCGGCGCGCGGCCCCGGGCGGAAGCTCAGCTGCTACGGCACCGAAACCGCGTCGAGGTCGGTGGCCTGGGCGGTGAACTGGGAACACGAGCCGAAGCGTTCGTGCAGCGTGTGCTCCCTCTCCCACTGGCCGCAGCGGGCGCAGGCGGGCTGCATGTGCTTGGGGGCGGGGCGCGCGACGTATGCGCCGCGCAGATCTCCCTCGGTGAAGACCACGACCCCCGTGGCTTCCTCGAGGCTCGCCGCGCCCTGGCCGCGTCTGGTCGCCTCACGCAGGGTGATGCGCAGCAGAGCTCCGGACCAGTCGAAGCCCGGGCTGCTGTCCGCCTGCGGGCCCTCGTAGGTGACGCGGTACGCCGGGTACGTCGCCTCCTCGGGGTCGGTGAGGGGGCGGGCCCAGAACTGGACGGGGCGGTCGTCGTCGCACTGCTCGGGCAGCGGCGCGACCGCGGAGACGATGCGCATGAGCAGCTTGCCGTTGTCGCCGAGTCCGGCCAGGCGAGCCGCTCGGGCGCACAGCTCGGCGAAGCCGGAGACGCCGTACGTGGCGAGCCATCGGTCGGGCGTCAGTTCCCCGCCGAAGTTCGTCCTGTAGTCGGCGCGGTCGCGGCGCTGGACGGCGGCGATGATGCTGACCGCTCGGTCGATGACGGGCGGCGCGATGCCGTACTTGGCGGCTTCGGCGTGCAGTAACTGCTCGCGGGTGGGCTGGTCCATTTCGCTCTCTCCTTTGCGGTTACTGGGCCCCGCTGCTCCCGGGCCCAGTGGGTGCGGGTGGCTACGGGAGGTGCGTGAGCCGCTGGCCGAAGTGCTCGGCAGCGGTGCCGTGCAGGACGCTCAACCGGGCCGAGAGGCGCTTGCCGAGCGTGCGGCCGTTCATGTCGATGCCGCTCTCGTTGCTGACGGACTCCAGGCGCCAGCGGCGGTGGCCGTCGTCGAGCGTGAAGTCGTACAGCTCGCCGGGGCGCGAGCCGCGCAGGGTCAGGAGACGCACGGACCTGCCGTCCACGTCGCTGCGGAGGGTGGGCGGGCCCTGTACGCGGGCGGCGGCCACTATCGCGGCGATGTCGGACAGGGGGAGGCTGCTCATCGGACTCCTCGCACTTTGGTTGAGGTTTTCAACACGTTGAAACGTTGTCTGTCACCACACATGTCGCGGGTGTATGTAAGCGCCGTGTTCCGTCAGGCGTCCCGGTGCAGATCCGTGTGGCCGGTGATCTCGCGCAGGGCGCAGACGAAGAGTCGACCGGCGCCTTCGACGCCGATGACACCAGTGATGAACTCCACCGGGGTCACCTTGCGTCCGATCGCCTCGCCGTACGCGCGAGCCAGGGCTTCGGTGGTCGTGCGCGCCTGCTCCTGCGCCTGTGCGAACTGCTGAGGTGTGACGCCGCGAGCGGCGAGTCTGCTGGCAAGTGCGCGCCGCTCGCCGGTGGTGAGGTGTCGGAACACTGGGTGCGTCCTCCGATGGTGAGATGTGGGTGGCGACATTGATAATATTTTATCAATTTTGATTACTCTGCGTCAAGTGTTCTATATGGAGGTGCGGTACTTCGGGCACGACCGCGCCTGACGGCCTCGCGCGCGGCTCGGCGCGGACCGTCGAGAGCGCCCCGAGCCTCAAGTTCCGCGACGCGGGCACGCTGCGCCCGATCCTCGTCGAACCACCGACGGTCACGGCCCCGAGCCCGCTGGCTCTCCTCGTGCTTCTCCTGAGCCGCGGCAGCGGCGCGCCGGGCACGTGGACTGGTGCCACAGCCGCGGCAGTTGGCAGCGGGAGAGTCCGGATGTGCCGCGCAGCTGCCTGTCGCCACTCGGCCGCCATCGCCCGACGGGGGTAGGGGGTGGTTCTTCTGGTGGTTCTCTGACGGTTCCCCGGCCAATTTGGCCGGTTCCTCTGCCGAGTCTGGCCGCTGGTCAGGTTGGCCGGTGGCCATTTTGGCCGCCTGCTTCGCCCGCCTTCCGCTGCCCTTCTTGCTCCCTGTCTCGGCCGCCGGCGAGGCGCCGGAACCAGGAAGCGGCGGAGGCTTCTGCGGGCGTGGCGCGTGAATGGTGTAGCGGTTGCTGGTGCGCCGCCCGTCCGAGAACCGGGCGTGGGAGACGATGAATCCCTCCTGCTCCAGCCACTCCAGATGGCGGCGGACGGTGCGTTCCCCCTGGCTCGTCTTCTCCGCCAGGGTGGTCTGTCCGGGGAAGCAGGACCAAGCCTCGTCGGCGTAGTCGCATAGTGCGAGCAGGACCAGTTTCGCGCCCGGCTTGGGGATGTTCTGCCGGAAGGCCCAGGCCATGGCCTCGATGCTCAACTGCCTGCCTCCTGTTTCCTCCAAGCGGCCCGCCAGCGGGTGATGGTGCGAGGCTCTACGTGGAGGCGCTCGGCAATCTCTTCCGTGCAGAGTTCGGCACGGGTCATGAGCTGGGCGGCGAGCTCCTGCTCGGCCTCATTGAGTCGGGGGAGCGGAAGGTCCCCGTTGACGACCCGCTCGACCGCGAGGAAATCGATGCCGGGCACACCAGTGGCGGTGGTGCTGACGTAGACGCGACGGGTGGGTTCGCGGGTGGAGTCGGTGCCTCTGATGACGAACGGGGATGCCGCGTTATGCGGCCGGGCTGTGTAGGTGATGGGCATGATCGCCTCACTCCTCGGTGAATGACGGATTGCCGCAAGGGGCAAGCTGGCCCTCGCCCTCCAGGACGGCGAGGGCCTGTCCGGGCAGCCCGATGCGCAGGAGGTGCTCGGCCTGGGCAGTGATCTGCTCCAGGGCGACCGCGGTCGTCCGGGCTCGGTCACGGTCCGCGAGTGCCTGGGCAGCTTTGGCACGCCAGCCGGATGCCTCGTCCCGCAACTGGGAGGTGATGGGCATGAAGACGTGCACGATGGAGTCGATGACGTCGGCGGCATGGTCCGCGTACGCCATGCGTGGCCAGCTCGTGGTGAGTGCGTCGACCAGACGTTGCCGGACGAGGTCCGGAGTGAGCGGACACGGCGGTTCGGTCGGGTCGGTGGGTGGTACGGGTCCGTCCAGAATCGCCACGAGGTGGAGCAGCAGCCCGATGACGTCGACATCGGTGGTTTCGAAGACCGCGATCTCGCGCTGTGTACGTTCGATGCGCGACTGCGCTCCGAGCAGCGCGGCGCCGGACGCCCGTCCGTAGAGCGGTAAGACGGCGAGGCAGGCGTCGGCCACTTTGTAGTGCGTCGTCGCGGCAGTGGAGGACAGCTGGGCCAGTGGATGGCCGTCGTACGTACGGGCCAGGATGTCCGCGAGGCGTTCGCGGGGTGTGGGCGTGGACATGGATCCCCCTCCAGGGCTGTGTCCGAATGAGCAGGTGTGGAGCAGGGCCACGGGCCCCTCAGTGACGCAACGCCGTGGCCCCACAGGCGTGCGGTGGTCAACCCGCCTCGGGGACCCGGGAGACGCTGATGGTGCGGGAGGTGCGTCCGCCGGGCCGCAGAGGGGTCTCGATGCCGAGGCCCTCGAGAACGCGGATCATCGCCTCGGGGTCGGGCTCGGGCGGTCGTGGTTTGCCGCCGGACCAGGACAGCTTGAAAGCGCCGTAGGTGCCAGGGTCGGCAGCATCCAGCATCTTGCGGGCTTTGGCCTTGCGTTTCTTCGCCGCACTTTCGATCTCGGCGGCATCGGCGTAGGCGCCCAGGGCCTCGGTGATGGCGGCCGTGTCCTCTGCAAGGACCGTCTGCGGGGCGCGGTCGTCGGTGAGCTGGTCCAGGTTCCAACAAGCCGACCTGAACGGACAGTTGTCGCAGATGATAGACAGCCCGGGGCCATCGAGGTCGCGTGGCATGGCCTCGGGTTCGGGGCTGGCCAAGACGTCCTCGGCCCACGCCAGGGCTTGTTTGGTGACGTCTTCGTCGTACGTGCGCTGGTGGACGACGACCTGACCGTACTCACGCCCGACGTAGCGCAGACGTACGACGTCGACAGGCAGCGGTTCGCCAGTCGGCAGCTCCGGGTGGTCCTTCAGGCCGCCTGTGCGGAGCAGGTGCGCGTACAGGTGAACCTGGAACCACTCGGCCTGGCTGGGGCCCTGGCGTACAACGACGTCGAGGGCCCGGGTGCTCTTGGTCTTGATGTCTTCCACAACGCCCACACCGCTGAGCTGTAAGCCTTCCGTGGCCCTGTGACTCAGGGCTTGGCGGTGAGGGTGGCTGTGATCCGGGGCCCAGTACGCATCCGCGTGCCCCAGGATCACCCCGTCGGTGAGTTCCAATTCGGTCCAGGCGCCGTACTGCTCTCGCAGCACCCGCAGGATGCCTTCGTGCAGCCAGGTGCCGAGGATCGCAGCATGCATGTTGTCATCGAGGTCGGTCGGCCAGGTGCCGTGGACCTCGTAGGCGGCGCGGCGCCTGCACAAGCCGATCGACGAGGGACCGAGGAGGCGCTGACGGGAGCGGGGTCTGGCGCGGTCATCGCGGTGTGCTCCCTTCCACAGGTCGGGGATCGGAACCCCGAGGGGCTCGGCAGTGCTGTTCGTGGTCATGGTGATCTCGCACTCTGTTGGGAGGTTCTGGCCGTACTGCCTGGCGGGCTGGAAGGGCTACTGCGCCGGGTCGGCGGTGGCCTTGCTCCGGGAGGACTTGCGGGCCGACGTCTTCTCCGTGGTGCTCTTCCGCGTCGTGGTCTTCTTCGCGGTGGTTTTCCGCGATGCCGCCTTCTTCGCCGGGGCACGCCGACCCACGGATGGCGCGTTGGCCGTTGGATCGGCCGGGGACGGGGTGTCATCACCGGTCCGGCGGTCCGGCTGCAGCGCGTCGAGGAGGGCGCGCAGCTGTTCGGCGCTGGCGTCCTGGTATGAGACGCCGAAGTCGTCGAAGCACCGCTCGTTGACGGCATCGAAGCCCATGTCGATGCGGCTGGCGAGCTGCTGAATGTCCGTGCGCGCCTTGTCGAGTTCGGCGTGTGGATCCACCGGGGGCGGGGGTGCCTCGCTCTCCTGCGCCGACTCGTCGCCCGACGTTTCATCGCCGCCGGGGGCATCGAGAACCTCGCCCTCGACGACATCGCCTGTGAGCGGCCTCCCGCTTTCCCGCCGAGGCTCGTCCGGCCTTTCTGCGCTTTCGCTCGTCTTCAGTCGCGAGGCAGCAACGTGGACGCGCTCGCGGGATTCAGCCGCGTCGGCGGCATGCATTTCCTCGTCGACGTGCAACCCCGACAGGTCCGCGGGGCAGGCCCGGCGCAGGGCGAGGGCCTCGGCAACTTTGCTCAGCTGGCTGGCGGGCATCTGCGGCCACAGGCCGCCGAGTTTGTACTCCTGTGCCTCGTAGTCCCACACCTTCGGCGCGTACTCCCGCCAGTGGGCGACGGCGGGAAAGCGGGAGTCCCCACGCCATACGACGACCTTGCACGCGGCCGGAGGCTCGTCGCGCAGCCACACCGTGTGCTCGCCGCCCCCGGCGTCGTACCAGACGAAGTCCTCGTATGCGATGGGCTGCCCGGCCCGGTCGGCGGCCCGGCGGGCGATCAGCCGGTACCCATCGATGCCGGTCTGGATCGTCCAGCGGATCTCTCCGCGCGACTTGCGCTTGATCATGTAGATCTGTCGACCGAACGGGTCGAGTCCCGAAGCCTTGCAGTAGTGGAAGAAGATCCCCAACTGCGCCGGAACGGCCTCGGTGAGATCCGGGAACGCCGCGCGCAGCGCGCGTAACTGCTGGTCCTCGAACGCCTTCTGGTCCTCGCGGATCGCGAGCCAGGTGACCGGAGTATCGGCCACATCCCCTCCAAGCATCTTGAACCTTTCAAGGTGTTCAACTGTCGCGACACATGTCGTGCTCAGTTGATGTTGATGTAAATCTATTTCACTTGATTCTGGTCGTCAAGTTCGGAATATGTTTCGGCATTGCTTGAGCGGAGGGTGCGTAGCTGGAACACGCTCGCCCATTCCGGGTGTCTCGCGCACAGGAGGCGCGCGTAGCGTGAGGTGAAGTCGTTGTTCAGTCGGAACGGTCTGTCGTGCGAGGCGTCAGGTGATGACCATCGAAGCTGCTCGAACAGCGCCTTGACGCCGATGCGGCCGCCGCCGGCCTCGATCCAGCGTGCTGTGAGGAGTTCCAGGGCCTCGAGTATCCAGGGGTGTGCGGCATGGAAGTCCTCGAAGCGTTCATCGATGGTCGGTTCGCTGCGTGGGTGGGTGTGGGTGGGGTCTGCTATCCCCAGTGGTAACTCTGGCTGTCGGTACATGCTGCCGTTGCCGATGCTTGGCTTAGATCTGTCACTACACATGTTGTCGGCATCTTAGAGGGGCGGCCTCTGGAAGTGTTGTGTGTGGGCCCTTGGTTTGGCAGGGCGTGTGCCAGCGCGGGGCCGCTGCGGGCTTCCTGGCTGGCTCACACGCCAAACGTCAATCACCGTGCGTGCGCGCGTCGTTCGCACCCGTGTACGGTGCCGTGAGCATCCCGTCACGGCTCTGCGGAGGGGCGAACTTGGATCTCCAGCACCAGACGTCGAACTTCGTCAATGCGTCCTGGTCGATGGTGAGGCTGCGTGATCTGATCTTCGAGATGCTGAGTCTGCTCTTCACCGAACTCAGTGAGCACGGGGGTATGGCCGGTGACGACGAGGCGGGCCGGGCTTTCGCGGCGGTGTACAAGGAAGCCGTGAAAACGGTCTTCGACAAGTCCGTCTTCGCCCACCAGGTGATGGCCAACGGTGCCGGTGCCCTGCTTAAGGCATCCGAGGAGTTCCTGAAGAACGAGAGCAAAACAGCGGCGCAACTCCTCGGCAAGAGCCCTCAGGACCCGGGCATCGGTGACCAGCCATCCGGACCCGACTGCAACCCACGTGCCAGCCACAACGCCGAGGAACTGCCCGATGTGGTCGGCGAAACCAGCGGCACCGACCAGTACTTCTTCAACGAGCGCTTCCTGGGCCAGCCGGACAAACTCCGCGCCGTCGCCAAGACCTGGCGCAGCGCCGCGAAGATCCTCGAAGACGCCTACTGGGACTCCGACACGGCGTGGAAGACCGCCAACCTCGACCAGGTCGGCGAGACCGCGGACGCGGTCGAGGACTTCTTCAAGAAGTTCGTCGGCAAGACCGCGCCGCCGAGCGCGGTGGGCGAGGACGAGACGCTCATGGCGAACCTTCCCACCGCCTGCAAGATGCTCGCCAACGCGTGTGACGCCTACGCCGGTCACATAGAGACCGCCAAGGAGCGCCGGGCCATGGAATCCATGCCCCTCACCGGAGAGCCTCTCTGGCCCTGGGAACAGCCCAGGTTCGGAGGGGACGGCCACGATGGTGGCCTGCACGAGGCCATTGCCGGTGACACGCGGATCGCCGCCCTCGGCAAGATCCCTGCTGCCTTGGATACTGCCAAGTCCAGGGTGAAGATGCCGCAGCCCGACAACGGCGGCCTCGTGCCACCCGGTCTGCCGCCGTTCCTGGCTCCGCTGATCCGTGTCCCGACCCTTGTACCGGTCGGCTATCGCCCTTCCCAGGGCGGCCCGCGTGTCCAGCCGATCCCCCCGGGTACGCCGCCAGACCCGCGCTATCCGCCGCTCACGCCTGGCGAGCAGAAGAAGTTCCAGACCTGGCTGAGCTCGCTGCGGCCGGGTGAGGTCTCGGGCGGCAAGCCGGCGGAGGTCGCCTACCAGAAGCGCGTGTCCGGTTCCCCGGAGTACGAGGTCCCTATCCCGCCCGGCCACAGCGTAGGGAACACGCTGATGGTGGATGGTTTCCGTGATCTCGACGGGATGGCCGTCGAGGCGAAGTATGTCCACAAGCCGAACCAGCGCTGCTACCGCTCGCTCGACGAACTCCGCGAGAACCATGAGAAGGGGAAGAAGGACTTCCTCTACTACAAGGACCGCAACGAGCTGAAGAAGTACGCTGCCGCGCTCGACGATCCGAGGAACACGGAGATGCGAGGAGTCGAGACGGTCACGAACAACCAGGAGTCGGTCCAGTACTGGCGCGTCATGATGGCCGCCTACGGTGTCAAAGGCCACGCCCGCTACGTACCCTGACCACCGCTGCCCCGCCGCACAGGAAGCACCGCGCCACGATGGAACCGGAAGAGATCGCCGAACTCCGCACCATGTACATCTTCAGCCCGCCGGAGGGGCAGAGCTGGGGCCTGACCTACGAGGGTCTGGAGGCCCTGCTGCTTGAGCGCAACCCGGAGGAGTTCATTCGCGTCGACGATGGCTCCGACGGCCCGGTCAGCGGATCGTCCATGCACTTCGGGATCACCCTGGACGACGAAGAGCTGGAAGGCATGGCCCTGCTCTCCCCCGAGGGCGTGTCCGTCATGGACTGCACCGTGCACACAGCAGCCGCCTTCGCCATCTGGCTCTCGAACAACCTGGTGCCGACAGGTGTGGCCGTCGCCTTCAACACGGAATGGGGCCTGGAAGCCGAACTGCCGGACACTCCCGTTCCAGAGGCGACCCGCCCACGTATTGCCGCCGCGTTCGTGGAGCACCTCAAGGCCACCGGAGACCTCGACTGAACCCGGAGATCGATGGCCTTCCCTCGTGACCGACGAACCGTGCGGCCTGTCACGGGGCGGCGAGGTGCCTCGGCGGCACGTGGCGTTACCGCTTGGGCCGTACGGTCATGGAGAACCCGGAGCTCAGGAGCTCAGCCGCGAACTTGGTGACGTCCTCTGCGGTGTGTTCGCCGGGTGTGAAGGTCCGAGCCTTCGGAATCGGTGGAGGTGTCGGCTTCGGCTCAGCGGAAGGCTTCCGCCCACGAGGCTTGATCTGTTCGCGCTCCCCGGCCCGGATGCGGTCGATCGCCTCCGGGACTGTGATCCGTCCTCGCTGCTCCGCGTCCGCGAGGACGGTGTCCAGCAGCCACAGTGGTGAGCCGGAGATCGTCGCGTCCTCGGGTGCGAAGCTCTTGCGCACCCGCCACTGATAGACGTCCATGTACTTCTTGCCGAAGATCCAGGGAATCTCCCTGAGCCCGATGATGTCCGGCAACTGCTGGGGTTCGCCGACCTCGTATCCGTTAGAGATGCGTGCCTGGTACTCCTGCACCCGCTCCGTCGTGTACTCACGCGATCCGTCCTCAGCGAGCCTGAGCACCGTCGGGAGCAGCCAGTACGGATTCCCGGAGATCACGACATCTGGGTCACCGAGCACGCCCCGCGTCTTCCATAGCTGCGATGTCTGGCGTTCCACCTCGTAGAGGAACGCGATCTCCGCGTGCCCCAGAAGGTAAGGGAACCGCTTCTTCGCCACGACGCCTCCGGGCCACCTCGTGCATAAAACAAACTTGATGCGTCAAGCATAGTTGAAGAGGTCGACATGCTGGGTCGGCGGGAGCACGCGGTTGAACATGCCCAGCCGGCAGGCTTACGCTGAGCGTCTCTTTCCATTGCGGAACAGCGCCCCGTGATCTGACTCGCACTCTGCCCGGGGCGCTGCCGCGTTCAGCCCGCGTCACACTCGTATGTGGACCAGGAGCCAGGCGGCAATGCCGATCGCTCCGGCGCCGTCAGCGGCCGGTCGCCGACCAGGCGGCGACACCGAGAGCGGCAAGACCGGTGAGGACGCTGATGGTGGGGAGTGGCCAGCGCGCGCGTTCAAGGGCGATGACTCGTGCGTCAAGTTCCTCGATGGCCTTGTCGACCTGGTCGGACCGCTGGACCAGGAGCGCGAGTTGACCGTCGATGCGCGCCAGCCCGACCTCGAGCGCACGCCGGAGTTCGGCGAGCTCCAGAGCGACCTCTCCGTCGGGCATGGCGTCCGTTCCGTTCAGTTGATGGTGGTGCCTACAGGGTCGCTCTTGGCTGGCAGCCACGAAGCCGTACCGGCGCGGCCGAGGAGGGAGCCGATGGCGCCCTTGACCACGGCAAGCCCGGCGGGAATCGCGGCGATGGCGGCCGACTCCAGCGTGGAGAGGGCGATCACGTTGGTCGCTCCGGAAGCGAGGAGGAGGCCGAGGAACGCCTCGACGTACGTGAGTACGGCGCGCTCGGCGATGTCGGCGAAGAGCTTGGGTGCACTACTGGTGGTGGCCATGAAGCATGGTCCTCTCGGAGTATGGATCAGGATTTGGGGACGCGGAGCCTGGCCCAGCTCGTCGGGCCGGGGATGCCGTCTGCGTCGTCGCCGGAGTAACCGAGCTTGCGCTGCCAGGCGGCGTACGAGCGGCGATCGCCCTCGGTCCAGCTGGGGCCTGGGCCACGGCTGTACGTGCCGCAGCCCTCGGCGACGAGCCGCTTGCCCATCGCGGTGATCAGGGCTGAGCGGCGGCCGGGGCGGAAGTAGTCGGAGCCGGGGAAGGGGGCGTACGCCGTTTCCGGCTCGTTCTCCTGGGGCCTGGTGCCCGTCTGCTTGCCGCCCAGGAGTTGGGCGACGGCGGCACGGAAGGCGTCCATCGCGAAGCCCGCAGGGTCCGGCTTTCCGGGCTGCCACTCCTTGTGGCCGATGACCGAGCGTTCGGTCCAGCCGTGAGCCCGACATAGGGCGGCGCTGACCTTGTGCATGGCATCGAGCTGGACCTGGGGCCAGCTCTGGCCCTTGCCGGTGTTGATCGCCTCGAAGCCGTAGAAGTGAGGGTTGCCGTCGGTGTTTGCCTCGTTGTCCTGCGGCAGGATCTTCTCCGCGATGACGGCCTTCAGGACGTCGTCGTCACCGAGCCCAGCGTGGTTGGCGCGGCCGTAGCCGACGAGGTGCACGGTCCCGGAGCGGTCGATGACGCCGTGGCACAGCGGACCCGGGAGCGATGTGTAGCCGGTACGGCAGAGGTCCACCATGCCGGCCTCTGTGGTGTACGAGCCGGTGTGGTGGATCATCACGCCGTTCACCGGCCCCCAGGCGCCCTTGTGGTTGCGGTTATGGGTACGCCAGGTGCCATGCTCGACGACGCGGACGCCGGACTTCTTCAGAACGGTGAGGAACTTTTCTGCGGACAGTGGCTGTGCCACGTCGGAACGCCTTCTCCCCGCGCCTCGGTGCACTGCCTGATTCGCCAGGAGCCACCTGGCGGTCCCTCGAGAAATCGCCCCTGAAATGGCCGACGCGCATGTACCCGAGCGGAGGGTCGCTCGAGCGCGCGGAGCCTAATGCATGGCGTGCTGCTGTGTCCCCCGTAGCAGATGATCGAGCCGCCAGTAGGGGCGCTTCTGCCATCGTCTTTCACCGGCAGACGCCGCACCGTGACGAGACAGAGGCTGACAGATGCCGAACTCAGCTACCCCCGGAGAAAGAGGTTCCCGAGCGGACACTCCATCCGCGCCAACCGCAGTGCTGCGACGGCTCCCTGGAAGGGTACAACCACGTGAGAAAGTCTTGAGGGAGTACCAGAAAGCCAATGCCGAACAGCGCAGCCGTATCCCGGCTGCTTTGTGGGCGTTTCTGGCTCCGGATCCGGAGGCGTTCTACCGCTGGCGGGTCCAGCTTGAATGCGGGTGTATCACCGAAGTAATGACGCATGGCAGTGAGAAGCTGCCGGGCGAGCAGCGGTGGTGCGACGTGATACACAAGGCATTGCGTCCCGCTGGTCAGATGCTATGCCCACATGAGGACTCGCCCAGCCCGTACCGGGACATTGTCGAGTGGGGAGAGCGCAGTGAGGTGTCCTTTCCTGCGGATCCTGTCGAACCACCGGACTGGACTGACGCGAAGACCTGGGCTGCGATCCGTCACGAGGAGCCGCACACATCGGCGTTCTGGATGGTGACGCTGTCCTGCGGGCATTGTGCCGAGGTCATAGCTCCGAACCTGGGGTGGAAGCCCGCGGACGGCCCCGAGAGGGCCAGCTCGAAGAGGCTGCCAGAGATGAAGGCCAGTTTCGAAGAATACTGGGCGTCGCACCCGGACGATGAAGATGAGCGCGAGCGCAAGCACACGAGCAGGATGCTCGCGGAAGGCTGGCCATGTCCGGCCCCTGAGCAGCTGTGTCACACATGTACTTTCGCCCAGTGGATCGTGGCTTATCAACGCGTCGGCTGGCTTGTCCCACGGAAGTCGGAGCCGAATCCCCCGAAATCTCCGTCCCGCGCGATTCTGCAGCGCCGTCTCCGCCAGGCTGAGACCGAAGCCAAGCAACTGCGCGAGCAGCTGGCGGAGCTCGACGAGGGGAATGCCTCGGCCGAGAACAGCTGATCGTGAGCGGGACCCGACCGTACTCGTGAAGATGTGGCTGGTGGGCCACTACGTCCCGTCGATCAGCCGCTCCGCGAGGTAGGGCGAGAAGGTACCCGCGGGGATCCCTGTACCGACGCCGCACGAGCCGTCCGAGTCCCCTGGAGCCTTGATCCACAGGAGGTAGTCGGCGCCGCCGACGCCGATCGAGCTGGGGACACCGAGGCGGCGGCCGACGGGGTTGCACCACTCGACGTGCTGCCCTTCGGCGTCCATGGCGCCGCTGCCGTTGCGGGAGGTGTCGACGACGAAACCCGCCTTCGGGACGCCGAGGCGGGCGAGCTCCGTCGTGATCTGCGTCGCGTACGTGCAGCAGACGTCGACAGCGTCGAAGTTCGCGACGTTCACCGCAAAGCCGCGTACATGATCGACGCCTGCGTCCCTCAGACGGACGGCCATCTCGGCGGGGCGAATCCATGTGGCGTTGCCACCGTCGAGGTAGACCGTGGTGGCGGGCAAAGCGCTGAGGGCCTGGGCGGCGTAGGCGACCAATGCCGTTCGCTCGCGGCGGGCCGCATCGCTGGGGAGGGCGCCGAGTTGGGCGAGCGAGTCGGGCTCGACGATGACGAGGGATGGACGGTCGGCGATGGCAGCCGCGGCAGCATCGATCCAGGCTCGGTACTCCTCCGGCGATAGAGCGCCACCAGCGCTCTGGCCACCGCTGTCGCGGTTGTACATGTTGTAGAGGGTGATGATGGGCAGCTGGCCCTTGGCGGCCGCGGCCGACACGTACGCGTCGATGTCGGCTTTGATGTCCTCGTTCCAGTCCCCGAACCAGCGCGCTCCGGGGCGGCGGACCAGAGAGCGTTCAATCTTCTTCGCCCGCGGGTCGTCCGGGTTGGCAGAGAGCCACTTCGCCGCGTTGGAGTGCGGGTCTACGTAGAAGCCTTCGTGGACTGTCGAGCAGGTCAGCCGGACCTCTGTCAGGTAGACGGTCACCGCGGTGGCCTGACCGAACTGGAAGGAGATCTGGCCGGTGGCCGTGTCCAGCGTCGAGGTGAAGGGAAATGTGAAACAGGTGTCCGCGGTGCTTAGCGTCACCGTCTTGTCGATCGTCGGCGTCCACGGATCGGCACCCAACCCGACCTGGGCGCGCAGTGTCGTGCCGGGCTGGCTCGCCCGGGCCGTGAAGGACAGCGTGTAGCGGCATTCGGCTCTGAGTAGGAGGTTGTCCTGGCCGACCAGGGCGTCCCAGAGGTTGACCGCCTCGGTGGATGTGGTGGCTTCCAGGCCAGTGCCGGGTGTGGCCATGGTGACGTACGCAGGGTCGCCGGCCCACCAGCCCGTCGTACCGACTGTGAAGCTGCCGTTGGTGATGAGGTCCCCGTAGCGTGCGGGCACTGGCCGTCCCTTCTTCCTGGGGTCATTTCGTGTAGGTGACGCGCAGCTTGGGCGGGTAGGTCTGGCCCACTCCGCGGGCGCGGCCGTAGTGGGTGCGGTTGGTGGTGTTGGGGTCCAGGGCGATGCCCCGCCACTTCGTCGAGTCGAAGACGGACGTGATGTCGACCCATTTGCCCTGGTTGCGAGACCAAGTGACGTTCTTCGCCTCGGTGTCACAGGAGAACCTCGCCGGGCGGGAAGCGTGCGAGTGGGCCCGGATGACAGCCGTGCCACCTGCGGCGTAGTACCAGTGCTCGAAGTAGAGGTAGACCTCGGCCTTCTGGATCGTCGCCCCGGACAGGTCCGTGGCGAGTTGCGTTGGAAAGCCGATGAGGCTGGCCTGGATGCCGTTGTTGGAGCTGTAGTAGCCCTGGAGGCAGCCGCTGCCGTAGTAGGCGTTGTATCCGGAGCGATTCGCATACGAGCCGGACCACGACGCCGTGTACGTCCTGGTGTAGGTCCGCGTGGGTGGCTTGCTGGTGCCGCCTCCGGTGTTGTAGTCGCCAGTCTCCCGCACGTAGGCGCCGATGTCCTCGACGTACAGCACCCCAGGGCTGTTGGAGGCGCCGTACAGGTCGACGTACTGGCCGTCCGGGCCGTACTGGTTCTTGAAGGTGATCAGCAGTCGGTGCAGGCCGGAACCGAGCGCGGTACCGGAGCGGACGAGTTCGAGGCGGACTCGTGTCGAGTTGCCGATCGCCATGTGGTGGGTGGCCAGCTGGAGTTGGGGTGAGGCGATGGTGGGAGCGTTCGCTCCTCCGTCGCGCAGGCGCAGCTGCAGCTCGCCGCCTGCGGCCGAAGGGTCGGCGATGGCGTCGAAGACGATCCGGTACATGCGGCTGGTGTCCGCCTCGAAGGCCAGCTCGACGAAGCCGTACTCGCTGCCGGTGGTGCGTACGGAAGTGGTCTGGTAGTCGATCGCGACCAGGCCGCGAGCCTGTGCGCTGAAGAGGGCCGTCACCGGATCGCCGCCGACGGTCAGCTCTCCGGCGACGTTGAGGTCAGCGAAGCCGGCGTTGCCTGTGGTGTCGATGGTCGCCACTGCTTGGCCGCCGCTGCGCAGTGTCAGGTACTGCGGGGCGCCGGTGACCAGGGAGACCGCCGTCTCGCCGGTCTCGTCGTACAGGCGTAGCCCGTCGGGGCCGAGCTCGGCGCGGGCGCCGCCGACGATCCGGCCGAAGATGGTGTGCGCCTCGGCGTTGTCGAAGACGGCCCAGCCGCGGGTGGCCGCGGACGCCTCCAGCGCGATCACCGCCTGGGTGGTGCCCTGAGGCGCGGCGACCTGGCCGGTGATGCGCTGCCACATCCCCGGGATCGCGTCCGCCCGTTCCACCACGCCGTAGCCGAGGACGGTCCCGGCCGCGTTCTCCCACCGGGCGAGGATCTTCACGGCCTGGGCGTCGAGATCATCGGAGACGAGCACATCGACCGCAAGGTACAGCTGGGCGCCGGCCAGGACTGGCACCGTGGCCAGCGGGAGGGTGAAATACGTGGCCGTGTCGGCGAGGCAGTCCACACGGACGCCGACGCCGGTGCGGTTGCCGGGCGCCAGCGACCAGGGCGCCCCAGCTGCCGCCACGGCGCCTGCGATCACCGCGCTCTCGAAGCCGGGATCCGGCACCAGGTTGGTGCCCTGTCCCACGGCGATCTGGTCCGGGGTGACCGAGCCGACCGCGAGATGCCGAGTGGCGACGGCGCCCACGGCGATGTGACCTTGCTGGACCACGCTGTTGCCGAGATCGGTCGAGCCCGCGCGCCGGGCCGCTTCGCGGGCTGCGTTCGAGGGCAGGCTGGGAGTTCCGGAAGTGTTGACCGCGATCAGCCGCACCCAGACGTCGCCGTAGTGGTCGGTGGCGATGGTGACGGAAGCGCCCGACGCGGCCTCGATCGTCGCGGCGGGCCACATCACCTCCGGCTCGGCGTCGTCCGAGGTCAGCAGGTGCACCTGGACCCGGGAGAGGTCCAGCGGCGCCGCGTCCGTGTCGGTGAAACCGCCGTCCCAGGTGACGCGCAGTCCGCCGAGCATCGGCTCCACCTTGGGTGCCGACGGGACGGGCGGACGTGGTCCGTTGACCGCGGTCACACCGCTGGTGCCGTCGGGCTGCTGACCGACGATGGCGCGCAGCGAGCCGCCCGCGTCGTACACCTCGATCGCGCCGTCCTCGATGGAGGAATACGCCAGACGGCTGGAGCGGGACAGCGCGGTCAATCGGCGCTCCAACCGCGCGAGGCGGGTGGCGAGGGCGGCGAGGTCGTCTGGCATGGCTGGTCAGGCTCCGTAGGTGAAGCGGTCGGCGCGGACGAGGTTGAGGGTGATGCGCTCGGGTTCCTGGTCGTTGGGAGGTCGGACGCGCCAGCCGGTGATGCGGGCCCAGCCGTCGTATTCGGCCCACTGGTCGTGGAGGGTGACGCGGACGTCGTCGCCGATCTGGAAGGCGCCGAGACGGGCGGCAGGGTGATCGGTGATGGTGATCTCGTTGACGTCGCCGAGGATCTGGCGGGCGGTGCGTTCCTGGCGGGCCCGGGCCGCGAGCCGGTCATTTGCCTTCTCTGCCGGGACCTCCAGGACGTGTTCAAGGCGCAGGCGGCCATCCCGCACGGCGTCGATGGCGCGGCGGCGGCCGCGGCCTTCGCCGGCGCCAAGACCGATGACGACCTGGGCGTACTCGTCGGCGTCGTACACGGCTGGGACGGTGGCGGCGAGGTTGATGCCGGAGGTGAAGGACAGGTCGGTGCGGCGGGTGCCCAGGCGCGGCCAGCCGAGCCGGACGCGACGGGCCGGTTTGCCGCCGGACCAGGTGACGGCCTCGGTCCACTCGGGCCCGCCGTCGATGCTGGTCATGTCGTCGATCACGTCGCCCAGCTTCGGGGCCTCCCACCAGTCGGTGCGATACGGCTCCGCCGGAGTGCCGGCCTTCGCCTTCGAGGTAGTGGCGTCGACGGTGACGCCGAGGTTGCCGTCGGGCTGAGCCTGGGCGTAGGCCCACACGTCGCGAATCACGCCGCAGGGGTCGGCGTACGTGTAGGGCCCGCGGCCGCCGAGGTTGCCGTGGATGTCGTGGCGGCGCTGCAGGTAGGAGGAGAAGCCGGCGGCCTCGATCGGGTACGAGCCGCCCTGCGGCTCGGCACGCCAGATGATCCCGCCCCACAGCAGGATGTGGTCCCGCTCGACATAGATGAAGGTGTTGCCCGGATCGAGGTGGCTGCCCAGCAGATGGGCGAGGCGTGGGGCGAGCGTCGCGGACAGACTGCCAGGCCCGTTGAGCTCGGGGCCGAACTCGACGTCGGACAGGGGCAGGTCCCAGGCGAGGATGTCGCCGGAGAGCGCGTGCTGGGTGAGGTACCGGTAGGCGGACATCGTCAGATGACGCCCTCGGCGAACTCGATGTCGCAGATCAGGGAAGTACCGCCATCGACGCCGAGATTCCCGGTCTCCGACTTGGACATGTACGTCTGCAGGTACAGCGACTGCGTGGTGCCACGCATCGCAGCCGGGATGGCCAGGCTGTCGGCGAGCACCGTCGTGCTGCGGCGGACGTTCTTGCCCTGGTCGTCGTCGATGATCGTGTCCTGACCCTGGACGGTGCCGAAGACCTGCTGCATATGGGCGAAGATGTCGGCGCTGTCCATCCGGAGTCCCGCGATGGTGGTAACGGCCTTGACGGTGACCGCCCAGGTGGGCACAGGGATGGACCACTTCGCTGCGGCAGGCCAGGTGTGCCACTTGTTGTCCTGGTAGACCAGGCGGGACAACGAGCCAGGGAAGGACGTGTACAGCTGACGTGTGCGGCGCGGGTTGGCGATGGACCGCAGATCCTTGACCATCGCGTCGGTGATGGTGGCCGTGTTGGCGGGGATGTCGATCCGTGCGAGCGGGATCGCGCTGGTGCCGGATGGCACGGTGGTGGCAGTGGCGGAGACGTTCGCCACGACGTGGAAGTAGCCGATGTCTTGCGTGGCCGGGTCACGGGTGCCCTCGTACTCCGGGTCCTCGATCCGCAGGCAGACCAAGTCGGATCGCGCCGAGGCGCCGGTCGGGGCGATGTCCACGATCGCGTCGCCGACGTTGTACTGCGTGTACGAGCCCTGGCCCCCGGCGGCGCCGCGCACCACCGCGGAGCCGTCCCCGATCCGTACCCCGGCGCCGGGGGTGGACAGCTGGCGGACCTTGAGATCGTTGCCCTCGGTGACGCCCTGCGAGCCGCGGGCCAGGTCGCGGATCATCATGCGCATCGCACGGGCCGGGTGAATGCCGCCGTGGACCATCATCGGCGGCTGGATCAGCGTCAACTCGTCTCCTCCTACAGTGCGGTCCAGGCAGAGCGCCAGCTCAGGGCCGCTCGGGCGGTGTTGGTGTAGTCCGAGGCCGTCCAGCGGATCTCCGACCTGCCAGATGGGATCGTGAACAGGTCCAGCCGGGAAGCCGCCGACAGGGCCGGAGCAGCGTTGCCGGACCCGTTGCGCAGCACCCAGCGGGTGCCGGGACGGGTGTCGATGTCGACGTACTCGCCGACGCCGAGAGAGAGGGAAAGCGCGAGAGTACGGCCGGTCTCGACGTGCCAGACGCGCGGGTTGGTGACGGGGCCGGTGATACGCACGGCGGGCCAGGCGGGCGCGTCGCCTTCGTTGATCACCCAGCCAGGGCGGGTGGACGGGTCCGCGGTGCCGGTGGTGATCGGTGCGACGAGTGGGGCCCGGAAGCCTTCGGCGTCGTTGGAGATGTCCAACGGCAGCGTGAGTGCCGAGGCGTCGTCTCCGTGGAAGCGGGGATCGAGGGCAGTGAACTCGATGGCGAGCGGGATCCAGCCGTGGAGCGCCTTCGCGGTGCTGGTGGCTTCCACGCCGCGCAACCGCCCGTACAGACGGCGCGTCGGGCGCCCTGGCCAGCGCAGCCGCAGTACCGTCTGGGCCCCCGCGGTTGTACGAACGGCCGGATCATCGGCAGCCTGCTGGAGCCGGGCCAGGAAGTCCAGGGCACGACCTGGATCGCGCGGTGTTCGGATGCCTGCCTCGATGCGCACCGTCCGCGCCCCGTACAGGTCGACGCCCGCGAACGCCCCATCCCCGACCGGGTTTTCCACATCCTGTGTACGGAATTCCGGCGCGCCGAGCCCTTCGACTTCGCTGACCGGAATGTCGGTGCCCGGTCCAAGAAGGACGCCGGCCACCTCGATCTGCCACTCGGCGAGCTCGGGCATCACAGCCTGCCTCCCCGCTGGGCGCCGCGCAGACGGCGCATCACCTCGGCGCCGATCTGCTGCGGGGTGGCAGAGCTGGAGGTGACGGTGACGGGCATGGTGCCGATCAGCGGCTGCTGCTCGCGCACGACTACGACCTGTACGGAACTCGCCGGACGGGCGTCGACCGTGTGCACTGGCGTCGGCGTTGTCGAGCCGTCGCGTGCGGGGGCGAGCTGGAGGCCGAAGCGCTGTGCGACATCGGAGAGCACCGCGGTCGCGGGGACGCGCTTGGCCGATGCGAGCGGGATGAACGCCTCCCCGCCCGTGCTCGCCTCTGCGAACTTGATCAATGCGGTGGGGGAGGAGTAGATGCCTGGCTCCCAGATGCCGCCGTTCGCGTAGGCCAGGCCCTTGCTCGCCTTCGCGAGGTCGGAGAGGAATCTGGTTGCGCGGGAGCCGAGGGCGGACTTGATACGGGACTGCCCGAGATCGGCGACCTCGATGACCCGGTCCTCCTCCAGGCCGGTGATGTCGGCGACCTTGTGGAGGCCGGTGGTGCTCGACTTGATCGCGGTGATGATGCTGAGCAGGTCGGCGAGGTCCTCGGCTGCGAGGGTCTTACCGGCGGCCTTCGCCGCGTCGTTGGCCTTCTTCGCCTTCTTCTTGTCCTTCACCGCGGCGGAGGCGAGCTCTTCGGCGTCCTCGTCGCCCTGCTCGGCGAGCATCGCCGCCAGGTCGCCGTAACCGAGGGCGGAGAGCTTCGCCAAGTTCTTCTCGAACGCCGACTGGTCCTTGACCGCCTGGGAGAGCTGGCGGGTGAATTCGCTCAGCGACGCCTTCGCGGTGCCGGCGAGCTTCTCCAGCTGGTTGGCCATGTCGCGGACGTATCTCGTGGTGCCGGTGGCCATCTTCCGGGTCAGCTCGACGCCGTCCTCGCCCATGGCTTCCAGCGCGTCGGCCACGTCCTGCCCGGTCCGGCGGGCCACGGTGGCCAGGTCCCTGCGCCAGCGGGATGCGCGTGATGCGGACTTGCGCAGATTCTTCTCGAACAGGCGCAGGTCGAAGACCTCGACCTCCTTGCCCCTCCTCTTCACCGTGCGCACCGACCGTGAGCGGATCGAGGAGCCGGACTCCAGCTCGGGCCCGGACTCCACTGCGTACGACCAGTCGGACAGTCCTCCTGAGGCGTACCACTCGATGGGACCGCCGCCGAGGCGCCGTACGGTCTCCTCGGCGATACGACGCGAGCGAGCGCGCTTCGAGGACGCGAGCGGGATGTACGCCTCACCGCCCGTTTCCGGCTCACCCCAGACACGCCACGAGCCGGCCGGGGCGATCTGCGCGACGTGGTTCTCGCGCCGTACGCCGCCATCGGCGAAGTAGTCGACGACCGCGCCGTCGGCTCGGCGCTGGATGGCGTCGGGCACGCCGTTGCCGTCCGTGTCCCAGGAGGTGGGCCTGAGGAAGATACCGACGCCGATGTTCCGGCCGCTGATGTTGTTGATCGCGCTCTGGATGGTGCCGACCGAGGTGAGGGGCGGTTGCACCGGCACGCTGACGTCGGCTTTGCCGTCCGGCAAGGTGCGGATTTTGAAGCCGAGGTCCTCCAGAGCCTTGCGGGCGGCGCCGGTCGGGGCGCTGATGGTGACCGTCTTCGCGTTCGGTGTGGCACGCAGCTTGGCCTGCATCGCTTGCAAGGAGGCGAGCGCACCCTTGGCCGCGGCGCTGAGCTTGATGTTCTTCCTCCCCGGCACCGCGCCGAGCTGGTCGATCAGTGCCTTCAGGGAGCCGCGGGCGCCCTTCGTCGGAGCCGTGATCTTGATTTCGCGCGTGCCGGGGACGGTCTTCACGGTGAAGCCGAGATCCTTGAGCTCCCTCTGGGCATCCTCGCTGAGCGAGTCCACACGGATCGTGGTCGCCTTCGGCAGCCGGTCGAACTCGGCCTGGACGGCAAGGAGGTCGGCAAGCGTGGAGTCCATGCCCTTGGTCTCCAGCAGCAGCGACACCTTCGACGGCATCAGGCCGAGGCTGTCGGCGACCGCCTCCGCCTGCTCGCGGGTGAGCCCATAGCCCTGGGCTGCCTTGATCGCGGCTGTCCGGGCCTTGTCCATCTGGGCGCGGGCCGCGGCCAGGGACTCGGGCAGCGATGTGCCGTTCTCCTGAGCGAGGGCGTATGCCGAAACGGCTGCGTCGGCGGCCGCGTCGCTCAAAGACGTCAGGGACTGGTAGAGCTGCTGGCCGTTGTGGGTGGCGGTGTTCAGCGTGCCGTTGTTGTTCAGCAGCGCCTTGCCGAAGCCGTCGGCCTTGTCGATCCCGTTGGCCAGGGCCTCGTTCACGTCGAGGATGGCGCTGTTCACGCGTGCCTCGGCGGCCTGGAGGGAGATGCTGCCACCGGAGAGGAGGTCGAGGGCGTCCTTGAGGGCACGGGTCCGGGTGTCGGCGTCGGCGGTCTTGTCGGCGAGTGCGCCAACAGCCGTCTTGAGCCGGTCGTATGCGCTCTCACCGTCCTTCGTGTCGCTACTGGCGTCGGCGAGGCGCTTGGAGTTCTTGATGGACTCGGCCATCTCGCCCTTGACCTCGCCGAGCGCATCCGCGGCGATCTTGGCCCTCAGCCCGGTGTCGTTGTACGACTTCGCCGCGCCGCCCTGCGTCGCGATCCACTCGACATTCGCCTCGGCGGTCGCGTTCAGCTGTTTCTGAAGGCTCTCCAGCGATTGGCCCTGCCCCAGGTAGACGTCAGTGAGCTCGGTCATCGAGACCCCGGCGCGCTCCATGACGTCGGCGAGCTTCTCCTTGCCGTCGCGGACCTTGGTGTCCAGCAGTGTCTGGGCAGCGGCGCGGCGCACGTTGTCGTCGATGACGCCGCCCGACTCGCGCAGCGCGTCGGT
Organism: Streptomyces sp. BRA346; assembly: GCF_052851135.1. Lineage (NCBI taxonomy): Bacteria > Bacillati > Actinomycetota > Actinomycetes > Kitasatosporales > Streptomycetaceae > Streptomyces > Streptomyces sp. BRA346. The sequence goes on along the minus strand of NZ_JAIWIH010000028.1, from coordinate 58,079 downwards.
CAGGGTGCTCACCCGCTGCTGGTGCTCGGCCGCCGCGCGGGCCGCCTTCTCCTGCTGGGAGGCGAGAAGCCCGAGCCCGAGGGTGACGCCGACCATTGCGGCACCCCACGGGCCACCCATGAACCCGATCAGCCCGGACATCGCACCGCGCAGCCCCACGCCTGCCGCGCGGGCCATACCGGTGAGCGTGCCGGTGAAGCCGGCAGCCGGGCCCAGCGCGCTGCGGAAGGCGGCGCTCATCTGGCCGACGACCGGCACGCGGGCCTGCAGCACCGCGAATGCCGCACCCAGCCGTCCCATCGACGTACCGGTCGCGGTCGCGATGAGCTGTGCGGCCCGCATCTGCGCATTGAGGCTCTGCCACGCGCCGGTGAGCCGCCCGCCGACAGTCGAGACGAGCCCGCTCAGGGCGGGTGCGATCCGCCGGGCGAGGAACATCGCGGCGATCGCGCTCTGCACCGGCCCGGGAAGAGCGGCGAACGCGCGCACCACGGCGCCCACGGTTTCACCGACCGGCACCAGGACGGCCGACAGCCCGGCCACGGCGGACAGCGCGAGGTTCGCGGTGAGGACGAGGATGTCCAGGGCGTTGGCCGCGCCACCGGAGCCGGACTCAAGCTCACCGAGAGCACCGGCGATGGGGGTCACGCCCCGGGCGAGGTTGTCCAGGACGTCACCGAGCGCGCGGGCCGCGTTGATCAGTAGATTCAGCCCGGACGCCAGGGCGTCCTCCCCGAGTTTCTGGAGCGGACCGACAAGCTGTTCCGCCTTGTCGATGAGCCCGCCCAGGCCCTGCTGAGCCCGGTTCCTGAGCTCCGGCCCGTACAGGGTGGCCAGGTCCTGCCCGTACTCGATGGCGGCGACGAGGTACGGCGTCGCGTTGGACATCCCGCGGGTCATGAGCCGGGTCACGTACTCCAGGCCCGGCGCCATCGCGTCGTACAGCGCGAGCCCGGTCTGCCGCGTCTGCTTCCGCAGCAGCGTCATGGCGCCCGCCAGCCCCTGACCGCGGGCCGCGGTGATCTGCGCGGCCGCACCCGTCTCCCGTACGGCGAGGTTGAGCGCGTCGAAGGACTCCGTGCCCTGGTGGGCCAGCGCGATGGCCCCCGACATGGCGGGCTTGCCCATCGCCTTCTTCACCGCGGCAGTGAAGTCCTGTTGGGACATCTCGTGCTGGGCGCGGCTCAGCCCCTCGATCACGTACCGGAGGCCCTTGAACCGTCCCTGCGCGTCCCACGCCTCGATGCCGAGGGCTTGCAGGCCCTCGCGCATCTCCTTGGTGGGCGCGGCCAGGTTGGCCATCATGCCGCGCAGCGCCGTACCGGCCGTCTGTCCGAGGATGCCCGCCTTGCCGAGCATGCCGACCGCGCTGGCCGCGTCCTCCATGCTCACGCCGAGGCCGGCGGCGACCGGACCGGCGTACCGCATCGCGTAGTAGATGTCGATGATGCCGCCGGAGGCGTTGTTCGCAGTGGCGGCCAGGATGTCGGAGGCGCGTGCGGCCTGGTCGGCGCCGAGTCCGAACTGGTCCATGATGTCGCCGAGGTAGCGGGCCGAGTCGGCCGCGTTCACCCCGGCGGCGGAGGCGAGCTGGAGCGAGGCGCGGGTCGCGGTGACGGCCTGGTCGGTGCGGAAGCCGGCCTTCGCGAGCTCCACCATCGCCTCCGCGGCATCGGCCGCCGTGGTGGTTGGCAGGGTCAGGTCGTTGCCGAGCTGGTTGGCCATCCAGGCGGCGCGCTGCATCTGCCCGGCGGTGGCTCCGGTGACCGCCTGGAAGAGGTTCATCTGCCGCTGGTAGCGGTTGCCCTCCTCGATGAGCTCGCCGGTGCCCAGGACCAGCGCCCCTCCGGCGAGGAGACGGGAGAGCGCGCCGGCCTGCTGACCAGCGCCCCGGAGGGAGCGCTCCAGCACGCCCGCATCGCTGCCCGCGCGGCGCAGACGGTTGCCGGTTTGTCCGCCTCGGGTTCCGAGAGTTCCGAGGCGGGATGCGGCCGCGTGGGCTTGCGCGCCCAGAGCGTCGATCTGCCGGGCGGTGCGTCGGCTGGAGGCGTCCAGCGAGGCGAGGCGGCGGTCGAGCTCGCGGGTGCGACGGCCCAAGTCCCGGGCGGCATCGGCAGCCGAACGGAACCCGGCGATCAGGCTGTTGGCCTGTGCCGTCAACTGGACGGTGAGGTTGTACGTCGCCATCCGATCGGCTCACCGCCCCGTCGGCGGGTCGGGCTCGCTGGTCTGGTCTTCGTGGTGCAGCGCCTCGTACACCTGCCGGGGGAGCAGCGTGATCTTGATGCCGTAGCCCGTCCGGCCCTCAGGCACCTGGTCCCGCTCCTGGGCGATCAGCTCGCATCCCGGGCAGCGCACGGTGTCGGTCACATAGGCGTGCCGGTGGCCGCCCTTCGCCGGATCCCACTCGTCGGCACGCGTGCGGCACTCAGGGCAGAGAGCACGCTGCCACTGCCGCCAGGCCACGGCCTTGGCCCGGTCAAGTTCGCTCCACCGGCCGTCCCCGCCAAGGAGCTGTGAGTGGGGGATGCCGTACCGCTCGCACAGCTCCAGCTCCGTCCGCAGCCGCGGGTCGGCCGTCAGCCTTTTCCCAGACCGGCCAGGTCGGTCGCCCGGTCGGCGCGGGCCTCTTGCTGCACCTCCCAGGCTGTCTCCCACAGGGCGTTCGCGTCCGGCGCCGACCACGTATCCAGCAGCTCGCGGGCCTCGGCCTCGCTCATTCCGTCCGTACTGGAGGCGGCGATCAGCGCGGCCGGAAAGGTGTCGGGGTTGAACGCCGCACCGTCGGCTGCCTGCTGGTCGGTCGGTGGATGCGTGTGGAGGAGTTCCTCGAGGACTGGGCGCGGCAGCGCGCGGAAAGTAAGGAAGACGGACGCCTCGCGCAGGGCCTCGACCGCCGCCTCGTACCGTTGGGCCGCCTCCGCCGCCCGCTTGGCGAAGACGCCGTTGTCCGCGTCGCTCTCGGCCAGCAGCCGGGCTCGGTCGGCCGCTCGCTTGGCCTCGTTGTGGGTTTCGCGCAACGCCGCGTCGTCGTAGATCCGCAGAACGCGCTCCGGCAAGGAACGGCGGCGCAGCCGCTCCATCTTCTTCTCCCAGGCGGCATCCTGGGGCCTCGCCGCCGCCATCAGGCAGCACCCTTGCCGGTTCCGGTGGCGGTCGCAGCCGACGGAACGGGAGCGTCGAGCGTCGGCGGCGAGGTGATGGTGAAGACGGCCTGGAACTTCGCGGCCTCGTTGCCCGCGTTGTACTGCGCGGTGCGCGACGCGACCTGGACGGGGAAGGCGTCCATCGACTTCGAGCCGGGGATGTCGCCCTTGCGCAGGAACACCACGTAGCCGGTGGCGCCCTTGGGGAGCAGCATCTCCATGTCGTCGTGGAACTGGTCTTCGTAGAAGGTGAGCGAGGAGTTGTCGGCCTTGTCGTTACCCGGGATGGACGGGGTGAACGTCGACGCCATGTCCGGCGTCTCGATGGCCTCGTTCGTCAGCGACCAGCCGTCGACGTCACTGATCGCCTCGGTCAGGTCGGTGGCGTTCGGCGTCGAGATTTCCGCACGGGTCGGAATCAGGTCGGCGGAGGCGATGCTCTTCAGCCAGAGGATCTTGGTGATACCGCGCCGCATGAAGCGCTGCTGAGCCACGGGGCACTCCTGGATGGGTGCTGCGCCGGGCTCGTCGGCCGGGCGTCCGCGTGGCTCCGCGGTGAGATGGCATAGATCAGGCGGTGGGCGTCACGGTGATCGTGAACCGCTGCACGTAGGTAACGATAGTGCCCTGCGAGCCGTCAACCGGATCTCCAGCGGCGTCGTGGGTCAATTCCCGGTCGATCACCCGCATTCCGTCACCGACAGGGATCTGCACCCGCCAGCCGCTTGAGGCGCGGTCGAAGAGTGCCGCGCGGACTCGGTCGCTGAGCCACTGAACCTGATCCGTTCGCTCGCCGACGCTGGTCACCTGGTACGTCCACGTCGCATCGGCCTGCCAGTCGGTGAACGCCGGCCCGGAGAACTCGCCGGGCAGGCTGTCCAGGATCAGGTAGGGGAAGCCCGGGGGCTTCCCGGCCGCGCCCCGTGGCAGCACGCCGAGCCCACACGGCCGACCGGTGTCGACGGTCAGTGCTTCGACGAGTGCCCGGGTCAGGGGAAGCCGAGGCGGACTCATCGCGGCAGGACCCCTGTGCGCAGGGCCTCCCGGAATCCTGGCTCGGTCTGACGGAACGCGGGCTCGATGTGCGGGTACGGCGGCTGCCGGTACTGCCGCCCCAGCCGGTCGACGCCGACGAAGCCGTACTCCAGCCGTCGCGATTGCGGAGCCTCCGTGAACACCACCGCGCTCACCTGGCCACCTGCCACGGACACCTTCACATCCCACGACGCGCGGTACTGCCCGGTGATGACGTTCGGCCCAGGCCGTCCGGAGGCGTTCTTCTGGATCCGGACCCTCAGCAGCATCGCGTGGTGCCGGGTGATCGCCCGCGTACGAGCGCGGACAGCTGCCCCCATCCCCGACAGTGCCGCTGCGAGCTCGATCGGGTCCCGGAACGTGGCGGCCTCGGGATGGGCATTGGGGTGTGGATTCACCGCCATCAGCCGAGCACCTCCAGCCGCACGACTCGGACCACGGCGAACGTCCCCACTTCCGTCTCGGCCACCCGGAACCGTCGTCCAGCTAACTGGGCATCCCGCTCCGATGCCTTCACGACCAGGACGTCGTCCAACTGCGCTTTTGGTGAAGACAACGGGAGCAGAGCCTGGTAGCCCGTCGTCGCAGGCAATACGGCGGTAGTGCCGCCCACGGGCGGCGAGGCCACCAGTTGCCCGGACTTCACCACGGCGCCCGGACCGTTCCACACGGGCGTCGCCAACCTCCCGCCGGGCTTGAGCTCACCTGTCTGCTCGTCGAGCACGTCACCTACGTGGCCGTCGGCGTCACGCCACAACTCAAGCTCGTCGCCGAGCATCTTCTCCACGACCCGGCGTACGCCCGACAGATCAAGCCCCACGAGCCCACTCCGCCAACTGCCGCAGCACCGCCGCGGTCCCTCCGCCCGGGACGTTCTCCAGATCCATCCGGGCCAGCGCCGCGCGCTCCAGCTCCAGTGGATCCAGCGCTTCGAGAAACGCGACTGCCGCGTTTCCGGGCTCCGGAGGGACACCGACCTCGACGCGCGCCAAGGTGTCCAGCTGAGTCGGCCACGTCGTCGTGGGACGAAGGTGCAGCACCACACGTGGCAGATCGTGCGGATCAGCGTGCATGTCGACGGCTGCGACGTGGGCAGTTACATCACGCTCATCCATTGCCACAGCATACGAGTGGCCGTCGAAGGTCATCTGAAAGCGAATTGGCGTCGTCATCGGCGGAGCCTAAACCCGGATCAGGCGGGTGCCCACTGTTCTCGGTTCGCGCTCCTGCGACTGTCAGAGCTGTCGCTTACTGTTCACGTCATGGCGATGACGGACATAACCCGTAGGGAAGTCGAACAAGCTATGGTCGAGTGCGACCTGCTGGGCCGCGACCACTTCCTTCAACGTTACGGGTTCAGGCGTGCTCTTCGCTATCTGGTGGCCCATGACGGCAAGCTCTACGACTCCAAAGCGATTGTCGGTGCTGCGCATGGCTTTCTGCCTGGCCAGCGGCCCCTGACGTGGAAACAGCTCTCCGGGGGAGCGAAGCACGCCGCCCGACTCCTCACGAGGCTCGACTTCATCGTGGAAGACAGTGGAGCGGCTACTCTCCACGAAGACCTGATCGACCGCATCTCCAACCTCAGGGTGAACCGCGCATCCGGGCAGCCCGCCTTGTACCAACCGATCACGTTGCTGTGGGCTTTTGGCCGCGCCCGCCGCGGTGAAGCCCGACTGCTGTCCTGGAGCGCGGCCGAAGACGCCATCAAGGCGCTTCTGGAACGCCACGGCATGCGGGGAGAGCGGCCGCGGCCCGACTATCCCATCGCAGCCCTGCACCACGCCGGTCTCTGGGAACTACACGGACACACCGGCTCGGTGCCCACCGCCAGGGGCGACAGCAAGCTGCGGCGCTGGTTCGCCGAACAACACCCGGCTGGGGGCCTCCCAGAACCCGTGTACAACCTCGTACGCCATTCAGCAGACACTCGCCTCACCGCGATCGACAAGTTGCTCAGCACCTTCTTCCAGGGTCTCGAGTACGGTCCGCTGCTCACTGACACTGGCCTTTACGACGACAACGTGGCTGATGACGGCCTCGACGCAGGTGAGCAGGACGATGCGTGGAAGCGGTCGCTGAACGTTGCCGCACAGTATGAGCGTTGGTGCCGGATTGTCGACCATCGTGAGAACGAGAACCGAGGCAGGCGTGTTACGCGCACCTCGTACAACCCCATACGTTCCGGTTCAGCCCGCAGAGCCGTTCTGCATCGCAGCCGGGGCCGCTGCGAGAACCCCAACTGCACAGGTCAGCCGACCGACGTTACCGACGACGGCCAGCCGATACTTGAGGTTGATCACGTAATGGACCTTGCCCTTGGTGGGCGTGATCACCCGAGTCAGATGGTCGCACTCTGTCCCAACTGCCATGCCCTCAAGACCCGTGGAAGCAAGCGTGAAGAGCTTCGCGCGACCCTGCTCGAAGTGGCTAGGGAGCGCCACACAGCCCTGCGCGCTGCTGAGGAGGCTGAATGACCGACGGCAAACTGGTCCGCGACCGCATCCCGGAGATCATCCGTGATGGCGGCCATCTGCCTGTCGTGTACGTGGCGGAACCACAGGAGTACCGGCAGCGGCTGCGAGACAAGCTTTGCGAGGAGGTGACCGAGTTCCTGGATGCGAACCAGGCTGATGCACCGGAAGAGCTAGCAGACGTCCTCGAAGTCGTGTACGCCTTGGCAACGGACCTGGGCCTGGCCGAGGGAGATCTGGAAGCGCTCAGAGTCCGGAAGGCAGCCCAACGCGGCGGCTTTACCTGCCGCTACGTCTGGACGTGCAACGGCTAGAAAGCGCGTAGTGGTTACCCTTCGGAGTGGCCGTGACTGACGTGCCGAATGAACACCCCGAATGACTTCGGGGTAACGAAGAGAAGCGGCCCGTGTGGCTCCTTGCTGTCGCGGATCGCGACGGCAGCGTACGCCGTGTCGGTGAGGTCGGCGATCTCCACGCAGTCGTTCGCGCCCCCGCTGTAGGAGCTCTTGCGCCACCGCGCGCCGGAGAGGTCGGTGACGCGCAGTGCGGGGTGGGGCCTGCTCACGAACGTAGCTCCTTGCTGATCTGTGCGATGCGGGTGCGGGTCTCCGACGGTCCGAGGGCGCACGCCCGCAGGTGGTCGTAGACCTCGTTGTAGTGGTCCACGTCGTCGGCCGTCTCCAGGTATACCGAGTTCCTCGGGTTCTCCAGCCACACCAGATCCGGCGTGGGGTCGGTGAACGTGAGGATCACGAAGGGACCGTACAGCCCCGGGTGGGCGCCGAGGGAGAACGGGAGCAGCTGAACCGTGACGTTCGGCTGCTCGCTCGCGGTCAGCAGCTTGTTGAGCTGGTCCCGCATCACCGATTCGGAACCGACCGTCCGTCGTACCACGGCCTCGTCGAGGATCGCCCAGAGCTTCGCGGGCTGGTCGCCGTCAAGACGGCTGCTCTGGCGCTCGATGCGGACTTTGACCAGTGCCTCGACCTGCTGGGGCGTGAGATCCATCCGCATCCGCGAGATGACGGCTCGGGCATAGTCCTCGGTCTGCAGCAGGCCAGGCACCAGCATCGGCTGGTAGCTGGACAGCGAGACCGCTCCGGCCTCGAGCGCGAGATAGCCGTCGTACTGGGTCGGGGTGAGCACGGTCGAGTACTTCCGCCACCAGGGCTTCCGTTGCTCCTTGTCCGCCCGAACGAGGTCGAGGACGTCGGCGCGTACCGCTGGGTCGTCGATCCCGTAGCAGTCCATCAGGGCCTTGACCAAGAGAGGTGTGGTGCCCCGGTCGCCGTTCTCGATGCGGCTCAGTGAGCCTTGGTTGACCTCGATGCGCTCGGCCACCTCCGCCAGCGTGAGACCGCTTGCCTCTCGCAGTTCCTTGAGCCGGGAGGCGAGTTGGCGGCGGTAGACGGACTGCGGGACGAGGCTCCGCTTCAAGGCCATGCCGGAAGTCTGTCCGTTCGTTCGGCTTTCAGGCAAGCCGAGTTGGGAAAGTTTCCCAGTTTTCTTGCCTGAGGAGAGGGGAAGTAGGCATCCTGCCTGGGAGTTACGACGTGTGTGCCTTCCGACGCGCCGCAGCCGACTGGCGGCGTGCGTATACCCATCAGCGTGTTCGCCTCCGCTCGGCCCGTCTCGGCGTACCAGTGAGGATGTTCCATGGCCCGGATGACTTTGTTCCGGCTGTTACTCCAGCGGCGTCATCTGACGACGTACGCGAGTTTCGCGGCCCAGTTCGAGCGTGCCGCCGTCGAACTGGCCGAACGGGAACAGGATCCGCGGCTCGCTTCGCTGCAGGTCTCCTCCCGGCAGTTCGACCGCTGGCTCGGCGGAGAGCTGCAGACCCTGCCTCGGCCGGACACCTGCCGGGTCCTTGAGTACCTGCTCGGCAAGCCCGCGGCGGAGTTGTTCGCCGCTGCCCCCGATACGCCGGAAGCTCCTCCGCGCCTGCGGCTTCAGCACGACGAGGCTCATCGCGAGGCGCCGCAGATCACCACCACGCAGGCAGCCGCAGAGAGCCCCCTCGAGATCGTCGCGAGATGTCGGCAGCTCACCACAGGCAACGCCGACAAGGAGATCCTCGCGTTCCTCGGGTCCTCGCTGGAGAGCGTTGTCGCCCGCTACGAGCAGGATGGTCCCCAAGCCCTTCGCGCCCAGACACGCTCCCTACGGCAACTCGCTCACACACTGCTCGACGGCCATCAACCGCCACGAGTGCGGGAGGAGCTGTTCCGCCTTGCGGCACGAGCCGCCGGATTACTCGGGTACATGGCCGTCAACACCAGCGACTTCGCGCTGGCCGAGGCGTACTGCACGGAAGCCCGGGAGCTCAGCCGCGTAATCGATGACCTTGACACCGAGCTGTGGGCCGACGGCACGCTCTCCTTCAGTCTCTACTACGCGGGGCGTTACGCGGAGGCGGATGCGTGTGCGGCCGCGGCCGTGGACCGCGCGCCGCGCAGCGCCCAATCCATCCGGCTGCTCGCGAACGGTCGGGCTCGGGCGCTCGCGAAGATGGGCCAGCGGCAGACAGCGGCCCGTGCCATCGGGGAGGCGTTGGAGCTGTCGGAGCTCCACGACGTGCCGGGCGGCATCACCTCCTGCATCTCCTTCGAGCCGTACGGATACGCCAGGACCCTGGCGAACGCGGTCACCGCCCATGTGTCACTCGGAAACGTCGAGCAGGTGCTGACCGATGCCAAGGAGATCGACGACCTCGTCGAGCACTCCGAGTCGTCGTGGAGCCGCTCGTTGGTGCGGCTCGACGTTTCCGCGGCGTTGCTGCAACAACCTTCGCCCGACCTTGACCGCGCGATGTCGCTGGGCAAGGAGGCGCTCACCCTGTGCGGTGACTCGCCGATCAGGTCGGTGTGGCAGCGTGCTCGTGACCTCTATGAGCAGGGCGGGCGATGGTGGAACGAGCCGGTCGTACGCGAATATGGCGAGGAGCTCCGGACGTGGAGTTCGCAGCCAGCGGCCCTGGCCATGTCGCACTCCAGGGCAGTGTGATGCCGAAGGAGTACGCCGCGTGCCCCAGCTCAGCACCGACCCCGCCGCGTTTCCCGCCGATCCTCCGGCGGAACTGGACGACCTGGCGGGCATCGCGGCTCACGATTGGACGGCCTTCAGCGCGTTGGAGGAGATGACCGACCACTGGTCGAGGCCCGGCTGGGCCGACGGCAGCAGGGCGTACTACTGGATGCTGACCTTCCCCGACACGCCGGTGCTGGCCGACCTCGCCCTGCGGTGCCAGAAGGAGCTGGACCCCCTCGGCCTCGACATGGTTCCCACGGACGGGCTGCACATCACCCTTGCGCGTATCGGAACACGGGACGCCGTGCCGCATGAGCGGCTGGAGGCGCTCACCCGGGCCGCGGCGCGAGAGTTGCCGGACGCTTTCACCCTGCGGGTCATGCCGCTGGCTGGTTCCCAAGGTGCCGTGCGGTTCTCCGTCGGCCCGTGGACCCCACTGGTGCAACTCCACGCGGCACTCGCGAAGGCCGGGCGCACCGAAGGGCTCGCCCCCAGGAAGCCGACGGCGGTCTTCCGGCCCCACCTCAGCCTTGCGTACAACAACCGGCGGCGTTCCGCCGGGCCGGTCGTCGACATCGTCGCGTCGTTGCGCACTCTGCCTGCTGTCGACATCGGGGTCACCGAGGTTCAGCTTGTGGAGCTGCGCCGCGAAGGCGCTACGTACCGGTGGGACGTTCTGGAGAACCTCCCGCTCACAGCTTGGAATCCCGTAGAAGGGCGGGGGAGGCAGTAGCGCCCTCGGCGATCAGGTCGAGCTCGGCGACGACGGCCTTACCCCCCTCGGTCGGCCAGACGAACCACCTCCTGACGAGCGCGTCGACGAGATGGAGACCTCGGCCACCTTCCGCGAGTTCGGTAGAAGGAGCCGCTGGCTCGCGGGGCCGGACGGCGGTGATGTCCTTGCCGCCATCGTGGACCCAGAGCACCGCTGTGCTCTCATAAACGTCCAGGTCCATACCGAAAGGCCCGCTTCCGGTATGCCGCATCGCGTTGGTGACCAGCTCGACGGCGACAAGCAGTGCGTCATCCAGGCGAGAGGCGGGCGCTCGGCCAGTCAAGGCTTCGCGTATCTGCTCTCGGACCAGCAACAGCGGCTCATCGACGTCATGAAGCCTCACCCAGCGGTGCTGGACGCGCCCATCCGCGAACTCATGTGCCGTGACATTGCCAGCGTGTGGTCGGAACACTCTCGTGCCTCGTTCCCGGTAGCAGCCGGTAGGGCTTGACCAGCGTCGGGACACATGAGGCGCCTCGCTATGCCATAGGTACGCCGTTTCTCCGCCATCCACCCTCCTGGCAACGGCGGACGAACGGCGGAGCAACGGCGTACCCCCGCATCGCGCGCGCCGCGATGGTCTTCATGGGCCGGTTCCGCCACACACATCCCGTCCGCGGCGAGAACCGGCCTGCCCCGCGCCGGCCGGTCTAGATGCACGGCTCCCAACGGCTCCCCTATGGCCGGTGCGGGGCCCATGCCGGTTCATCACAGGAGGTCTTCGTGACCGACAAGCACCTGCTGACGGGCAGCGGGCCCGGTCCTGAACTGATGCTCTTCGACTTGGACGGCGTTCTGATGGATTCCCTGCCGGTCATGCGGTCCGCCTGGGGGACCGTACGGGATGAGCTGGGGGTCGAGCTTCCGTTCGAGTCGTACGCCGAGCACCTCGGCAGGCCGTTCGCGGACATTTTGCTGCTGCTCGGGCTGGACCGGATCGCGGGACTCGCGGAGGTGTACGGAACCGCGGCCACCCGCTTCTCCCATCTCGCGCAGCCGTTCGCCGGTGTCGGGGCGGCTCTGCGGGAGATCGCGGCGATGGGCTGCCGACTGGGCGTGGTGACGTCCAAGTCGTTTGCCCGCGCTGTGCCCATGGTGGACCGCCTGGACGCGCCGTTCTCCATCGTGCGCACACCGGGCAAGGGACGCGGCAAACCGGCGCCCGACACGTTGCTGCTGGCTCTCGTCGACGCCGGGACCGACCCCGCGCACGCCCTCTACGTGGGCGACATGGCCGTCGACCAGGAGGCCGCACGGCGAGCCGGAATGCGCTACGCGCACGTCGGTTGGGGATACGGATCGCCCGATCCCGAGGCGCCGACCCCGCTCATCCTCCGGGAACCGGCCGAGCTCGTGGACCTCGCCCGCACCGGCCTCGCGAAGGGCTCGGCATGAGTACGGACACGCCGGACCGCGAGATCGACGCACTGATGCTCGCTCTGACGGACGCGTACGGGAGTGCTGCTGTCACCCCCGGCGGAGTCAGCTGGCTTCGGGTGCACTATGTTCCGGTTCGCCGACTGGTTCGGCGTTTCGTCAGGCGTCTGCTGACGGCCGAACAGCGCGTATCGCCGATGGACACGCGGCAGCCCCTCGTCGTCGCCCACGACAGCGCCGCGATCGGCTACGTCTCGTACGACGTGACCGAAGCCGGCGTCTCTTATGCGCTGGGGCACCACGTCGAAAAGCCCGAGGACAGCTCTGGCGCCTCTCATCCGGAGGCAGCAGAACTCCCCGCGGGCTTGTCGAGCGCTCCTGTTTGCGTGATCTCGTGGTCGTCTCGCCACGCCACGACGTTGTTGCCGGTGCTCATCGAGCTGGCCGACCAAGGCGTTCGGTCTGTGGTCGTGGATGCGGCCACCGAACCGGAGCAGCGATTCCCCGAGCCACAGACGCCGGACATCACCGTGCTGCGGTTTCCCGTCTCGGCGTTCGCGTCCGTAGGAGCGCCACCGATCCGGCAGCGGAGCGGCCTGCCGGACGGTCCGACCGCGACTGTCGGCCCGCACAAGGTCTTGCTCGGCCGTCTGGCGCGGCTCGTCTCCTGCGTACTCGTGCGCAGTGCTGGTTGCACCCAGCCGTCATGGGCGACCGCGCTGAATGCCGAGCGGTGGCTCGACGGTGTGCTCGCACAGCTGCGTCCCGGCGCTCTGCTGTGCGGCAACGACACCAGCCCGCTCGGTGTCCTCGCCGTCGCAGCGGCAGAGCGCGCGGGCGCGGAGACCGTCTACGTCCAGCATGGCGCCTGGATCGACTCGCAGGTCGGATGGCGAGCGCAGCACTGCCGCCACATCGCCGTCATGGGCGCCCGCGACGTGCTCACCGCGCACACCTGGACACGCCGCGCCGATGCGCGCACGCACATCGTTGGTCAGCCTCGCTTCGACGCCCTCGCCACCAGCGACCGCGTCCAGCAACGGGAATACCTGCGCGGCCTGCTCGCGGACCAGGCGAACGCTGAGCCACCGAGGATCGCGGTCTGGGCCTGCCAGCCCCTGAGCGAACATCGGCTGGTCGGGCAGTTCGACGTACTGGTGGAAGGGCTGCGGAGTACGAACCATCGCTGGGGGCTGGTGATCGCTCCCCACCCCGCCCAGAGCCTGGCCGCTTTCACCGCGCTTCTCGACTCGGCCAAAGGCGTTGATGTCGCCCTTGCCACCACGGAGGTGGGCGCCCGGGGCTGTCTGGCCGGGGCAGACGCTCTCATCAGCGCGTCCTCCACCTGCGGGATCGAGGCGCTACTGCTCGACGTACCCGTGCTGGAACTGGCCCTGCCCGCCACCCGCACGCTCGAACTCGCCGAGCACAGAGCTGCCCAGCGCTGTGGCACGGCTGTGGACATCGCCATCGCCCTTGCCCGTGTCGACCGGACACCGCACGCGGTGCGGGTCCCCGATGCGGCCAAGGACTCGATCTGCCGCTGGGACGGACGCAGCGCCGGCGCCGTCGCCGACATCGTTCTCAAGGCCATCGCGGAGCACACCGCTTCGTGATGCATTCACCTCATGGAATGGACCACCGATGACCATCTCGTTCGAAGGCGACAGCGCCGCGGCGCTCTTCGCGGAAGCCGTGCGCGAGACCGCCGACCGTGGACGTCCGGTCAGTCCGCGCGGCATGCCGACCCGGGAGCTCCTGGGGGTGCACCTGGTACTGTCCCGTCCCCGCGCCCGGCTGCTGCACCTGCCGTCGGCGCGGATCCTCAACCCCGCGTTCGCCGTGGCCGAGACGGTCTGGCATCTCCTCGGCACGGACGCCCCCTGGATCTTCGACTACAACGGCCAGTTGCGCCAGTACGCCGACGACGGCGTTCTGCGCGGTGCGTACGGGCCGAGGATGCGCCGCTGGGGCGGCTGCCTCGACCAACTGGCCCAGGTGATCAACACCCTCCGGCAGGACCCCGATTCCCGGCGTGCGGTGATCCAGCTGTACGACCCGGCCCGTGACGCCGCTGGCCACCGGGACGTCCCCTGCACCCTCGGCTTCCGCTTCCAGCTGAGGAACGGCCGACTGCACATGTCGACCACCATGCGCAGCCAGGATGTGTGGGTCGGTTTCCCGTACGACCTCTTCTTCACCACCGTGCTGCAGGAACTGGTCGCGGGATGGGTGGGAGCCGACCTCGGCACATACCACCACCACGTCGACTCGCTGCACATCTACGAACGCGACGTACCGGCTGCCGTCGACCTGCCGCTCGCCGGCACCGGACCGGTCGACGAGATGACGGAACTCACCACCCCGTGGGAGGGCTTCGACGAGTTGCTCGGCCAGGTCCGGCGCAGCGACATGCCGCCTGCGCACACGGGGTGGCACCAGATGGCGGCGACGATGCACAGCTACCGGCTGTGGAAGGGCGGCGAGCTGGAACGCGCGGAGGACCTCGCCCGGGAGGTAACGGGACCGCTGGGGACCGCCCTGGTCGATTGGTACGCCCACCTTCGTGCGCGCAGGGCATTGCGCCCCGCCACGGTCGGGGCGGTCCGATGACGGCGGTGCTCGGCCTGTGCTCCTACACCCACGACTCGGCGGCCGCGCTGATCATCGACGGCCGTCTCGTCGGGTTCGTCGAGGAGGAACGGCTCTCCCAGGTGAAGCACACCAAGGCGTATCCCGAGCGCGCCGTCGCCTGGCTCCTGAAGGAATCGGGGCTCCGACCGAAGGACATCGACGCCGTCGCCTACAACTTCTCCGCCGGGCGCTACCTGCGAGCGGTGCCGCGAGCCTCGGCGCTGCTGCTCTCGGCCGAGACACGGGGCAGGGCGCTCCCCCGCGCCCTGGGATTCACTACGGTCGCGCTGCGCACGATGGCACGCCAGCAGACCCTCGCCGGGAAGTTCCCGCGCGCCCGAGTGCGGGCGCTGCTCCACCACAGGGCTCACCAGACGTACGCCTTCGCCGCCTCCGGTTTCGAGGAGGCCGCCGTCCTGGTCGTGGACAGCCTCGGCGAGACCCAGACGACCACGATCGCCTACGGCCGACAGCCGGAGCCTGGACGCCCCGCACTGCGCACGCTCCACGCGATCGACGACCCGGCGTCCCTGGGCTACGCGTACGGCGCTGTCACCATGCACCTCGGCTGGCGGCGCGGTGACGAGGAAGGGACCGTGATGGCGCTGGCAGCTCTCGGCGACCCGGCACGGTTCCGTCCCCTGTTCACTCAGGCCGTACGCACGACAGCCAGCGGTTTCGTCGTCGATCCTGAACTGTTCCCGCCGAGGACGCTTCGTCGCGGCGCGGCTCGCGTCACCCCGCGGTTTGTCGCGGCCACCTGCCCGCCGCGCGCGCCGGACGAGCCGGTGGAGCAGGTGCACCGGGATCTCGCCGCCGCGCTCCAGGAGCGCACGGAGACGGTGCTTCTCCATCTCGCTCGTGCGGCACGGCAGCGGACGGGCTCGAACCGGATTTGCGTGGGCGGCGGCGTGGCGGCCAACTGCGTCGGCATCGGCCGGATCGTCGAGGAGGGCATCTTCGAGGAGGTCTTTGTGCCGCCCTCGCCAGGTGACTCGGGCACGGCGATCGGGGCGGCGGCCGCGGTCCACGTGGCCACGGCTCCGCAGCGGCTCACGGACATCGAGGGCGCGTGCTACCTGGGCCCCTCGTGGCCGTCCCCGGCCGTCGACTGGGCTCGTTGGCCCGGCCTTCGGGCGGTTCAGCTCACAACGGACCGCGCGGATTTCCTGGCCGATCAGCTCGCCCAAGGCCAGATCATCGGCCTCTTCCAAGGGCGGGTGGAAGCAGGCCCGCGTGCGCTCGGCAACCGATCCATCCTGGCGTCGCCGTTGAGCGAAGGAGTGGTGGAGCGGCTGAACGCGACCGTGAAGTTCCGCGAGCCGTTCCGCCCGTTCGCCCCCGTCGTCCCTGAACAGCACCTGGGGGAGTACTTTACGCTCGGCCAGGCGGCGCCCTTCATGTCGATGGCGTCGCGGGTCACGACCAAGGCCCGCGAACAGATCCCGGCGATCGTGCATGCCAACGGCACCGCCCGGGTGCAGACCGTCAGGCCCGACGACAACCCCCTGCTGCACGCCGTACTGGACGCCTTCGCGCGGCGCACGGGCGTGCCCGTTCTGATCAACACGTCCCTCAACGTCAAGGGAAAGCCGATTTGCGGCACCCCGGAGATGGCCCTGGACTGCCTCGCGGGGTCCGGGCTCGACGCGTTGCTCCTCGAGGACTGGTGGGTCACGAAGTGAAGATCGGCTACAGCTTTTGGGGTTTCCTCGGCCCCGGCGTCACCGACACTCCTGACGGCGGCCGCAGCCACCGCAGACCTCTCGTCGACGCACTCATCGCCTGCGGCCACGAGCTCGTCTTCCTCCAGACCGACCGCGACCGTCACGAAGCCGGTGATGAGCTCGGCTACGACTTCGACTCCGGGCTCCCCGAGATCGACGTGCTGTTCCTGGAGTGGCGCTGGCCGATCCCCGGCCGAAACACCACCGAGTGCGGCAGCCCGGGCCACACGTGCGATCTGCACCGCCAGACCGAGCTCCTGAACCACTACGCCGATGGCCAGGGCCTCCCCACCGTCATCTGGGACAAGGACCGCCGCCTGCCGGCCGACGCCCCGTGGCGTCGGCGTCCTGGAGTCACCGTCTGCGAAGCGGCTCTCAGCCCCTCACCGGGCGCCGCATCGCTGCTCTTCCCGGTGGCGGATCAGTGGCTCGACCGCGCTGCTCCCGAGTTCCTGGCACGTACGGACCGCCCGCTCACCCTGGGCTACGTCGGCAACCAGTACGACCGGGATGATGCCTTCGACCGCTACTTCGCTCCCGCCGCCGAGCACGTCTCGCACGCCGTAGTGGGCAAGTGGCAGAACACCGCGCGGTGGCCGCACGTCACCTTTCTCGGCCGCCGGGGATTCCACGACGCCATGGCCCTCTATGAGACCGCCCTGGCCACCGTCCTCCTGCTGCCGCGGCGCTACGCCCACGCCGGACAGATGACTCAACGGATCTTCGAGGCCGTCCTGTCCGGCTGCCTGCCGCTCTGCCCCGCGGAGATACGCCACGCCGAATGCCTCGTCCCGGATTCTCTCCTCGTGCGGGACGGTACGGACGTCATCCGCACGCTGCGATGGCTCCGCGCCGAAGCCGGCAGCTCGACGCATGCCAGACTGCTCGCGGACTGCGCGAACCGTCTCGAGCCGTTCCGGCTGAGTCGGCAGACCGAGGTGCTCAACGGGCTCCTGGACACGCTTGTCTGTGCCGGAGCTGCCCGATGAGCCCGTCCCTTCCCCCTACCCTGGAGCACCATGAAGAGGGTCGCCATCGTCGGCTGCGGAGGCAGCGGCAAATCGTACGTCGCCCGGGAACTCGGCCGTCGGCTGGATGCTCCGGTGACGCATCTGGACGCGGTCTACTACGACGACGAGTGGAACCAGCTGCCGAAGGAAAAGTTCGCGGAGCTGCAGCGAGAGCTCGTTGCCGTCCCGAGCTGGGTGATCGACGGCAACTACAACTCGACCCTCCAGATCCGTCTCGAAGCCTGCGACACTGTCGTGTTCATGGACATGCCCACCCTGTCCTGTCTGTGGGGTGTTCTCTCCCGGCAGCTCCGCCACGGCCACGGGCAGAACAAGGGCAACGGGATCTACAACCGCATCCACATGGGCGTGATCCGGTACGTCCTCTCCTACCGACGCAAGATGCGCCCCCGTGTGCTGAAGAAGATCGACGAGCACGCTCGCGATCACGCGCAGGTCGTCATCCTCACCAGCCGACGCCACACCCGGCGCTGGCTGCGCGAGACAGCGGCGACGTAGCCGACGTTTCGCACCTCCCTGCCGTACGTCCGGACCACCGCTCGTGACCGGGCGGGCATTCACCAAGCCGTACGTCACCGCTACCGGACGTATGGCGGCCCAGCGCAACCATGAATGGCTCGTCCGTCATGCCGGGCCGATGGTCTTACCCGCGATCACCAGCGTCCGGTCGAAGGAGCTGACGTTCGAGTGGGTAGACGGGCGGTACGCGGAGCCTCGCGACCTCGAACTGCTCGCTGAGCATCTCGGCGAGTCCCACGGCACGGCATGGCACAGCAGCCTGCACAAGGCCCGGCTGGCGACCGCGTACGTGTCCGACGGCCACGTGCTTCCTGGCTTTGTCGGTGTCCGCGCCGCCGTCCTCTGTCGGCGTTACCGGGCTGGCCACATCGCAACAGCCCAAGCCTTGGAAGACGCCCTCGCCCGCGTCCACCAGGCCGCTGGCCGCCCCGCCGCCTTCTACAAGGACACCAACCCCCGCAACATCCTCATCACCCCATCCGGTCAACCGGTCACCGTCGACACCGACGATCTCTCCCTTGCCCCGTTCGGCTACGACCTGGCCAAGCTTGTCGTCACCCTGTCCATGACGCATGGCCCGCTCCCGGCCGACCGGATCGGTCGAGCCCTCACCAAGTACAACGAGGCCGCCGCCACCCACCACCCGCAGCTGGGCCACACCACCCTTGCCCAGCTCCTGGAGTACGCCGACCTCCACGGCGTGCTCACGGCGCCGTACATCGGGCGTGGTGGTTACCGCTGGCCCTGGACGCACGTACGCCCAATATCGACGCCCCGGAGGCGCACATGCACATGACCCAATCCGCCGACACCTCTCGGCATCTCCGCCGCGTCGTCGTCACAGGCGCGGCCGGCTTCATCGGCTCCCACCTCAGCCGTGCGCTCCTGGAAGCGGGTACCACCGTGATCGGCGTCGATCGCCGAGGCCAGCAGCACGACCCCCTGGCCGCTGCGAACCTCGACGAGCTCACCTCCTTCCCGAACTTCATCCCGCTCACCGCGGACCTGATGAATTGCCCCCTGGAACCGGTTCTGCTCGACGCCGACGCCGTCTTCCATCTCGCCGCTCTTCCCGGCGTCCGCCCCTCCTGGGGACCCACATTCGACGCCTACGTGGCCGCGAACATCCAGACCGTGCAGCGGATCATGGACGCGGCGTTGCGCCTTCGCGTCAGACGGGTGGTGCTCGCTTCCTCCTCCAGCGTGTACGGCGCCACCGACGGCTCTTCCAGCAAGGAGACCGACCGTCCCGGCCCGCTCTCGCCCTACGCCGTTACCAAGCTCGCCGCCGAGCAGCTGTGTCTGGCACACGCGAACCGCCCCAACGCGGCAACCAGCGTCATGGCCCTCCGCTACTTCACCGTGTACGGCCCGTGCCAACGACCGGACATGCTGATCCATCGCGTTCTCACCGCCGCCCTCAACCAGACGCCCCTCCAAGTCTTCGGCGACGGCCTCCAACAGCGGGACTTCACCTACGTGGGCGACGTCGTGCGGGCCACCATCGCGGCGTCCCTCACGCCCGCCGCCAACACTGTGATCAATGTCGGTGCCGGATCCAGCACTTCCCTCTCGGACGTGCTCGACATCGCCCGCCGACTCACGGGCCGTTCCGTCCCTGTCATCCCGTCTCGAGCCCGCGCCGGTGACGTCCCGGCCACCCTGGCGGACATCACACAGGCCCAGGAACTTCTCGGCTGGAAGCCGGAAGTCTCCCTGGCCGAGGGCATGGAACGGCAGCTCCGCCGCCTTCAGGAGGCAGGCTGATGCCTCGCGTTGTCGCCGTGATTCCCTGCCGCTGGGGCTCAACCCGGTTTCCCGGCAAGCCCCTCGCCCCGTTGGGCGGTATGCCGCTGATGTGGCACGTCCACCAGCGATGCCAACAGGCCCAGCGCATCGACGAGGCCGTCATCGCCACTGACGACGAACGGATAGCCGTCGCCTGCGCTCAGCTCGACATCCCCCACCGCATGACCGGCGAACATCCCACCGGAACAGATCGCGTGGCCGAATGCGCCGAGCGTCTCGACGCCGACATCATCGTCAACGTCCAAGGCGACGAGCCCTTCGTCTCACCCACCGCAATCGACGCCGTCGCTACGACCCTCCTGACATCCGCGGCTCCGCTGCCTGCCGTGGCGAACGCCTACACGGAAATCGAGCAGCCAGCCGCCGTGGTCGACCACAACGCC
Organism: Streptomyces sp. BRA346; assembly: GCF_052851135.1. Lineage (NCBI taxonomy): Bacteria > Bacillati > Actinomycetota > Actinomycetes > Kitasatosporales > Streptomycetaceae > Streptomyces > Streptomyces sp. BRA346. The sequence goes on along the minus strand of NZ_JAIWIH010000028.1, from coordinate 38,139 downwards.
GTCAAGGTGACCCTCCGCCGCGACGGCACAGCGCTCTCCTTCTCCCGCCAGCCCATCCCCTACCCGAAGGGCGTTCACCCGGCTTACTTACGTCAGCTCGGCCTCTACGCCTTCACGGCCGAATCGCTGCGCACTTTCACTGCCCTCCGCCCCGGCCCCCTCGAACAGACCGAGGGCATCGAGATGCTCCGCTTCCTGGAGCACTCCCACTCGGTGGCCATGGTGCGGGTGAAGGACGAAGGCATCGCGGTTGACACCCCCGCGGATCTGGAGCGCGCCGCGTCACTCGTCGCTGCTCGCACAGGTACGCCGGATCTCCCGGCAGTGCGACCGCCCAGGTGATCCGGCGAGAAGACGGAGGGGTCCAGCACTCAGGTGGCTGACAGGTCCGCCTCGCAGCTCTCACACCGGCGTACGGCTCGTCGGTCGGTGTTTCCCGCTGTTGCGATCGCTGGGTAACCGGCACTCAGCCGCCCCCAGAGCCCAGGTGGAGGGTCAGGAATCCATCCCCAGCGCGGAGCTCTGACCAGTGACTCCGTCAGGTGCCCGCACCCCGGGAGGTGCGCACACTGCGCGGGAGAGATCAGGATCGCGTCGGCCGGAAAGCTCTGCCACTCCTGCCGTACAGCAGCGACGGTGGTCCGAGCCGCCGCCCCCGAGCCATTGGACGCGCAGCCGCATCCCTGGCCGATGATGAGCTCACAGTGATCGCAGCGTTCTTCTTTCACAGCCCCTATCCCCTCGCGTTCCCTTCCGAATCGCCGGAATACCGCTCAGGCTCTGTGCGCACCCGTGTCCAGACGGTAACCCGGCAAGCTAGCTTCGCTCACCTAAGCTCACGCCCCTGCCTGATTTCCCAAGGTCCTGTGGCCATGATCTGGACCTCGTCGAAATAGTTCAACCATTCGGCAATGTTCTCTGCCGAGCGTTGAGCTATCTCCTCGTCGCACCCGCCCGCCTCCATGATTGATTTCTGGAGGTCAGCCAGGTTGAGGCTCCCCCTGGTGGCCAGCGTAGCCACCTCCGGCAGTTCGTAGAGGCGAGAGCGAACCGCTTTGGAGAAAGTCGTCTCGTCAAGGCCGGGCGGGATATCAAGATGAGCAAGGTCTCGAGCGACGCCGGCAAGAATCTCGCGTGGGTAGTCGCACTTCATTCCTCGATAGACGCGATAGAGCCGCAGAGGAACGCGGGTCTCCGGACGCCACCGAGCTCGTGTTGAATCCACTTCGTCCGTGACAACAACGAAGTCTGGCCGGTCCACTTCACCGACCAAGAGGTTTGCTTGTTCGCGAAGTCGCCTCGCCATCTCCGCATCCGCAGGAACGGACGTCTGCTGGATCTGCTTGAGGGCAGACCGCACCTCTGGGTGCTCTACTGCGACTTCAACGAGCAGTTCGAGGTTCTTCGGGATCCGGCGCCCGGTTGCACGGCCAGTCAGGTTCGCTGAACCGACGAGGCAGCGTTCATCCGCCACGTACAACTTTGCGTGAAGATCATGGCAGAGCACGATGGACACGCGATCATCGCGCTCCGCGATCTCTGCGATCTCGGGGTCCGATACGCCGGCGGCGATCTCCATGACTGCCCAGCGGGTTACGCAGAGCAGTTCGACGTCTCGATCACCGATGGCACTTAACGCCGCAGTGAAAGTTTCCTTCTTGATAAAGGGCGCAACAATTATGACACGTTCACGTGCCGAGCTCAGAAGCTCATGAAGCTGCCCCCAGACATGGTCCGGCCTCACTCATCGTCCTCTTCGTCGACCGAGAAGAACTCCTTGGCCATGCGTCCCCAGTCCTGGCGGTAGGACTTTGTACGCTCCTTCATCTTCGGACCGGACTCATCCTCGAAACGTGCCCAGGAGAACAGCAGCAGCTTGAATGCGTTGGAAGCCCTCTCCAACCGATCTTTGAGCTCGCTCTCGCTGGCTCCCTCGTAGTCGTCGTCGAGGACAGCCACGAGGTCGTCGTAGACGGGGTGGTCCATGTTCAGCGAGACCTGCAGCACGCCGGGGATAAACTCGACGTTGAAGAACGCAGGGGAATCCGGGTTACGGCTCGTCAGCAGGCGGACATGGCGGTTCTGCGTCGTGGTCTCGGCAACCATGCGCTCCGCGTCCAGCGGCATGTACTTGTGCCGGTTTACCAAGCTCTCGACCTGCTCCTGCTGGCTCTCTTCCGGTGAGGTCTGCGTCTCCAGCGTGTCGGTCTCGCTGGGGCGCGCTTCCGTCCGTCGCCGCCGTACAGCCTGCTCGGCCTGCTTCTCAGCCTCCTCATGCCGGCGCCGCGCCTTACGCGTACCTTGCCTCTGCTGCTTCAGCTCGTCCCGCAAGAGTTTAAGGAGCTTGTCTCGTACGTGGAAGACGATCTCCATAAGCGGGACGCGTGGGTCGCCTTCCTCTACGAGCCGTTGCTTGAACTCCAGCGGAGTGAGCCCCTCTCCTTCCTCCTTCCAGTCGAAGTGGGCCAGGGAGGAGAACAGCGTGGCCGCCTGCTTGTTGTTGGTGACGCCGAAGACTTCATCGAGCTGCGGCGGGAAGTCGATCTCGATTCCCCACCACCGCTCAACCGGGTCGTAGGAGCTGGTCCAGCCCTTGTCCAGGTCCAGTTCGCGATCAGCCCGCATCAAGGAGATGCCAAGATTGCGCGCGGCGTGCTTGCCCCATTTGGTGTGGCCGGGATCCAGAGTCGGTGAGACGTCCTCCGGCCAGGGCTCTCCTTCAATGTCAGAACGGCGAGCCGCGTCAGTGGCGATCGAAGCCCTGACTGTGACCGGATACTCCTTGCCGTCGGCTCCCTTGATCTTGAATACCTCGACGCCGATCTTGCCGGTTGAACCAGCCCCGATGGGTCGGAACATCGGCTTCGAGCGGAACGGCGCGGGAGTCGATGAATCCGGGGTCAGGTACAGAGGGTCGTTGGGACGAGCATCAGCTGCTTCCGGCAACTCGGCCCAGCCGTGGACCGGGACGAGGCGAATCCTGCAGCGGCCGTCCGCGATGTACCTGCGGTAAATACGCCCGATGAGCTCTTCAGTATGTTTCAGAGTCGTGCCCGCACCCATCCACTGAACGCGGTCAAGCACTGTCCAAAGCACCAGAGTTCCGGAAGGGCCGAGCCCTTGACTCAGCCTTTGCCACTCCGCGGGAACAGCCTGCTGATCAGGCTCCGGCACCTCTGCCTCGCTGCCATTGATCTGCCGCAGGTCGAGGTACGTGTGGAGAGCGTTGTCCGGCCCGTTCTGCCACGACCAGACGTCGACGCGCTGGCACTGGGACATGCTGGAGTTGGGGAGACCAACCCCAAAGCGGCCTATCCCTCTGCGGTTCTGCCGAGTCCCCACCCCGAAGCGCAGCGACCGCCTCAGAGTCTCGAGGTCCATCCCCACGCCGTTGTCCATTACGGCGATCTTCTCGATCCGGTAGCGCGAGCGCTCGGTAGGCCGTTCCGTTCCTTCGACGGCGAAGAGCTCGACGACGTCCGCCTGCGCCTCGATGCCGTTGTCGATGAGCTCAGCGATGGCATGCGCAGTGGACTTGTAGCCGCTGTCACGCATCGCCTTGATCGTCATGTCCGCGCTGACGATCGGGTAACTCTCGACCTCGATCATCTGTTGCTCCACACGTCCTCCCAGTTAGTAAACGCTTCTGCGACGTCGCCAAACCCAGGCAACTCTGGGTCAATTACGGTCACGACTTCACACGTTGATGTCCCGCCCGCCTTCGGCCCGCGGATGACCCTCCCCACCATCTGGCTATACAACACCAGGGACGTTGTAGGCCGTGCAATCACGGCAGCGCTTGCGGCAGGCGCGTCAAATCCGGTCGCCAATACGCCATAATTCGACAAAACCATCGGTCGATTTGACCTCCCCTTGAAGCGTGCGATCACCTTCTCTCTGTGCCGCTTTGAAGATTCCGCCGTCACCTGTTCCGCATCGACGCCGAGTGCGGAGAGCGTCGATACGAGTAGTCGGCTGTGTTCCACGGACCCCGCGAAGAGAAGGATCCGCTGATGCTCCTTGGCGAGTTCAAGGGAAGTCTGAACGACTTGCAGGTTCCACTGCACGTTCGTTGCCAACCGGTCGAGGATCCCACCGGGCACGTCGAAAGCGTCAGCGAGCGCGTGCCGGTCACTCGTACTCAGCTGCATACCGGAGTTGGCTGCAACAGTTCGGAAGGTCGGCCGCGCCAGGTATCCCGCTTCGATCAGGGCACTAACCGGGTTGTCATACCCCTCAACGTCGAGCATGACCTTCTGCCGGGCGAAGAACTCCGCCAGCCGTGCGTCTTCATCGATGTCCGCCCAGGTGCGGCCCGGGGTGGCAGTGAGCCCCAACAAGCTCGCGTCGCGACGCAAGGTCAGGGCATCCGTGACCCTGCGGTATGTCGGTGCGATGGCCTGATGCGCCTCGTCGAAGACGGTCAGCGTGACCCTCAGAGCCAAGCGGTCCAGGAACTCCCGATCCCGTTTCGCTGTCGCCACTGCCTTGTCGAGGCCCAGGACTACGATCCCGTCCGTGACTCCGCCCAGGTCTGTTGTGGCGTCTCCCCACATCCGGACGACGTGAACTTCCCGGTTCCCCAAGGCCCCCCATGCCCGCTCGAATTCTGACGCAGCCTGCTCCAACAGTTCGTTGCCCCGGGCCAACCAGACGACGAGGGTTGGCTCCTCCGACCGTAGGTGGTCGCAGATCAGATTCATCGCAGTACGAGTCTTTCCAACACCCGTCGGCAGGTGGAGAACCACTCGGCGTTCATCCGTATAGAGTTTCTTACGGGCTCGGCCGGCTGCCCTGCGCTGGTGCGAGAAGAGCCCGTAGCCCGGCACTGCCATACTCCGGGACACTGGCGGAGCTTTCGGCGCTCGCTCGATAATCAGGCCGAGAAATCCTAAGAGTGCCTGCTTCTGCTCTGCTGTCCACTCGCACTTCTCGAGGAAATCGTCGGCGTGATCAGAGCGGTCCCATCCCAACCGCTCAGCGAGTTCCTCCTCTTTCTCGGTCGGCAGCAGTGCCAGAAAACTGGCCCGCCGGTCGGCGTCAGCAAGCAGCTCTTCTGGCGATACCGCAGCCGCTGTCACGGCTCGGATCATGACCTCGTCGGCTGATCCTCCGCTCAAGAGATCAATGAGTGCGCAGGCGTCCTTCCCGAGGAGTCCTCGCACATACTCGAGGGGCGCCGCGTCGAGAACGCGTGCGAACGCGATGCCGGGAGCGTTCATCTGGTCCCCGCTTCCTCGCACCGCAGGCGAGACGTCCCCGTGCCTCGCGTGCCCCCATCGTGCATTCTCAGAGCCCTTCGCAGTGCAGCGTTCGTTCACTGGCATCGTTCCCGTCCCCTCCCCCCGAGTGAGACGTGCGATCAACAGTAGACCCGGCTACTGACAACGACGCCTAACCGGAAGACCCGTGGCTTGATCAACGCGACTGCGCCGATCAAGCCACGCGAGGTCAGACTCCGGCACTCCCTGAAAGCTAGCGAAGAGAGCTGATCGCGAGACGCAGGGCAGTGCACTTGTTGCGGCGTGCCGACCTCACCCACCCTCAACGTTCGTTAGGATCTCAGAGCACTCCTGGTGGAACACGAGCTACCGGCTCAGAAGGGCGACCAGGGGAACATAGGGAGTGAAGCGCAACCAAGTGGGGGTATACCGTGGAAGCAGGGACATACGGTGCACATCACGTGTACCTCGACTACAACGCCACCGCTCCTCTGCGCCCGGAGGCACTGAAAGCCACCTACGACGCGCTGCAAGCTGTAGGCAACGCTTCCAGCATCCACCACCATGGTCGCGACGCCGCGAGTCGGGTTGACCTAGCGCGTCGGCAGCTCGCTGACCTGCTGAAGTGCTCGCCTGGTGAGCTCATCTTCACCTCTGGCGCTACCGAGGCCAACAACCTTGCTCTGCAGGCCGCTTACGTGCAGCGTGGATTGATCATCACCTCTGCCGTCGAGCATCCGGCAGTCTTGGAAACCGCTCGGGCGCTTTCGGGTGAGGCTTCGGATGCCCTTATCACGCTGCCTGTCGATAGTGAGGGGCAAATCGATACAGATTGGCTCATGGCCACCGTTCGGCAGCACGGCGCGGTTCTCGTCTCCATTATGCTGGCGAACAACGAGACCGGAGTGATCACCGATCTCGCACCCATCGTCGAGGCCGCACACGCGGTTGGTGCACTGGTCCACACAGACGCAACGCAGTATGTCGGCCGGCTTCCTCTCGACCTGGCGGCTCTTGACGTCGACCTGCTGTCGTTGTCTGCCCACAAGTTCGGCGGGCCGCAAGGCGTCGGTGCACTGTTCCTTCGGCGCGGCACTCCGCTACCTCAGCGTCCACTGGTCTATGGCGGCGGCCACGAGCGCGGCTGGCGTGCGGGCACCCTCAACGTTCCCGGCATCGCTGGCCTGGGTGCCGCCGCAGAGGCTGCGCACCAACAGCTCAACAACGAAGCCTCGCGCGTCACCAAACTGCGCGATCTCCTGGAGGAGGAACTCCTCGCGCAGCTTCCCGGGATCCATATCAACGGTGCGCGTGCCCCGCGGCTACCCGGCGTCTCAAGCATCACCTTCCCCGGCGCGCCCGCCGATGCCGTCCTCTCATCAATGCCTGACGTAGCCGCATCTGACGGCAGTGCCTGCTCTGCAGGGGCACCAAGCCCAAGCCACGTCCTGCTCGCTATGGGACTCAGCAGAGAGGCAGCCGATTCCACCATCCGTTTCTCACTGGGGTACGCCACCACCGAGCAGGAGATGCGCCGCGCTATTGACGCCACCGTACGAGCTGTCACCCACGTACAGGCCCTCATGGACGCAACTTCCAACCCCTAAACGACACCAAGACTTCGCACACACATTGACCTGAAGGGTTCGACCGCAATGCCAGAAGGCCGCCTCTCCGACGTCGTCGGACTCAAATTTAATAGGCATGAGAGCTTCCCGCCGCGCTTCGGATGGCTGCACAAGGCATACCTGCAGGTTAAAAAAGACGAGATGCTCTTCCATGCCCCGGACGCACTCGTGCGCCTAGGCGTGGGTAAGAACATGGTCTACTCGATGCGTTACTGGTCGCAGGCATTCAAGCTCACCCACGAGTACAAGGGCGGGGAGACGCAGGCGCGGGCACACGCAGCCGTCCCGACCTGGCGTGCCCGGTGGCTTCTGGACGAGGAAGGCGCCGACCCCTACCTCGAGGACACGGGGAGCCTGTGGCTGCTGCACTGGTGGCTTGTCTCCGGGACTAAGGAAGCCAAGTGCCTCGCCCCGAGCTGGTACGTGATGTTCCACCTCGCACCACTGGCACGCGTCACGGTCGAGGAGATGGCCGCTCTCATCACGCGCGAGGTGCACAGCAGCTTCAAGCGCAAGGATTGGCCGGCGGCAGAGTCGATCACCCGTGATGTCGAATGCTTTATCAAGATGTATGCGCCGGACCCCGACGCAAATCCACTCTCCCCAGGAAGCTTCGAAGACTCGCTCCTTTGCCCCTTCCGTGAGCTCGGCCTCCTGGAGTTTCAGGGAGGCCGCGGTAAAGAGCGCACGTACCGCTTCACCAACGGTATTCGCCCCAGTCTTCCGCCCCGCGTGCTGATGCATGCTTGTCTTGACTACGCGTCCCGCTTCTCCCGCAAGCCGGACTCCATTTCGCTGGCCCGTCTTGCTAGCGAGCCTGGAGCCCCCGGCCGCGCATTCCGCATGCGCGAGCCGGAGCTCACCAGGTCGATCGAAGCATTTGTCGAGAGTCACCCCAAGCTGGATATTGTGGAATCGCTTGGCCAGCGTAGCCTCCGTTTTGACGACAACCCGGAGACTCTTGCCTGGGATGTCCTCGACGAGCAGTACGGGCGCGTGAGTGACCGCGACGGCTTTCCCACTCCCGAGGACTGGGCACGTCAGAACCCTGGTCTGAGGAAGACAACGGACGACACTGAGGCTGTCCAGGGCCAGTTCCCCCACCAGGCCGACATGACCGAGGAGACCGCGTGACCACGGCCACCAAGCCTTCCCTCCGCACCAAGTCGAAGGACGCTGGTGTCCAGATCCCCGCGGGGGTCAGTTTCGTGGGTACGGAGTTCCGCTCCACCAATCTGGAGCGCGACGTGCGTGATCCGGACCTCCATTCCCCATACGTCGGCGTGCGCGCGCTCGACGTTCTTGAACGGGTAAGCAATTCCCTTCGCGACCTAAATCGGCCCCGTGCTTGGTCTTTCACGGGTCCGTACGGTTCTGGTAAGTCCACTCTCTCCAACCTGATCGATGCGCTCCTCGGCCACGACGCCGAGCGCGGGACAGCTGCCTACGAGGCGGTGGCCGCAACCGATAATCAGCTGGCGCAGGAGATTTCCGAGAACCGGGAGAAGCTCGCCGCTGAAGGGTTCCTGGGCGGTGTGACCACCGCACGCAGAGAGCCGCTGGCAGCCACCATCCACCGAGCCTTGAAGACAGCTGTAGAGCGCAGGTGGCAGAAGCGTGTGCCCAAGGACGTCTCCGCGGCCATGGCTGCCTGCGCCGAGAAGGACGTCCCATCAACTGACAGCCTGCTGAACGCGGTTACTGTGCTGTGCGGCAGGGCGCCGCTCCTGCTCGTCATTGACGAGTTCGGCAAGAGCCTGGAGCACCTGGTCTCGATCAGCGAGAGCGGTGATGCCGAGAGTGATGTATTCCTGCTGCAGCTGCTCGCTGAGCAGGGTGCTGGGGCCAAGGGTCTGCCGCTCTTCATGTTCACCCTGCAACATCTGGCCTTCACGGACTACGCCTCGCGGTCCAACGCTGTGCAGACCCAGGAATGGGCCAAGATCCAGGGGCGTTTCGAGGACGTTACTTTCGCCCCGAACCTTGGCGACGCGGTCTATCTCCTGCAACGGAAACTGTCGCACTCCGAGGTATCGGAGCATGGGCGCAAGCTGGTGGACGCGCAGGCTCAGGCGGCGTATGGCATCTGGCACCAACAGTCGTTGCACTCGGTCGTCGACATCTCCACGGAGACGTTCACCAACCTATACCCACTGCATCCGCTTACTGCCGTGGCGGCGCCCCTTGTGGCTGCGCAGATCGGTCAGAACGACCGCAGCCTCAGCGGTTTCCTTGTTGGTGACGAGCCATACACGGTTCGGCGCAGCCTCGAAACGCTTGAGGCCAAGTCGCTGGAGCGCGCTTCCACGATCCGGATCCCGCAACTGTATGATTTCTTCTTCTCTGCAGGGCGTACGACGATCCTCGCCTCGTCGAAGGCGAGCCGGTGGCTGGAGATCAACGCCCGCCTTGAGGAAGCCCATGGTCTCCCTGACGGTGACCAGGAACTGCTCAAGGCAATCGGCGTGCTCAACCTCATCGACGCCGACGGAATGCTGCGCGCCACGCCGGCGATGATCCAGTTTGCGCTCAATGACCCAACCGACGCCACCGATCCCAAGCGGTTCGAGCAGATGAAGAAGCGGCTCGACAAGTTGGTGAAGGATGGACTTGTCGTTCACCGTGCGTACAGCGATGAGTACCGGATCTGGCAGGGCACCGACTTCGACATCGACACCCGCGTTCGCGAAATCGCCACCCAGCTGCGGCCTGACGATGTTGTGCGTTACTTCAACAAGCACCTTGGGACGAATGTCCTCCCGAACGCGGTCACTGCAGGCGCGCACAGTCAGCTCACCGGCATGCAGCGGCACTTCGTGACAGCCGTCAGCTATCGGACCGAAAAATTGCAGGGCCCAAGGGTCGTGCAGGACGCAGCTGACGGGATGCTTGTCTTCCATCTTGGCGACCTGGAGAACAGCCCACGAGTGGACTCGCCCCTCCCTGTCGTCGTCGGTGTCACCGAGAATCCCCAATCATTGCTGGACACTGGCCTAAGTCTCGTGGCGCTCCAGGACCTCATGGGCGAGGAGGAACTTGACCATGTCGCCCGGAGGGAGATCAACGAACGAGCCGGAGAGTTGTCCCAGCGCATGACTGTCATGCTTGCGGAGGCGTTCCGCCCAGGAAGTGACGAGTCGAGCTGGTACTTGTGGGAGAGCGGCGAGGACACTGACGACGAACCCGCGAAGGAACTCAAGGCTCGAAGCTACGCAGGGCTCGTTTCCGAAGCATGCAACGTCGTTTACCACAAAACTCCGCATGTGCGAAATGAAATGGTGGGACGCCATCAGCTCACCAGTAACGCCGCCCGTACACGCCGTGAAGTTCTCACGTCGATGATCGAGAAGACTGGGCTACCACGGCTCGGCTGGCCTGAAGACAAGTTTCCTGCGGAACGTGCTCTGTATGACGGCGTAGTCGAACATCTCGGATTGCACCGTGCTGCTGGAGAAGCAACAGGCGGGACGAGCTCCGAAGGGGGCATCCACACGCACGGGATGTCCCGGCCTAGTGCTGATGCGAATGCGAGTGTCATTCCTGTGTGGGAAGCGCTCGAGGAGGCTCTAAGTGAGGCCACGAAGCCAACCAGCATCGTAGAGATCTACGAGCGGCTCATGGCCCCTCCCTACGGGGTCAAGGCCGGCGTCGTCCCGATTCTGGTAGTGGCCGCGCTCATCCTGCGCAGCAATGATGTCGCCCTCTTCGAGGAAGGCAACTATTGCCCCCGCTTCAGCGCTGCCATCATGGAGCGTCTCAATGTCTCTTACCCGGAACGCTTCACCGTTAAGGCAACTCCGACTGACCGGGGCCAGCGTCGTCTCGTTCTCGACAGCCTGGTGAAATCGCTCGGTGTTGACATTCCTCGTAGCCGTGCGAACCGGAATCCGGCCCTGCTTGCGGTCACGCGAGGCATGCTGGAGCGGGTGATGGTCTTGGACCAGTACTCGCGGAAGACTCGACGGCTCAGCGAGGACGCGCTCGCGGTCCGTGAGGTGCTATCCAGGGCGACCGACCCGGACAAGCTGGTCTTTGAAGAGCTCCCTGAGGTGCTTGGCTTCGAGAAGGTTGGTCCGGGTGCCCGGAAGGACTCCGAGACAGCGGAGGCGTACGTCGTACGTCTCACCGCCGCACTCAACGAGCTCACCGACGCCACAGCGCACCTACGCCAGTACGTTGTCGGTACGTTGGCGAAGGAGTTCCGGCTCTCCGCGTCCAGCACGGGAGAACTGCGTGCCGGCCTGGCCGAGCGCATGCGCGGCTTCGCCGAAGCCCCGCTCGAAGTCAGCCTTCACGGCTTCGTGACCCGCGTCCTTAATGAGATGCTCCCGGATGATGACTGGCTTGGCACGGTCGTGGTCCAGCTCGTCAACCAGGCCCTCGGGGACTGGACCGACCGTGACATGGAAGTGTTCCCCCGCATCGTCCGAGACAGGGCGCGCTCCCTTGATCGGGTGAGTCACCTGTACAGCGTTGCGGAGGAAGAACCGGTCGACGAGGTCGTCAAGGAAGACCGCGGACGCGAGAAGCCGAAGCAGCGTCAGATCGATACCCACCTGTTGACCATCACCACTCCTCGGGGCTCCGAGGAACGCACGCTCATCCACGTCCCGAGGGATTCGCGGAATGCCGCGGACGAACTCGTTGTCAGTGTCATCAGGCAAGCTGAGGAAGCATTGGGCCCTGACGGCGCACGCATCCTGCTCGCCGCACTGGCCGAGCGCTTGTCCGACCAGGACAGCGCGATGTATGAGAGGAAGGAGTAGCCGTGACCTCCGCTGACGGCTCCAGCAGCAAGAAGCGCCATGTGCTCGGGATCTCGGGAGGCAAGGACTCCTCAGCTCTAGCGATCTACATGCGCGACCGAGTGCCGGACATGGAGTACTTCTTCTGCGACACCGGCGCCGAGCTGCCCGAGACCTACGAGTACCTCAACCGTCTCGAAGGCGCTCTCGGCAAGCCCATCCAACGGCTCAACTCCTCCCGGGACTTCGACCACTGGCTGGAGGTCTACCAGGGAACCCTGCCCAGCCCCCAGATGCGCTGGTGCACGAAGAACCTGAAGATCAGGCCCCTTGAGGAGTGGATCGGTGACGACGAGGCCATCTCGTACGTCGCCATCCGCGCCGACGAAAACCGCCTCGGCTATGTCAGCACCAAGCCCAACATCACTGCAGTCTTCCCCTTCCGTGAGGACGGTATCGACCGGGAAGGCGTGGACCGGATCTTGGACGAGGCCGGCATCGGCCTTCCTGACTACTACGAGTGGCGTACACGCTCTGGTTGCTACTTCTGCTTCTTCCAGCGCAAGCACGAGTGGGTGGGCCTCAAGGACCGTCACCCTGACCTTTTCCAGAAGGCCATAGAGTACGAGGAGAAGGTCAAACACCAGCATGCTGCAACCGAGGGACGTAAGTACACCTGGACGCAGAACGAGTCGCTGGATCAGCTCATAGAACGTCGCGAAGAGATCGAGGCCAAGCACCAGGCGGCGATGGAGCGAGCAGCGAAGCGGATGAAGCCCAACCGCCCGCTGCTGGAGGTCCTGTCGGACGCGCTGGATGAGGACGACGACTCGCCTGCCTGCGCAGTCTGTCACCTTTAGGAAATTTCCGAGAGTACCACGATAGCTAGACGCAACGCCCGGCCGACACGCGGTGTCGGCTGGGCGTTGTTGCACTTGGGTCCAACTGTCAGTGCCGTGTGTAAGGATGTCCGACTATGCGATCGGGCAACGCGCGCTCACGGGGAGCACTTTGACAGATGGCCAGCCCAGAGGAACTCAGCCGCCTCGCCACGCGCTACAGGGAGGAGGACAGCCCGGCGCTGCTCATCGAGGCAGGGCTCACGCGGATGCTGGACAGCAGCGCTCACCAGGTGCTGCAAGAGGATCTCGACTCGATGGCAAAGCCATGGGAGGTCTATGAGGCAAGTGAGGATACCGTTAGTAAACTTCCAGATTTACCGGGGCTCTACATGTTCGTCTGGCGCCCTGGCCCGAGATTCCGTGTGGGCCCTTCGGTAAGCATTCCCTGTGATGGCACATTTCGGCACATCCTCTATATAGGCCAGGCGGGTGGCTCTCCGGGGGAGAACAGGAACACTCTCCGGAATCGCTATCGCGACTACAGGAAGCACTTCAAGGGAAACCCTGAAGACTTGTGGGTCAAGGAGGAGCCAAGAAAACGAGCCGAGAAGCTTACTCATTACCTGCAGCTTGGGCCGCTCGAGTTCTGGTGCACCGTAGTCGAAGATAGGTCAAAAATCGAGAACCTAGAGAAGCGGCTCATCAGACTTTATAACCCTCCAGTGAATAACATGCATACTCCGCGGTTGCGCGCGAAGCTCGGCAACCCGCGTAGCGCTTGGAATAACTAGTATCGCCACTCAAACAAAGGGGGAGCTATGAGCTCAAGGACTTTCATCCCGGCCTTCCAGGCCAACGTTGGAAGCTGGAAGTACTACGTCTGCATCATGAAGTACGCACAAGTGGCCCGAGAGGTTCAATTTGCTCACGACCTTGGGGGAAACCAAGACCTGGGTACTATGATCCAGCGCGGAATCGGGAAGCGCACCAAGGATATTACTGATTACCTTTTGACGAATGAGAATCGCTTTCTTGGGTCGCTAATTGTGGCCGTGTGGGGAGGGCATCCGGAATTCACTCCTCTCATTATGTCGGCAGAGGAAGAGAAGCAAGAGCTTTTGGAGGGAATTGATCGAGACTTTGGCGTCCTTACATTTGATGGCACTCATCGCTACTTTGCGCTCGATGGCCAGCATCGTTTGAAGGCGATTAAGGATGCCGTCAATAAGGATGACAGTGTGGGCTCTGAAGATATCAGTGTGATCATCGTTCCGCATTTTGATACCCAGGACGGGCGGCGGCGGACCCGACGTCTATTTACGAACATCAACCGCAACGTGAAGACAACGACGGCACAGGAAAACCTGGCCCTTGATGAAGACGATGGATTCGCGATTATCACGCGTCGTCTGCTTGAGGAGCATCCCCTTCTCAAGCAAGACGAGGTCGTCCGAGTGTTCACCAGTCAGGGGCAGAACGGCGATCTGCGTTTGGCGTATCGACAGGTGCCGCAGGGGTCGCCAGCGTGGACAACCATGGGTGTCCTGTATGACATCATCCAGCAGATTGGGTACGACCTAGATCCGAGTATGTACAAGTCGTCGCAAAGGGCCACGGATGCCGTTCTGGACGCTAGCTATGACGTAATTTCTGCCCGCCTTGATGAGCTCATGGATGCGTGTGGAAACCTGCGCGTCAAATATGAAGCGGCAGCCAATCCGAAGGAGCTTCGGGCGCCGAAAGGTCGTGAAGGTGACGGACACGCATTCATGCGCCCTGTCGTTCAGGCTCAGGTTGCAAAGGCTGTGCGAAGTGTTATCGACGAAGGGCTGCTGGGCTGGAATGATGCACTGAAGCGCCTGCGCGATCTGAACTGGAGCATGTCGTCCGCCCCATTCTCGGCCGCATGGCTGCCCAACTCAGATGCCCCACGTAGGGGTAAGATGCTCGCGACTAAGGAGAATTCCGATCTCCTTTTTTCTCTCCTTCTGGTGCATCTGGCGCCTACCTCGAAGGCTCAGGTTGCACGCGCGATTAAGTCTTACAAGGACCTGAAGCGCGAGACTTACCCCTTTCGTGTTGAGGAGCTCGCGATGCTGATTCCTGCGGAGCCTGATCAGCAGGAAGAGCAGGAAGGGCAGGAAGGGCAGGAAGAGGTTCAGTGATGACTCACCTCACAGAGGTCGATCGCTCGGCGGGTGCGAGGGTCATCACCTGCTGGGCGTACGGCGGATGATGCATGCTGGTGCCATTCCTTCCGAGGCTGGTACGAATAGAAGATCCTGGATTTGACGCTCAAGCGCCTTCACGTTTTCCGCGTTATTGACCGTGGCTACCCCTTGGAGGGTGATGGCCAGGGGATCGGATACGAGTGCCGCTCTGCGCTCACGGAGGACTTCCACAGCTACCGCCTGGAGCGAACCGAGGCGTTGGTAGCGGGCGTCGAGGTCGGTGCGGTCGGCTTCACCGAGCTCGGACCGTAGGTAGGAGTACTCGGCATCGTTGAGGCTCATGGGGCCCCGCCCTCTGCGCGGCGGGGCCGACGGGGTGGCTCCGGAAGCCATGCATCGGGATGGGTGATCTGGTCTGTGAGGGCTGGGTCGCTGACCTCCGTGCCGGGTTGAAGGAGCAGAGTGTCGTGGCTTTCGGGGTCGGTAACGAAGACTGCGGTGGCGAGGATGCGGATAGCAGCGGGCATCACAGGACCTTCGCGGTGATGTGGATATCGGGGACGTACATGACCGGCATGGCGACGGCAGCCCCCTTCGTCCAGACCTGGACCGGGTCGTCCTGGTGACCGGCGGTGATGACGATGCCTGGGGCGTCCTCGCGGGTGATCGCCGGATTGGTGCCCGATGAGAGGACCAGCGACTCGGCGGTGATTCCGTACTGGGTCTCCGCCCAGGACTCGGGGTTCGGCGGCAGCAGAATCCAGCGGTCCTCGGGGATGACGCGCTGGTAGGCGTCGTCGACGGAGATCTGGACGTCGTAGACGGTGATCGGCGGGAGGTTGTAGCGGGCGCGGACCACCTCCACTTCGTTGGGGGCGAGGACTGCGGTGGGGGTGGTCGAGCCGTTGACGCTGCCGTAGTACGCGGCGCGGTAGGCGTCGTTCGAGGCCAGCGTCGCTCGGGCCTTGTACGAGGTGAGCACCCGGGCCGGGAGCGGAGCGCCGATGGAGCGGAGGTACTCGATCCAGCGCAGCTCGTCGGCAATGGGGTCGCTCGTCGGGTCCGACCAAGGCTTGGCGGCCGTCGGCATGTTGGCGGCCGGGACGCCGAAGTCGGCTTCCAGAGTGAGGCCGTTCTCTCCGTTGAGGCTGAACTTGCCGTCGACGAGGAGGTCGCCGACGGCCAGCTCCATGCGGTTGTGGATGGACTCGACGTGGCGTTCGATGTCGTCGTAGAGCAGTTCGACGAACTCGGAGGAGTCGGCGCCGCGCGCGGTGTCGAGGAGAATCTGCTCCAGTTCGCCGACGATCAGCTTCTGACCGAGAGGCGGGAGCATGCCCTCGGTGATGATCTTCTCGGCCTGGCGGCGGGCGACGGCGGTCTGGGCGTCGTACGCGCGGAACTTGGCCGCGTTCACGCGTCGCTTGCTGCTCTTGATGCGGAACTTGACGGAATTTAGGCGACGTTCGGGCATGACCGTGCGGGTCAGCTCGAAGTCGGCCGGGGTGGTCATGGTGTGGGCGAAGGCGTTGAGGTCGGCCGCGTCGATGTCGCGCAGCAGGGTTTCGAGCATGGGACGGTGTTCCTCAGCGAGTGGGGGTCAGATGAAGTGGATCTGCGCGGTCGAGGCGGTGATGGCGGCTGGGTCGAGTCCGCCCGGAATCTGGGCGGCGGCGATCACGCCGTGCCAGAACAGGGCCGCGCCGGCACGGCTGCCGCTCTGGATGAAGGGCACGTCGGCGAGGAGGACGCCAGTGAAAGTGGCGCGACCGTCCGTGCTGGTCGCGTCCCATGGGCCGTACAGCCCGGTGGCGGTGACACGGCCGAGCGGGATGCCGGACTTCATGACGTTGCGGGGTTGGCCGAGAGTGGGCGGCGTGTAATGGGTGTCCTCGGTGAAGAGCGCGGTGTCGAGGGTGATGGTGAGCGGGGTGTCGAGTCCGTGGCGTGAGGCCAGCCAGGGACGGTCTGCGGTGGCGGCCTCGGAGTAGGTGATCGGCTGGAGATCCACGCTGGGTGCCTCCGGGTCGGGCGTCTCGGGGGAGGCGTACGGTCACCGGGCAGTGCCGTCGTCCGCGGAGGCGCAAGGGCGCGGTCCCGTGGGCGGCCGCAGGTCAGGAACTCTTGATGTGACCGCGGCGCCGGGCAATGTTCATGCCGAGCTGGCCCGGCCTCGCCGAGGTGCCACCTGACCGAGCAGGGACTCCGGCCGGGCTTCCCGAAGGAGGAGTGGCCGGCGTTTGCGGGGCCGTGGCGCCGAAGAGCTCCGGACGTCGCTGCTTTAGTTCCTCAGCGGCCCGGGTGAGCGCGGCTTCGTCGGCGTCCGGCTCGACCTCGCGGGCCAGAAGAACCACTGCGTCCTCCAGTTCCGTGCCGGTGGCACCGAGACCGACCAGCGCGGCACGACGGGCGGCGCCCTGCTCCCGTTTGGTGGCGGCTGCCTCCCGCTCCTGGGCTTGGCGCTCGCGCTCCGCCGCGGCCTGCTCTCGCCGCTCGGCCTCGGACAGACGTTCCCGTTCGGCGTCCTTCTGATGCTGTTCGGCCTGGCGCTGCTGCTGTACGTACTCCGTCAGGGCCTTGGGGGACTCGAAACCGAGTTGGGCGAGCAGATCTCGGACACCGGCGCGACGACCCTGGTCCTTCTCGCGGGCGAAACGGCGGGACAATTCATCCTGGGGGATGGAGACCATCGTGACGCCGGTGTCCTCGGTCGTCGGATCGCCGACGGGAAGGTTGCCGGGATCGTCGGACGACGCCCCGAGGATCGGGAGGATCGGGCGGCCGTTACGGCGATAGCCGACAGGAGCAAGCGGCAGCAGTGGTCGGGGATGCCGTGTTTGTGCGGTCATGGGCAGGCTCCAAGCCCAGACGCCCCCGCGTCGCCGCGGAGCCTAACCCTTCACACGCTATCGAGCACACTCACTGTGGGAGAGGTCAAGGCACGAGAGTCAGGACGCCCTTGGAGCGGCCAGATGACGAGCGCACGCCACCGCCTTCCATCGACGTCATGGTCAGACCGAAGAGCATCTTGTTCATCTCTTCCACCGTGACACCCAGCTCATCGGCGACGTCAGCGATGCGAACGCCCCTCGACCTCAGACCCCCGAAAACCTTGGTCAGAACTTGAGACGTCTCCCGCTTCTTGACGCCCTGTGGTTCGTCCGTCTTATACCCGCGGGCACTGAGCTCCGCGCATGTCGAGCGGTACTGCCAGTCCGTCAGCAGCCCCATGTCATGCATTCGGTATGTCAGTGCCATGGCGGACACCTTCCAGATCCGCTTGCCCTGGAGAATTTGGTCAACACGGGCCCCGGCAGGCATATGGCCGAGCACGCTGGCCGCCGGCATCAGAAAGGCACTCGCGAACTCGTTGGCCTGGCGTTCAGCCTCCGGCCCCGTGCAGCCGCGCTCGCCGCTGCCGTGCATCACCAGGTGGCCCAGCTCGTGCGCGGCGTCGAACCTGCTGCGCTCGACCGTTTTCATGGTGTTCAGGAAGACGAAGGGCACGCAGCCCCGCCACACGGCGAAGGCGTCCACCTCAAGAGAGTCCGGGGGCAGGGAGAAGACGCGGATGCCATGGGCCTCCAGCAGGTGGACCATGTTGGGGGCCGGGGCGTTACCGAGCCCCCACCGCGTGCGGACCATCTCTGCGGCCGTCTCAGGGTCGGGCTTGCCGAGCGACGGCACGTCCGGCTCGGGCAGACGGAAGCGTCCGTCGATCCAGTCGTATAGCTGGGCAGCGAGTGTGCCGGCCGCCCTGGCAGCGTCCAGGACCCGGGGAGGCGTCTTGGTCCGGGCGCGCCAGGAGATGCCCTCCGCGGGGAGTTCGTCGATCTCGGGTCCGCTGAAGAACCGCTCAGGGAAATCGAGTGACTCGGCGATCCGCCGGACTGTGGGTGGTCGGGGCGTGGTCCGTCCTGTCTCGTAGTTCGACAGGCTCTGCAGGGATACCCCGGCCCCCTGGGAGAGCTCCGCGAGGGTCAGTCCCCGGCGCTTCCGGGCCAGCGTGATGCGTGATGGGGTCACCATGGTCGACTGCCTCGTCTTGTCGGTGGTGCAGGGTGCGGCACTGTCAGAACAGTGCCGCACCAGGACGTACGATCAGCGGAACGGCACCGGGATGTCGATCTCGCCGTCCCCATCTTCGTACGGCGGTTCGATTCCGTCCATTTCAAGGACCGGAAGCGGGATGCGCCGCTTCCACTTCGTGACGTAACCGCCCTCGACTTCCCCGGGCAGCGAGAGCTCGCTGTGAATGCGAACCTTGTCGCCGTCCTCGGCGCGATACGACACGAGGAACCAGATCTGGAGCTGGGACGACTCGTCGGCGCTCAGGACGGTCTCGTCGTGCTGCGTCGGGGGTGGGAAGAGTGCCAGCTGGGCGTTGGCCTCGGCGGCCCGCTCCGTGGCCGCGCCACGCCGGTGAAGGTTCCTCGGGTAAAGGGTGTGCTCGCCCGTCGCCGCATCTCCGACCATGACGCCGATCGCGACGGTCTTGTCGGAGTTGCAGACGAGCTCCAGGTGGTCGTGCAGAAGCCGCTTCCAGCCCTCGTGCTGGATGTGCATCTCACGAATGATCCGGACGTGCTCCTGGTACGCCCGGGTGCCGGCGGTGTTGGCCGGGTGGTTCGGCGTCGCGGAACGACGAGCGATCTCACCGGCCTGCAAGGCCGGGTGCAGATACTCCAGTTTGGTGCCGAGGGCGGCAAGCTGCGCGTGGTGGTCGTCGGGACCAGGCGCAGCGATGGAAAGGGCGGTCATTCAACCTCCGGGTTCGGCGAGCAACGATGTTATAGGAACGGTACCGCAAGTGCGGTGCCGTTTTTATAAGCGCCACGCTTGTGGTGGCTGCTACACCTCGAGTTCACGCCGCTGTAGCGATGGACCTTCGCAGCCGCTCCACCTCAAGTGCCGCGTCCTGGATCGGAAAGCCGGCCTCGACGAGCAGCCGCACCGCGGTCTCCAGCGATAGAACACCGGCCTGCACGCCACGGGCCGCGAGGTCCAAGGCAGTCGTCTGGTCGGTGGGCAGGTAGGCCCCGAAGGCGAGCGAGGCGCGCGGGTTGTCGTCCGGGGGCACTACGCCGCCGAGCTGATACAGCCGCTGCACCATCTTCAGCAGCAACGGGTACTTGGCTTCCCGCGCCAGGCGCATCGAGCGCACCATCGCGTCCAGCGGTCCGAAGCTGAGTTGCAGCGCGTATCCGGATGGCACCTCCGACGGCCTGACGGTGCCCAGCACACTTGCCGGCAGTCGTGTCACGACGGACAGCCGGTCGCGTAACGACTCCACGTACGCACGGAGTTCGGCGAGCTGGCCAGAGGTGTCGACAGTGCTGAGCTGTCCATTGTCGCCGAGCGGCCACACCATTCCCGGCTCGACCTCGACGGGCATTGGGTTGCCGGTCCTACGGTCCACCGGGAGCCGTGTCCCGGAGAGGCCGATGATGGGTGAGCCGGTGGTCGCCGAGGCCCGCTGGCTGTCAGTGTCGGCGGCGGCGAGGTCGTCGAGGAGCTGTGCGGCGGATAGGAGGCTCGACTGGCCATAGTGCTCGGCGCCGTTGACCGTGTTGGGAACGTGGACGAGCGGGATGAAATCCAACTGAAGGTCGAGCCGGTTGAGGACCTCGCCGTCCGCGTTACTGCGAAAGCCGGCCCGGGTAGGGGAGAGGGCGTCGATGTCACCGGCTCTGTCTACCTGGTCGAGGTCCCATTCGGCGTCGGTAAGGTAGCAGGTGATGGCGCTCGGCTGGCGGGACCACGGATAGAGGCGTTGACCACCGTCCTCGATAGGGCCGAGTTCGTATGTTACTCGTCGGAGGGTTCCTTTCCGCCCAGTGCTTGGATTGGCCGGGACCTCCCAGGCCAGGTGGACGCGGTCCGGGTAGGCATCCGCGTCCAGGGCGCCGTCTGGGAGGACGGGGAAGTAGAAGCCGGGGTCGAATGTCCTGAGTACCGGACGGCCCTTCGTACGGGACCAGGCGAGCAGGTAGATGGTGTCGCCGAGCAGGACGGCGTTGCGTTCGGCGTGCTGCATCCGCATCTGCAGTTGCTCCGTCTGAGCCCAGTCCCGCAGCAGTGCCTCTCGCTCCTTGACCGCGGTGTCGTCCTCCGCGCCCTCGACAACGAGCTGCTGAGTCTCACCCAGTAGATGGCTGAGTGTCTGGTCGACGATTAAGGAGGCATCACCGTACTCACGCCGCTGGCCGCCGCCTTCGCCGAGCAAGACCCCAGCCTGGTTACTGTCGTACGCGGCAAGGACGGTGTACGCAGCAAGTCGACGGCGGTCTGCTTCCGGTACCCACGATGTGGCGAGGGGCCCAGGCAGCCTTCCCGGTCGGCCTTTTGCGGCAGCCTGGAATGCTGGCTTGTACGCGAGCCCTGCCCAGGTATCCAGGACCAGATCATACCTACGTCCCATCACTCATCTCCACTGTCGAAGGGGCGTCGGAGCTTAACCCTCCTCGTCCAGCGCGCAATCGGCGGAAGCTACGACCTGCCGAGTGCGGCATCCGACACTGTGCTACATGGTTTCACCTAGCTCATTTATCATCTGAGAAGAGGTCGGCGATTCGTGCCGCGGCAGTGGAGCATATCTTCCTTACAGGCATCGAGGTAAGGTTTTTGTAGGTGCTAGGAGCGCCGTCTAGCGCTAGCACACCGAGGAGCTTGTTGCTTTGGGGGTGGACGATAGGGAAAGCAGCGATTACGCCGTATCTGCCCCGCACCTGCTCGAATTCAGGCCAACCCATCCCCATGGTGATCTTATCGGGCAGAGAGGTCCATGTATGCTCTTCCCAGTTATGTTGATCTGCGTGATGGGTGTCAAAATCGAAGTCGTGGTAGCGGCGCACCCTCCAGCACTCGCCGATGACCCCCTTCCCTTCGCTCCATTCGATTTCGCTGGGCGGTTGTGTATCATTGAATCTTAGTCGGGCAAGCCGCGATAGCTGCTCCTTATGCCTCCACCACTGAGAATCTTTCCAATTTCGCTTCCACCATCTTCGTTCGATTCTGAATGCCTGAAGGCCGATTTCGCTGGCCCGTAATGCTGTCACTTCTTCTATACTCGCCAAGGCGGAGCCAAGGGTGGCTATGAGTTTATTTTCCGCTATGCGGGCGCGTTTCTCCTTCTTCTCCTTGCGGGAGGTTCTGATTGGTTCGAGTATCGTGAGTATCGCGATCGTTGCGACAGCAGTGTATAGGAAGTACCTATTCCGCGAGGTTGGTGAACGGATACTATTCGTTGCGATGATGGCTGCTGCTATGCCTTGAGCTGCAGCGCGGATGATAGAAGCGGTGGTAGCCACACTTCCGCCCATCAGTCGTTGCTGGAGGCCGGGGCTTCCGGGGCTTCGGAAAATAAGGCCCCGCGCAGCCTCTTGAGGTAGATCTTGTGGCGAGCTTCGATGTTCTTACGCGTTCCGCCTTCACGAGAAAAGGCCGAGATGTACGTGAACAGTTCAGATTTCGCTGGATCTCGTTCCCCATTCTCGTCCGTCCCCAGAAGTTCATCAAGGGAGCCGCTCTGAGCGTCCAGCCGCTGTTTCTCGAGCTCTAGGTGATTTTCTAGAATACTCCTTTCGCGTCGTCGGAGATCATGCTCCACCCGGAGGGCTCGGAGTGCTAGGTAGAGGTCGACGAATCCCCATCTGGTTTTGATACTTCCTGGCGCTAGGCGGGCCACTCGCCACATCACGTCGAGAGTGGCTTTGCAGTTCTTAGCTGCATCACCTTGAGGGGAGAATGACTGATTCTCGTACATGGCGTTAAGGTCTTTTGCCTTGAGGTCGGCCGGGCCTTCGGCCAACTCAAGACGGAGGGCCAGCGCGGCCAGCTCCTGCCATGAAAATCTCTCATTCTCCTTAGCGGTCAATGCTGGGAAGAGGGAGTGTTCTTCCGCTAGTTCATTTACGAAATCGCGAACTGGCCCAGCGACGGCATTGCGCTTTTCCGCCTGATTCAGGGAAACGCCGTTCTGGAGGCGAAGAAATAGTTCGCGTACGGAAAGGTCGGAGGCATCTCTGATTTCTGATATGCTTACCTTGAATAGGCCAACCTTGTCCTGGTCGTCTTTGCTGACCTGGGAGTAGAACTTTCCGGTCAGATCTCCGGGGAGATCCTCAGACTCGCTGCCTATAGTGTATTCGTCATCCAGGAATGCCCAAAGCGCCCGCAAGCGCTGCTGGCCATCGATGACCTCGTATTTGTATTTACCTCCGGATATCTTCCGAAGGTAGATCTTGGGCATGTCGTAGCCCCTCAAGATGGAGTCTATGAGGAGCTGCTGTTTCTTTCGCTGCCATACCGGGCCGCGCTGGTACGCTGGCTTGGGGTCGATTCTGTCTTTCAATTGGTAAATGGTGTAAACGGTCCATGTGTCGCTGATCGCTTCCATCGCATCTCCTCGCTTCCGTAAGCCAGCGCGTGCACCTGGCTACTCTCCGACCGTCTGAGGTGCGTCGAACGGTGGGTGTGCCAGAAGGAACATCCTGGCATATGTAACGGCAAGTCATATAGTTGTTACTCGAATTGGGTCCTCAACGGACTCGTCCCCTGGTCTGCTACCGGCGTCCGTGTAGCCGCACATCCACTGGCGGAACGGGCGCATGGGCTTGGGAGCCGAGGAAGAGGTCTGTGAGGGCCCAGACGCAGGAGTCCAGGAGGTCTGGGGACTTCTCCTCGGCCTCGGAGGCGCCGACGTACGTCGTCATCTGCTCCTCCAGCACCGCGAACGTACGGGGCTGCCCCGCGTGGCTGATGCGGGACTGCTCGTAGAGCATCGCCACCGGCGCCGCTCGGGCGCGTTTGCCGCGGGTGGCGTGGACGACGCGGCAGGGGACGGTGGGGTCGACCTCGGTGAGGAGGGCGGGGAGGTAGTCGCCGCCGTTGTTGGCCTCGATGACCACGCAGTCCGCTTGGTGCTCGTGGTAGAGCGCGGCTGCGCGGCGCATGGCGGCGGTGGGGGTGTGGCGGTCCTGTTCGGCGTGGAGGACGTAGCCGCGGGGACGGCGGTCGCCATACATCTGCTCCAGAGGGTAGGAGCGGCCGGCCACGGTGAAGGCCGTCAGGTCCGCGGTGTCGGTGGTGGTGACCGCAGGGTCGACGGCGACGACCAGGCGGTCGAGCGGGGGCACGGCTGCGCGGGCGACGCGGAAGCCCTCGACCTCGAACATCCATTGCTTCCACAGGGCGCCTTCGACGTCTTCGAGGAGAACGCCGTCGAGCTCCTGGCGGCCCAGGCGGGTGCCGCCGTACTCGGAGTCGAGCTCGGCGAGGGCGGCGGGGGAGAGGTTGGCGCGGTTGTCTTCGGTGCGTCCGGTGGTCAGCACGACGGTGGAGACGGGATGTCGGCCGCGGTCGACGAGGCGCTTGACGTGGGGGAGCGGTTTGGGGGTGGTGGAGATGACCACCTGCGGGCTCGGGGCCTCACGCAGGCAGAACCACAGCATGTCGTAGACCGACTGGGCGGTGTGGCGGTTCCAGGCCGCGTACTCGTCCAGCCAGCCCTTGTCGAAGGCGAAGCCGCGCAGGTTGTCCGGGGTTTCGGCGCCGAAGCCGTAGATCGCGGAGCCGTTCTTCAGGCGGAGGGTGGTCAAGCCGTTGCCGGGGCTGTAGCGGCGGACGTCCTCGCGCGGGATGACGGCGAGGAGCCCCGACTTGGGGGACTCGAAGCAGATCTCCTTGACCAAGGTGGCGTTCTTCGCGACGACCGCGATCATCGTGCCGGGGGTGGCCGCCCAGGCACGGACGGCTTCGGCGGCCGACTTCGTCTTGCCCCAGCCCCGGCCCGTCAGCATGAGCCAGGCCGCCCAGGCGCCCTCGGGCAGGCGCTGGGTGGCGCGGGCGTGGTGGTGGAGCCAGCCCTCGTGGGGCAGGCCGTCACAGGCGGGACGGTCGCAGGCCCAGCGCCGTGCCGAGGAGGCGTCGACCTCGATCAGGGCCGTGATCTCAGCATGCAGCTCGGCGTCGGACATGCTCGCCGGGTTCGGCAGGCCGGCCAGCGGGTCGGTGGTCATTGCTGTTCACTTCTCAGCGTGCCGATGCGGGCCTCGAGTTCACGGCGCAACTGCTCCATGCGCGAGCGACGCTCTTCGTCCGTCAGCTCGGACACGTCCGCTGTCTCAGGGCCCTTGGCACCAGTGGCGACCTCGACCAGGTCCATGCCGTACGCCTGGCGCTCGATACGGATCGTGACCTCCAGCCAGCGGATCACATCCGACGGGCTGAGCCGTGCCGGATCGAGCTGTTGGAGCTGAGCGACGATCTTCGACTGGGCGGCGGAGGCGAGCCGGGCGTGTCGGCGCGCCACCTCCCGGGCTGCCTGGTGCCGTTCCGAGCGCCAGAGCCGGTCCTGTTCGCGGTCCCACGCCTCGGCACGCAACACCCAGCGGTGGGCGGTTGACCACCGTTCGATCAGCGTGCGGGACTTGGCCAGCCGCTCGGCGACCTTGCCGATACTGCGGGACAGCCCAAAGTCGCGGTAGCAGGCAAACGCCTCCCAAGCGGCGGCCGATTCGCCCGGCTGCCGCTCCCATGCCTCGGCGCTGTCCATCTGCTTGCCCGCTCGCTCGTTCAGGGGGCGATTCAGCTCAGCTCGACTCGCTGCGCAGGCACGGGTCGAGCAGGCCCAGATGCTCCAGGAGATCGGCGCAGTCGGCGCTGAGCTGCGCGTGGTTGCGGCCAGTGGCGCGGGCAGCGACCTGGAGGGCGGCCTTGCGGCGTACGGAGTCGGGTAGGGGAGTGACGGAGACGGTGCGCTCCCACGATGAAGCGTCCTTGGCGAGGTTCACAGCGCACTCCGTTCGCGTACGTCGTCGGGCTCCAGCTCGCCGTCGAGGAGGCGGGCGAGCTGCTCAGCGAGGTGGAAGGGCTCGTCGGAGAGCAGTTCGCCCAGAGCGCGGGCCAAGGCAGCCGCGGTGCGGTGGACCGTGGTCAGGTGGTCGATCTCGGCGTGCAGCTGATTCAACTGCTCGGCGTGTGGGCCGCTCATGGGGCCGGCCTCCGGAAGTTCGGCGGAAGAGCCGCGCGCTGCCGGGTGGGACCGAGTACCCGCAGTACGGTGTGCAGGTCGCGCGGGCGCCATACGGCGACCTCGAACCCGCTGTCGGCCAGGTGGGACAACCACTCGCGCTGGGCCGGGCGGATCCGCCCGGTGTCGGTCTTGAACTCGACGAAGAGCGTGCGTCGCTGGCCGGGATGCCCGAAGATCTCGTCCGGCCAGCCAGGATCGGAACGGCGCGAGTCCGCCGTGTGGTACTGCAGGCGCCAGCCGTAGCGGGCGGCGATGTCGCGGACCTGACCGCGCCAGTGCTCTTCGCTCGCTCCGGCAGTCCCGTCCGAGCCCGTGGCTGGAGGGAAACGCTCGGCTTCCAACCGGTCCAAGGGGCCGTAGCGTTCGGTGAGCAGCTTGCGGTAGAGCTCCTGCTGCGACTGCCGGATCGTGCTCACGGCGTGCCATCCAGGAGCCGGTAGCCGGTGGTCGTCGGCCGCATCCTGGCCAGCGTGATGCGGGTCCGTTGACCCGTCCGCCCGCCGGGCGTGGCGGGGGTGAGGACCGTGCAGTACGCGTAGCGGTCGTCGATCTCGTCGACGCGCACGGTGCGGCCTTCGACGCGCTTGTCATTGTCGGCCCACACTTGGCCCACCTGGATTTCCGGCTGACTCATGCCGCACCTGCCAGGTAGTCGGCGGCCCAGAGCTCCAGGGCCCGCCACCGCTGCTCGGGCTCGATCTCGCCTTCGCGTTCCATCCGGTCGATGGCCCGTTGGACCACGGCCGCGGCGTCGGCCGGCATGGTGCGGGTGGCGAGTACCGTCTCGATGGGGGCGGTGCCCTTCCGGGTGGCGGTCTCCTCGTCAGGGTCGTACCAGCCCTTGGCGAGCTCACCGAGGTGCCGCTCCACCACTGCGAGGATGATCGCGAATGTGGCCGCGACGTTGCCGATGTTGTGGGCGCCTTTCGCGGTGTCGAGGGCATCGAGCATGCTTTCGTACTGCTCGATGCGGGCGAGCCAGCGTGCGTCGGCCGAGGCAGCCTTACGGGCGCTCTCCAGGGCCTTCTCCGCGGCCTCCTTCTCCTCCGGGAGGAAGACGATCTGCACGGTGGCGAAGTCCAGATTCGCCTCGGCCAGGCTTGGCACGCTGACCTCTTCGAGCAGGTCGAGAGTCTTGTCGTCTAGCCCGGAGTACAGGCGCATGGAGACGTCCTCCAGCTCCTCGTACAGCGCCTTGAGCGTGGCCGGGTCGTCGTCGCCCGCGATCGCATTGTGCGCGAGCTGCAGCGCGATCTGCCGCTGCCGGGGCAGCGGCTCGGTGATCTCCATCCACCAGATCCGCTCGAGACCGGCTTCGAGCGCGGCCTTAGTGCGGTGGTTGCCCGACAGCACGATCCGTCGGCCGCCTGCCGCGTCGTTCCAGACCAGTGGTGTCGAGGTCAGGGCTCCATCAGCGCGGATGTTGGCCACCAGGCGCTGGAACTGCTCGTGCCGCATGAACCGTGCGTTGACGTCCAGCAGCGTCAGCCCACGCGGATCGCCCTCCACCATGCGGGGCTTGAGAGGCTGAGCGGTCACTTCGCTGTCTCCTCCAGGGGTTCCTTCAGGCACTCGGCCTGTCCATGCCGGTCCCTCCACTGCGCGAACCCTTCGGCCAGCGACCATCGGCCCAGCTCCGAGCCGTAGTCGAGCTGATAGCGGTAAGCGGGATCGGCGGAGTCCTTGCGCGAGTTCAGGCGCAGCAGACCGCGGTACTTCATCGATGCCGGCCGCTGCGTGAACGCCGTCGTGTTCAGCCGGGTGAGGCGGGTGTTCATGGTGCGCTGCGCCAGGAACTGGGCCTCGGTCGACAGCGCCGCGTACAGCACCAGCTTCGCCAGCCGCCGGTACGAGGTCGGAGCGACTGGGAAGTCGGAGAGCAGGTAGACGTTGTGCGGGTCGTACTTCGGCGTGGAGAACGCGAACGCGCCTACTACTACCCCGTCGACCAGGACCGCGAGCGCCATCGTCGGCGTGCCGGGGCGGATGTTGTGGTTCATGTACTGCGAGCGCAGCGTCCCGAACTGACCCATCGAGAGCGGGGCCAAGGTCAGGGTCCGGCCGAGCTGTTGGCCGGGTACCAGCCGCGGAGCTCGTACCGGCTCCAGGCGCTGGTTCGGGCGTACGATGCGCGAGCGAGGCACCGACGAGTAGATGTTGATCGGCAGCCCGCGGTTGGCTGTCTGGACCTGACCCCGCAATTGGTCGGCGAGCTCCTCGACGTCGAAGTGCAGGCCGAGCACCCAGTGCGACCGGTCGGTGATGCGCTCGATCAGCGTCTGCTTCGCCGCGTCGTCCAGCACCGGGTAGTCCGGCGCGGGCCATTCCAGGTGTTTGTCCAGTGCCGCGAACTGACCTTCGTAGTCTCCGGCGTAGAACGGAGGGAACGCCACCACCGGAGCATCCGCAGGGACCCGCTCGGCCAGCCACTGGTTCACATCCATCGGTGCGTACGAGGCCAGGCGCAGGGGCAGCGCCTCGATCTTCGCGACCGTCTTCGCGTGCAGCTCCGGGAACTGTCGCCGGTATGCGTCCAGCATCCGCCCGTAGTACAGGTGGTCGCCGCGCCCGATCCACTGGAAGAAGCGGGAACCGAGCAGTACCACCGCGAGCGTCCCGGCGCGGCCATCCATGTACGGTGCCACCCAGTCGAGTTCGTCCGCTGATTCGGAACGGAGCGCGATGGGCAATTGCTCGCCCGCGAGGTACCAGCCGATCGCGGACGAGTACAACTGCACGTCGCAGCTGTGGAGCCGGAAGCCGGAATCGTGCAGCACGCGTTCGATGGTGAAGTTGCCGGAACAGCCGATGTAGATGTTCTCCGCCTGGCCGCGCCAGGTGGTGGCGTGCTCGTGAATGATCGCGCGGAGATCCGCGGGGATCGAGCCGTGGAACACCGGGCCTCCCCGCTGTGGTGAGTTCCTACTTTCCGACGTGCGCCCTCAGACACGAGGAGTGGGACGCGGGCCCGGAGGGGCAGGGGGCTGGTCCTGCCGTGCCGGGCCGCCTGGGAACCAGGAGGCGCGGGGGACGCCTGGAGGGGGATGGTTCCTTGGCTGGTCGGCTCCGCACCACGTACCTGTGCGGACGCGTCCTCGAGCGCCGGGCCCGACTCGAACGAGCTCCTCCCCGCCGGGGGCGGGGCGTGCTGCCAGGTGCACTACCGACGCGTGGCGGAATCGATCGGGAAGATCGCTCCACCAACAATCGAACCGTATCAGACTTAATATTGTCACAACACATGTGGCGGATGCGGTGCCGCATCCGCCACAAGGGTCGGGGTCCATCAGGCCAACGTGGTTGCTACTGCTCCGGTGTGGCGAAGTCCAACAGGCTCGGGGTCCCCGCTGGGCATTCTTCCGGAGCTCGGGACTTCACCCTCGCCCTTCCAGGGCCAGGCTCGAACAACTCCATCTGTCCTGGTGGCGCCGGCTTCGGTGGTGGTGGAGCCTCGAAGTCCTCCCGCCTCATCTCCGCCCAATTGGGTCTGTGTTCTTCGCTCATAGCAACGTCCCCTGCTCGTACCCGGGCCCCAGTGGCCCGAGCTCTCTTACCTTCGCGCCGGTCTCCGCCTGCCACCACGCGGCGAACATCCGCCGGTGACACCATTGCCCGGGCTGTGCAAGATCCTCGAAACACAGCAGCACCAGTCGCAGATCCTGCGCGGCCACCGCGATTTCCTGGAAGCGTGAGGCGAAGAAGTTCACGCCGCGCCGGTCCAGCTGGGCCAGATACGCTTTCTCGTACACCGGCCGCGCCGTCCCGAAGTACTCGCGGCTCGGTGCGGCTTCCTGTACTTGGTGCTCCAGGGTGTAGGGCAGCGTCCACCTCGGCGCGCCGAGTGTGATGCGTACCGGCACGCCCATCGATGGCTGAAACCCCTGGTACCTGTGTGTGAACAGTTCGAACACCTTGCTCCTTACTCCCTGCCGGGCGTCGCGCGGTCGGGTGTGCGCGGCACCGGGATCTCCGGTCGCATGCCCGTGTGTTGACAATGACTTGCCAATTAAATTCTATTTCAAATTTGACTCCCTATCAAGTATTTGATACTGAAATTGTTCTCTCTTGCGCCCCACTGCCGCCCCATCCTCGCCCTACCCCTTGGCACCTCCAGGGTCCTGCGAGGTTCGAAAACGGCCAGTGGCCGGGGCCCCTCTCCTGGGCTCCCGGCCACCGGCTCAGGCGGCGCGTCCGTCAGGCTGCCGCCTCCAGCTCGTCCTCCGCGGGGGCTTCGGTCTCCGCCTCCGCCAGCTCGGCCTCGGTGGGCCCCTCGCTGTCCTCCTCGGGTTCGACCTCCAGCTCGGGGCGCACCGTCAGCTGCTTCGCCTCCGACATCGCCTTCGCCTTGCGCAGCTTCTTCACTGCCTCGGCCGCCGCCTTCCGTACTCGCTCCACTGCCTCCAGGCGCTTGCCCACCTCGCCTTCGAATAGGTCGGCCAGCTCCGACGGCGTCAGCTTCGCCAGCTCGTCCAGTAAGGCGCCGGCCCGCTCGACCTGGTCCACCGTGCCCTTGGCCTGCTTGCGCTCCTTGGCCTTGGATTCCTTCTCCTTGTCGGACAGCTCCTTCTCGGAGAAGAAGCCCTCCTGGTTCTCCTTCATCCGCAGGGCCTGCGCGAAGGTGGAGGCGTCCGTCTCCGTCTTGAAGTCGCCCTTCATGTACCGGGTGACGGCCACCTTCTGATTCGCCGGTGAGAGCTTGGAGAGGTACCAGGCGAAGTCCGCCTTGATCCTGCCTTCGGAGACGAGTTCCGCGATGTCCGTGGTGAGGTTGAGCAGGTCCATCCGCCACTTCACGTAGTCGACGGTCTTGCCGAACATCTCCGCGATGCGCTCGGCCTTGTAGTCGAACCCGACCAGGTCCGCGTACGCCTGCGCCTCCTCCATCAGCGTCATGTCCGCGCGGCCGATGTTCTCGGAGATGCCCATCACGAATGCCTTCTCGTCGTCCACGCTGTCGACGATCTTGGCCTCGATGGTGGTGGCACCCTCCACCAGGTGCATCGCGCGCCAGCGGCGCTCGCCCATCACGATCTGGAATCGGCCTTCATCGGCAGCCGGTCGGACCACGATGGGCTGAAGCTGACCCACCGAACGGAACTGGGCCGCCAGCTCCTCCAGCTTGGCCTCGTCGAAGAACTTGCGGGGCTGGTCCGGGTTGGGCTCGATGTCCGCGAGCGGGATCGCGGTGACCTCGATGTTCGCTTCGGTGGCGTCCATTGTCGATGCATTCCTCGCACTCTGGATTCACAGGATGGGTTCCTGTGAGGTGATGCGTAAATACTATTCTGAAACGATCTTCAGTGTCAAGTGTTATTTATTCAGGAGGGGGTTGTTTGAGGTGATGGTTTCTTATTGAATCATTCATCTGTCTCAACACATGTTGCCTCGAAGCCTCTCCTTCCACCTCTACGTCCGCTCCGATGAGGACCTTCAGGATCTCCATGTCTGTCCCGTTGTCTTCGTCCGACGGATCGCCTTTCGGTGCTCCAGGGTGCTTCGCCTCGCCAGCCCGCCTCGTTGTGCCTGATGAGTCGTGCCGCTTCATGCCTCTCCTCGGTTGCGTCATTGACCCTCTGTGATCCGGTGCGCTCTGTACCGGTCCGTCCGATCGCGTGGAGCAGGGCAGTCCGGATGGCCGGGCGGGCGATCTGTCGGCGACTCGCGGCAGGACCCTTCGGTGGCGGGTTGTTCGGGGGTTGGTGCGGTCAGTCCGTCGTTGCCGGGGTGCGCGTGGAGCGGGAGGTGTGCGTCCCGATCCGGCAAGGGCGCGATCACTCACATGCGTCACAGATCCAATACAGTTCCTTCACGTGCTGTCAAGGATCTGGGCTGTTCGGTATTTGACTATCCAAATATTTGTGTCTGCTGGCTATCCTGTGCGCATGCGACGAAACGACGGGGGAGAGACAGCTGTGACACGACCTGACGATGCCGCCGCGGACGGGTGGTCGTTCAGCGCCCGGATGTTGAACCTGCTGTTCGAAGCAGCGGCAGCGGCGCGGAACGGCGTGGAGTACACCAACTCCGAAGTCGCTACGGCCATCAACCAACGTGCAGCCAGGCGCGTGATCTCTGACGAGACGATCCGCAAACTGCGTGCACCAGGCGGTCCTCAGCCGTCCTTTGACAAGGTCGCGCACCTCGCGGCCTTCTTCCAGGTGCCGTTGGATGCCTTCAAGGAGGACACCGCCACGCATGAGGCCGTCGTCGCCGAGGCGAACAAGCTCCTTGAGGCGCGCCGAAGGCACACCGAGACGGTGAACCGTCAGGTGGCTGAGGAGGCCGAGGAAGTCAAGATGCTGGCACGTAGCGCCCGCCGTCTCGACTCCCGCGGACGCAAGCTCGCCATGGAGTTCATCTCTGGTCTCCAGAAGATGCAGAAGCCCCCGAACTGAACACCGACATCCGGAAGTCCTCAGTGACCAGCCCCTACTTATCTGACTCCGAGGGTGGTGCGTGCCGCCCGTGTTGAGTTCTGCCTCGCGCCGTAGATGTGCCGAAGCACTCGACGGTCTACCCATCCCGTGGCCGCTGACTGTGGAGTCACTGCACGAAGCCGCCGCCGAACACCACCACCGGCCCCTGGTACTGCACCGCGATCCGTTCCCACCCGGGCTTGAACGTCCGTGCGGCCTCTGGTGGCCGACGGACGAGGCGGATCACATCTGGGTGTCGCCCGAGACGGTCGGTGCCCAAGCGGTCCACACCTATGCCCACGAGCTGGGCCACCAGCTCCTCGGCCACCCGCCGCTGCCCGTCGTACCCGTGTCGGAGGAGCCGCCAGAGCCCGCCGAGTCGGAGGAGTCGGTGACGTTCACCTGGCTCTCTCCGGCGTTCCTCGGCGGTGATCTCCTGGGCGTCCGTACACGGTCCTCAAGCCACCAGCGCGATCCGCTGTACACCGAACGCGAGGACGAGGCCGAGTCCTTCGCCGTGCTCCTCCGCAGAATTGCCGAAGCCCGAAAATCCGGCCGGCATGCCGACCCCCTGCTCGACCGGCTGCACCGCAGCCTCTGATGACAGGTCCCCCAACATGATCGTTGACGATGTCATAGCCTTATGCACCATCGTGCCGCTCTGGACGTGGTGTTTATGGCGGATCCCCTACCTCTACGGAACGCGTGGCCAACGTGAGTTGTGGGCTGTTCTTGCTCTGCTCGCGTGTGGCGCGACTCTACGACTCGGCTTCGTCGAACGGGCCATCGCCGATTGGGCGGGCATCCGCGACCTCGCCGTAGTGGTCAAACACCTGGCGGTGATGCTCAGCTCTGTACTGCTGTGGCGCTGGGTGGACTCGGTGGCGACCGACGCCGGACCCCGCCGGTGGTGGCAGCGGCTGACGACCGCAGGGCCGCGAACCATCACTGCGCTGGCCGCAGTCGTCGCCGTTGGCGTGCTGTTCCCCTTCACAGCGCCTTCGCTCGTCGAGGCCGACGGGGACCGGAATTTCATCGGGGCACAGTCGGGTCACCCGGCGGGAACCGCGTACATGACTGCGTACCTGGGCACCATGGCACTCGCTCTGACATTCTCCGGCGCCTTGTGCAAGATGGCCGCGCGGGCTGCGCGGCGCTCCGGGCAGCGGATGTTCAGCACGTGCATGTACGTGATGTCCCTGGGCTGTTGGATAGGGGTCGGCTACTCCTTCTTCCGGGGTAGCTACCTGGTCTACGGCCTGGCGGACGCCGAGTACCCCATGTCCGCCGAGGCAGCCGACCGGGTCTCCAGTCTGATCCAGGTCACGGCCATCGGCCTGATTCTTGTCGGTGTTTCGTTCCGTGGCTGGGAGAACGCCACCTTGGTGGTTCGGCGTCGGCGATGGCTGATCGCCCTGCGGTCGCTGTGGCACGAGCTGGTCTCCGTGCTTCCGGCCGAGGCCATAGTCCGCGTGCTCGCCGAGGGGCCCGCCGTGTCCCGGGACCGGTACGACCCGCGCGGATTGTGGGAACGGCTGGACCAGCGGGTGCTCGACATCAGTGACTCGGCACTCGAGGTGCTCCCCTGGATCGGGGAGGACTTGCCGCACCGGGCGATGGACGCCGCCCAGGCATGCGGCCTTGGCGGTGATGACGCCGAAGCCGCGGCACAGGCGTTATGCCTGCGCATCGGGCGCCGCGGACGCGTCGACGACGAGCCGCGCGCGGAGAGTCCGCTGAGTGTCCCACTGCTGAGCATGGGCCACGACTTGGATTCGAACGCGGCTTGGCTCACCCGCGTCGCCCGCCACTATCACTCACCGCTCATGGAAACCCTCGAATCTCGTCTCGCCACCCTCAGGAATCCCGCGTGACCACCACGATTACTGCAGTTGAGAACCGCGCAGCGCGAGCCGTCACCGACGGACTGGAGCCGAAGAACGTCATCCTCGCCGTGTGTCTTGTCCTTGGCGCCGCCCAGGACGACATGCTCGTCGGCCTGGCCTGGGCCTTCCACGCCATCGTTTTCGCCGCGGTGATCCCGGTGGCGTACATCAAGTACGGGATACGGTCAGGTCGCTGGAAGGATCGTCACGTCGGGCAGCGGGTACGGCGTCTGCACCTCATACCTGTGATCATGGCGTCGGTCGGCGTCGCCATCGCGGCCATGCTGCTCCTTGGCGCACCTGCCCAGATGACCGCCCTGGTGGTGGCGATGCTGGCCACGCTGGGGGCGATCCTGTCAGTGACGACTCTCTGGAAGATCAGCGTGCACACGTCGGTCTCAGCGGGGGCCATCGCCATACTGGCCGTCGGTATCAGCCCTTGGTGGGCGGCTCTCTCCCCACTGGTCGGCCTCATAGGCTGGTCGCGGGTTGCCCTGCGCGACCACACGCTGGGCCAGGTGGTGGCCGGTACAGCGCTCGGCACCCTCGTCGCCGGCAGTGTGTTCCTCTGGTTGACCTGACTGGCCCTTGTGCGGGTGACTGAATGCCGCCCGCACAAGCAGCGGCTATCGCCAGAAGATCTCGAACCGGGCTTCGTCGAACTTCCGTGAGCCCCGCACCGTGGCCGGGCCGACGCGCACCTCTCGTACGGTGAGCTGGACCAGGTTGCGGCGCTGCTCGCGGCCAGCCGTCTTGTTCCACCAGGTCTCGACACCCTGCGGGGTCAACTCCGGTAGCTCCTGGAGCGCCTTGCCTCGGCGTGTGGCAGCCATGGCCTCACCACGCCGCTTCTCCAAGGCGGCCTTCGCAGCCCTGAACTCGCCCAGGTTCAGCTCTTTCGCGCCGTACGCGCGCGCCAGTTCCTCTTTGTGTTCCCGGAGTTCCTTCAGGAACCGCTCCGCCTCCTCGGCCTCCGCGGTGAACCGGTCACGGATCGCGGCGAGGCGCTTGAGCTGCGCCGTGCTTGCCAGCCGGGCGACGACTCGGTCCCCCACGTACTCGTCGAGCGGTTCGGCGGAGATCCGTACCTTGCCGCAGCCCTCGCTTTCGCAGACGTACCCTCGTCCGCCGTTCGCGGTGGACCGGGGCACCAGCGGCTGCCTGCACAAAGCGCAGGTCGCCAGACTGCCCGACAGGTAGTGGACATGCTTGGGCTTGGTGCCCTGCCCCTTCTGGTTCTCCTGGAACAGCTCCTGCAGCGCGTCGAAGGTCTCGCGGTCGATCAACGGCTCGGCCGGGCCAGGGACCAGTTCCCCTTCGGCGTTCTCCCTGAGGCCCGCGATCGCCGGGTTCCGGAGGCGGCGCCGCAGCGTCGTCGGCGACCAGGACCGTCCGGACACCGTGGGTCCTGCGTTCTGCGTCATCCAGTCCGCCGTCTCGGCGATCGTCTTGTCCTCCGTGAGAAGACGCTTGGCGGCCGCCGCCAGATAGGCAGCCTCGTCTGGGACAGCGGTGACACCGTCCGTATCGTGGCCGTAGGCCCTCATACTCTCTCCAGCCCGAATCCCCCTGCTTCCCCGGACAGGGTATGCCAAAGCACAGCATTGTCACCCCGACATGTGAGCCGATTGTGACACCAGGTTCAGCTGTGCGTGGTGAGCTGACTGTATAGCGCGGAGGTCGGTTACGGGGCGGTTCTCCGAGGGGCGGGGTTCTCCGGGCGGTGGGCCCTGTTCACTCCGGCGGCCACACCCCTAACGCCCTCCACAGCTCCGAAGTCAGCACCCTGCGCTTTCCCTTGCCGTACGGGTGCACGGGTACGGGGAACTCACCAGCCTTGATCAACTCGTACGTCGTGTTCCTGCTGAAGCCGAACGCCCTGCCGGCAGTCAGCACGTCGACCGTCACGGGCAGCGCGAGAACCTCGTCCCGCGTCATGCGCGCACCACTGCCACGGCCACGTCCTGGGTGGCCGGAACGTTTCGATCTCGCATGCTCAGACTCTCCTGTTCCGTCCCCGCGCCTCCCAGGAAGTCCCGTTCGAGTCTAAGTTCTCTCCAGGCGACCGAACAAGATCTGCTCGACGTCAACGAGCCTTGCTGTTCACCACTACTGCCACACATGTGGTGCGGCCAGCTTGTTCGGTCACCGTACCGTCAGCCGCAATTGCCTGATCGTTCCAAGTACTTCGGCTTCATTCGATGCTCATGGAGCTTCATGAAGTTGGAGTACTTGGCATCTGTCTCCACATATGATCTCGCTCGCGTGGCTGCTTGGGCGACACACAGGAGGGGATGTGTTCAAGGGCTCGGTCTACAGGCGCTGCTCCTGCAAGGTGCCGGTGACCAACGAGGACGGTATGCCGGTCCTCGACGCGAGAGGCAAGCCGAAGATGAGAGAACTCGGCTCCGCCTGTCCCGACCTTGGCAAGCGCGATCACGGCAGCTGGTACTACTACGTTGAGCTGCCGCCGGGACCCAAGGGCAAGCGGCGTCGGCCTCGCAAAGGCGGCTTCCTCACCAAGAAGAAGGCCGAAGAGGCGGCGCAGAAGATCTGGGATCAGGCGCACGACGGCGTCGACGTCCTCTCGGATGAGACCTTCGAACGGTTCATCCTCCGCTGGTTCAGCAACAGGGTCGACCTCAAGCGGTCGACGCGGAGCACCTATGAAGACCACATCAGCCGGGTCTTCGTTCCGCACCTCGGCCACATCAAGATGCGTGACCTGCGTACTCGACACCTCCAGGAGATGTTCGAGCAGATCTGGCGCGACAACGAGCAGCACGCCGCCAACCGGGACGCCGCCGAGCTGGCCCGGCTCGAGTGCGCAGCGGCCCACCGCGCATGGAAGGAGGCCACCAAGCCGCGCCCGCCCGAGCTGCGCCAGCAGTGGAACGGTGCGCGGGAGAAGCTGCGCGAGGCACGCAGGAAGCCGCGGTACATCACTGGCCCGGGTGTTCAGCTGAAGATGAAGAACGAGCTCAGCGCCGCGCTCGACTACGCCAGGAACACCGAGAAGCTCATCAGCCAGAACTGGACCGATGACCTCGTCCTTCCGAAGTACACTCCGCCGAGACCGCTCGTATGGACCGACGAGCGCGTCGCCCGCTGGCAGGAGACAGGCGAGAAGCCGGGGCCGGTCATGGTCTGGACGGCGGAGCAGACGGGCGCGTTCCTCGACGCGGTGGCGGAGCACCGGCTCTACCCGATGTTCCACCTCATGGTCTTCCGGGGCACACGCCGTGGTGAGTCCTGTGGCCTGCCCTGGCGGGAGACCGACATGACTGCGGGCACCGTGCACATCAGCGAGCAGCTCGTCGCGGCCTCGTACGACGTCTGGGAGGACACTCCGAAGAGCGACACCGGCGCCCGCACCATCCGTCTGGACACGCAGACGCACCAACTCCTTCTGTTCTGGCGGCGACGACAGCAGACCGAGCGCGCGGAGTGGGAGGAGAAGCACCGCAAGGAGCCGAGGAAGTACGACGCATACACCGACTCCGGTCGCGTCTTCACGTGGGAGGACGGTCGCCCGTATCACCCGGAGTACCTCTCCCAGGTCTTCAACCGGCTCGTCCAACAGCTCAGCCTGCCGCCGGTCCGCCTGCACGATCTACGCCACTGCGCCGCGACGCTGTCGCTCGCGGCCGGCGTGCACATGAAGGCGATCCAGGTCCTGCTCGGGCACTCGTCCTACAAGCTCACGGCGGATACCTACACCAGCGTCCTTCCGCAGCTCGAATTGGAAGCCGCGGACGCACCCGTGGCGATCGTGCCGCGCAAGGCGAAGCGGCAGGAGGCACAGGGGGACGGCGGACAGCCGCAGGGGCCGCAGGCCGTTCCGGAGGGCGAGGGCGGGGCCGTCGCGTCGGCCGCATCCGAGACCGCTCCCGATGCCGGCCCCGCTGCCGCTGATCAGGACCTTGCTCACCCGCTGAACCGCCCTGCCGAGACCGGTGAGGCGGCGGCATAGCGCCAGGTCGGGTTCCCGCTGACATCCAACGTGTCCCCGTTCTGTCCCCGTTGACATCAGAACAGCCCCTCGGAAGATCGATTCCGAGGGGCTGTTCGACGCATATTGCCTGTTCAGGCGTGGTGCCCCCGGCAGTGTGCTCGCTCAGGACATCGGAATGGGGTGTCTCAAGACATCGGCATGACCTCGGGGGCAGGGTCTGGCGATGTCGAAGAGGCGTC
>NZ_JAIWIH010000027.1:0-138298 GCF_052851135.1 Streptomyces sp. BRA346 | reverse complement strand
CGGCCATGAGGAGCATGTTCTCCTCGCCGGTGATCAGGCCGTCGACGGCGGAGAACTGCCCGGTGACGCCGATCGCGGCACGCACCGCCTGCGGGTCGGAGGCGATGTCGTGACCCGCGACCCGGGCCTGGCCGCCGTCGGCGGCGATGAGGGTGGAGAGGATCTTGACGGCGGTGGTCTTCCCGGCGCCGTTCGGGCCGAGCAGGGAGAAGATCGTCCCTCCGGGGACGGCCAGGTCGACGCCGTCGAGGACGACCTTGTCGCCGTAGGACTTGCGCAGCGCGTTCGCCGCGATGGCCAGGTGGGTCATGTCCGGTGCTCCTCAGAGGCTGCGGGCGACGATGTCGCCGTAGGAGGTACTCGCGTGGATGGTCAGTCCGGCGTCGGCGCCTTCGGTGTTGTTGAGCGCGTTGCGAATCCGGCCGTAGGTGGTACCGGCGTCCAGGGAGGCGGACACTCCGGGGGCGGCGCCGACCGACACGTCGCCGGACTGGGTGCGCAGCACGACGGTGCCGTGCACGGCCTCGGTGATCTGGATGTCGCCCTTGGCGACGCTGATCTCCGCGGGGCCGGTGAGGCGGCCGATGGTGACGTCACCGGCGGAGGTGGTGAGGCGGACGCTCGCGGCCTCGTCGAGCTTGACGGAGCCGTGCGCGCCCTCGAAGGCGACGTCGCCGAGGCGCCCGACGCCCCGGAGTTCGGCGTCGGCCGCCTTCCCGTCGACCCCGGAACCGGCGGGCAGTTGGACGGTCACCTCGAGGGATCCGGAGGGGCCGAAGTACTGGTTCTTCGCCGAGGCCCCGATCCGCAGGACGCCGTCGCCGTATTCGACGGTGGTCTGCTCCGCCACCTTCACGTCGCGGCCCTTCGAGCGGTCCGCGGGCAGGACCTCGACCGTGGTGTCGGTCCGGTCGGCGGCGATGAACCGGACGTGCCCGGCGGGGATGTCGAGGACGACCGAGATGGGGGTGGGGGTGTCGAAGGTCTGCATCGTGCGCTCCTCTGCTCGTTGTTTCTGATGAGCGAAAAGCTACGTTGCGTTTATGAATTCATCAACGCTCTTGTTGCATGGAAACGGTATCGATGCAGGTGATAGCGAAAAAATCGGTGCAATGACTATGCAGACTAATGCAACAACGATCACCTGTTCGTTGCAATGATCTGGGGTTGAACGCTATGCTGGCGGCATCGGGGAGCACGAGAGGAGATCGCGATGCCGGGAGGCAGGCTCACCCAGCAGGAACGTCAGCAGATCGCGCTGGGGCTGGCCGACGGCCTCGCCTACGCGGAGATCGCCAGACGTCTCGACCGCCCCACCTCGACGGTCACGCGTGAGGTGATGCGGAACGGGGGCTCCACCGCCTACCGTGCCGACCTGGCCCACCGCGCCGCCGAACGCCGCGCCCAGCGGCGCCGTCAGGCCGCGCCCCGGGGGCGGCAGGCGCCCCCGCAGGCCGACGGGCGCGACGCCGAGGCCGTGCGCGAGTACGAGGAGTTGTTCACCACCGTCCTCATGCGCTCGGGCCTGCCCAAGATGATGGCCCGGGTGATGGCCTGCCTCTACACCGCCGACTCGGGCAGCCTGACCGCGTCCGAACTCGTCCAGCGCCTCCAGGTCAGCCCGGCGACCATCTCCAAGACGATCGCGTTCCTGGAGGAGCAGACCCTCGTCCGCCGGGAGCGCGACGAACGCCGCCGTGAGCGCTACTTCGTCGACGAGGACCTCTGGTATCAGTCGATCCTGTCCAGCGCCCGGTCCAACGCCGAGCTCGCCGAGACCGCGCGGCAGGGCGTCGGCGTCCTCGGCCGCGACAGCCCGGCCGCCGCCCGCCTGGAGAACGTCGCCCGCTTCCTCGACTTCGTCGGCGAGAGCATCACCCGCGCCGCGCAGCAGGCCCGTGAGGTGCTCTACGCGGACGCCGAAACGACCGATCGGTAGCGCTTCAAGTGGGGCTCAACTGGTATGCGAGATCTAGCACATGAAAAGCCGTTAAGAAAAGCTAACCTCTGGGATGTCATCGGATTGGCTGCTTGCGGTGATTTGTCTGTAATCGCCTGTCATGCGGCCGGAGTCGAAGGGAAGCGACGACATGTCAGCTCGCCAAATGCTCACCGGTACGTTCCTGGGGCTGGGAGCCCTGCTCATGGTTTCGACCGCGGTCGCCCCGGCGGCCGGTGCGGCGCCCGTCCCCGTGACCACCCTCAACTGCGATGGTGACACCTACAAGTGCACGGCCGGGCTGCGGTTCGGGGACGGCAGGTGGTACGCGGACTGGGGTGTGAACGTGTTCCACCAGAGCGCGGTCCGGGCGGCGTCCGCCCCGTCGGTGAAGGCGCCGGTCCCGGTGACGACCCTCAACTGTGACGGTGACACCTACAAGTGCACGGCCGGGCTGCGGTTCGGCGACGGCAGGTGGGTCGCGCAGTGGGACGCGAGGATCTTCCACCAGGCGGCGGCGACCGGGGCCCAGGCGGCCA
This sequence comes from Streptomyces sp. BRA346, assembly GCF_052851135.1. NCBI lineage: Bacteria > Bacillati > Actinomycetota > Actinomycetes > Kitasatosporales > Streptomycetaceae > Streptomyces > Streptomyces sp. BRA346. The sequence goes on along the minus strand of NZ_JAIWIH010000027.1, from coordinate 135,820 downwards.
AGGCGGTCAAGGCGCCACGGGGCGAGGCCGCGCCCGTCCCGGTGACGGCCCTGAACTGCGACGGCGACACCGGTCTGTGCACCGCCAACCTCCAGTTCGGCGACGGCAGGTGGGCCGCCCAGTGGGGGGCCAGGATCTTCCACCAGTAGGCGGGTGGTGACGAGCGGGCCCGGTGCGCGACGCGGCGCATCGGGCCCGCTTCGTCGTCCATGGTCAGGTGCGCTCGAACACCACCGGCGCCTCGAACGCCACCGGCGCCTCGAACGCCGCCCGGCGCGTGGCACGCCGCAGCGCCCTCAGGATCGGTCCGCCGAGGGTGAAGGTCAGCACCACCGTCACCACCGCGCGCGGCAGGTCCCAGCCGAGCGAGGTCGCCAGGCAGTACGCCACGAAGCGGGTCAGGTTGGCGCCGACCGGATCGCCCGGCACATAGCTGATCCCCGAGGACATCCCCTGCATCAGGGTCCAGCCCTGGAGGTTCATCGCCGTCCCGTACGCCACGGACGCGAGCGCCCCGTACCCCGCGAGCAGCGCCACCTCGCGGCGGCCGCGCAGCCGCCCGGCGCCGGGCAGCAGCCCCGCGCCCAGCGCGACCCACCCCATCGCCAGCATCTGGTACGGCATCCACGGCCCGACGCCGCCCGTGAGCAGCGCGGAGGCGAACATCGTCACCGCGCCCAGCACGAACCCGAAACCGGGGCCGAGCACCCGCCCCGAGAGCACCATCAGGAAGAACATCGGCTCGATGCCCGCCGTGCCCGCGCCCAGCGGCCGCAGCGCAGCGCCCGCCGCCGCCAGTACCCCGATCATCGCGATGGCCTTCGCGTCCAGACCGGTGTCGGCGATCGTCGCCACGACCACCGCCAGCAGCAGCGGCAGCAGCGCGGCGAACAGCCAGGGCGCGTCGGCGGCGTGGGCGGCGACACCGGAGTGGGCGGGCGCGAGGAGCGGCCAGGTGAACGCGGCGACGCCGATCGCGGAGACGAGGGCGAGGGCGACGATCGAGCGCGGCCCGAGCCGGACGGCCCGTACGCGGGATGGGTGGGGTCCGGTCATCGCGCCCCCTCCAGCGCCTCGCGCACCTGCGGCACGGTCAGCCACGGCAGCGGCGCGAGGATCTTCGCGACCTGCGGGGCGAAGGCGGGGGAGGACATCACGACCTCCGCCGTCGGCCCGTCCGCGACCACCTCGCCGTCGGCCAGGATGACGACCCGGTGGGCGAGTTCGGCCGCCAGCTCCACGTCATGCGTGGCCAGCACGATGGCGTGGCCGTCCGCCGCCAGCCCGCGCAGCACCCGCGTCAGCCGTGCCTTCGCGGCGTAGTCCAGCCCGCGCGTCGGCTCGTCCAGCAGCAGGAGCGGTGGACGGGCGGTGAGGATCACGGACAGCGCGAGGGCGAGCCGCTGCCCCTCGGACAGATCGCGCGGATGGGTGCCGTCCGCCACCTCGGGCAGCAGGTCCGTGACCAGCTTCCGGCAGGTGCCGGGCGCCGCCCCCGCGTCCTCGTCGGCGGCCGCGCACTCGGCCGCCACCGTGTCCGCGTACAGCAGGTCGCGCGGCTCCTGCGGTACGAGACCCACGAGGCGCAGGAGTTCGGCGGGGCGGGTGCGGTGCGGCGCGCTCCCGCCCGGGCCGATGCCGACCGTCCCGGCGGCCGGTTCGTGCATCCCGACGAGGGCGGCGAGGAGGGTCGACTTCCCGGCCCCGTTCCGGCCCATCAGCGCCACCGTCTCCCCGGGCCGCACCGACAGGCCGACACCGCGCAGCGCCTCGACGCGCCCGTGCCGCACGGACAGCCGCTCGACCCGCCCGGCCGGTGCGCCGTCGGGCGCTTCGCGCGGTGCGGGTGGTGCGAGCGGAGCCAGCCGCTCCCGCAGCGAACCCGCCTTGCGGCGCGCGTCCCGTACGGACAGGGGGACGGGGGCCGTCCACCCCGCGAGGCCGCCCAGGGCCACGACCGGCGGCTGCACGGGCGAGACCGGCATGATCTCGGCCGGTTCGCCGACCACCGGGGCCGCGCCCGGGGCGGGCAGCAGGATCACCTGGTCCGCGTACTGCACCACCCGCTCAAGACGGTGTTCGGCCATCAGCACGGTCGTGCCCAGGTCGTGCACCAGCCGCTGGACCACGGCCAGCACCTCTTCCGCGGCGGCCGGGTCGAGCGCCGAGGTGGGCTCGTCCAGGACCAGCACCCGGGGGTGGGTGGTGAGCACCGACCCGATCGCGACCCGCTGCCGCTGCCCGCCGGAGAGGGTCGCGATGGGCCGGTCGCGCAGCTCGGCGAGGCCGAGGAGGTCGAGGGTCTCCTCGACGCGGCGGCGCATCGTGTCGGGCGGCAGGCCCAGCGACTCCATCCCGTAGGCGAGTTCGTCCTCGACGGTGTCGGTGACGAAGTGGGCGAGGGGGTCCTGGCCCACGGTGCCGACGGCATCGGCCAGTTCGCGGGGCTTGTGGGTACGGGTGTCCCGCCCCGCGACCGTGACCCTGCCCCGCAGGGTGCCCCCGCTGAAGTGCGGCACCAACCCGGAGACGGCGCCCAGAAGTGTCGACTTGCCGACTCCGGAGGGGCCGGCGAGCAGGGCCAGCTCGCCCTCCGGAACGGTGAGTTCCACCCCGTGGAGGGCGGGCCGGGCGGCGCCGTCGTAGGTGACGGACACCTGCTCGAAGCGGATCACTGCGTGACCTCCTCGGGGTTGCGGTCTCGTGCCGGTGCCGGGGCGACGAACGCCGGGAGCAGACCCAGCAGGACGCCCGCCGCCGGCCACAGCGGCAAGTCCGGTGCGGTGAGCGGAACGGCGGGCGGGTTCAGGGACTCCGGTGCGTACGAGGCGGCCCAGATCATCAGCGCCGCGACCGCCACCCCCGACCCCGACACCAGCCAGGCCCGCACGCCCCAGCGGTCCGGCCGGTAGCGACTGCGGACCGACCGGCGCCCGCCCAGCCACAGCCCGCCCAGCGCGGCGGCGAGCCCGGCAAGCAGCAGCGGCAGTCCGTACGCCGCGCCCTCCGAGGCCAGTAGCCCGTACGTACCGCAGCAGACCCCGAGCAGCCCGCCCAGCGTCAGCGCGGCCGTCGTACGGCGCACCGCGGGCGGAACCTGCGCGGTGCGGCCGTAACCGCGCGCGTCCATCGCCGCCGCGAGCGCCACCGACCGTTCCAACGCGCCCTCCAGCACCGGAAGCCCCACCTGGAGCAGCGCCTTCACCCCGCGGTCGGGGCGGCCGCGGAGCCTGCGCGCCGCGCGCAGCCGCTGGACGTCCGCCACCAGATGCGGCGCGAAGGTCATCGCCACGACCACGGCCACGCCCGCCTCGTACAGCGCGCCCGGCAGCGACTTGAGCAGCCGCGCCGGGCTGGCCAGCGCGTTCGCCGCGCCGACGCAGACCAGCAGCGTGGCCAGCTTCAGCCCCTCGTACAGCGCGAACACCAGCCCCTCGGCCGTGACCCGCCCCCCGATCCGCACCCCCTGCGCCCAGTCGGGCAGCGGCACTTCGGGCAGCGTGAACAGCACCCGGGTGCTGGGGATCGGCGAGCCGAAGAACAGTGCGAAGAGCAGCCGGATCGCCAGCACGACCAGCCCGAGCCGCAGAAACGCGCCGTACGAACGCGCCCAGGGCGCATCGGTACGGCGCGCCGCCACCACATACCCCGCGACCGCGACGATCAGCCCGAGCAGGAGCGGATTGGTGGTGCGCGACGCGGCCGTGCCCAGCCCCAACGCCCACAGCCACCACGCCCCGGCGTGCAGCGCGTCCCCACGTCGCGGGGCGGAAGCGCGGCGTGTGCGCGGCCGGTTGGGGCCGACGATGCCGCGTTCCCGGCCGACGGCGCGGGTGGCCCCCGCCGGGGTGGCGCCCTCGCCGCTAGGGTGGTCGATACGGTACGGCCGCGACCCTTCGGCGCTCGCCGGGCGGGCCTCACGGCGCAGCGCGCCCGCCGCCCGCGCTCCGACGGCGCGGAGCCCCGCCCGGGCCCGCTGGGTACCGAACCCCGCTCGCGCCCGCTGGGCACCGGGCGCCGTCCGGGCCCGTCGCGCGCCGAGCGCTGCCCGCGCCCGCGCCGCGCCGAGCGCCGTCCGGGCCTGCTCCGCGCCGAGTACCGCCCGGGCCCGCCCCGCGCCGAGCGTTGCCCGGGCCCGTCCGTTGGGCGCCGTCCGGATCCGCCCGGCGCGGAGGGCCGTCCGGACCCGTCCCGCGCGGAGCGCCGCCCGGAACCGTCCGTCGCCGGGCGCTGTCCGGGGCGACGGCCCAACCGCCCCCGCGCCTGCCGCCTTCACGTCCGGCGGCGGCGTGTCTGCCACGCCGCCGCGGCACCGAGGGCGACCACGACGGCCGCGCCGCCGATCAGTCCGGCCGACGGGCCGCCGTCGCTCTCGCCATCGTCGTCCTTCCGCGCGGTCACCGCCTCGCCGCAGCCCGACTTCGGGTAGCCCGCGATGGCGCACAGCAGCGCGGAGGAGTTGTAGCGCAGCGGCTTCGCGACCGCCGCCAGCGCCTCCCCGGCCGTCGCGTCCCCGCCCACCCGCGCACACGCGGTACGGGACTTCGGTGGCGTACGGCCGTCCGGCGCGTCCCGCGCGGTGCCGAAGTCGAGGACGACCGCGATCCGCTTCGTGCCGCCCTTGGCGGGCGTATCGTCCGCGTCGCAGATCGCGTCGAAGCGGGCCGCGCCCCGCGGCTCGGCGGCGTCCCGGGAGTCCTCGCTGACGGCGAAGCGGAAGCCGATCATGTCGCCGTCGTCGGGCCGGGCCGCGGAGGGGCCCTGTGCCGCGTACGTCCAGCCACCGCCGTCGCCGCCCCGCTGCCAGAACGACCAGTAGCGGTACCCGTCGGCCTGGGCGGGGGTGGCGACGGCGAGCACGGCGAGCAGGGCCGGGAGCGACAGCCGGAGCGCCGAGCGGCCGGTCATCAAAGCTGCTGCCTCTTACGGCCGCTGAGCAGGAAACCGATGCCCATGCCCGCGACCGCGCAGCTGCCGACGATCCACCAGACGCTGCCCGACCCGCCGCCGTCGTCGTCCTTCGCGCTCTTCTCCGACGCCTGCGACGCGACCGGCTTCGGCCCCGTGGCGTTGAGCTGCTGGACGAGGTCGACGTCGCCGAAGTGCCGCGCGTCCCCACCGGCGGCGTGCGCCGCGAGCACCAGCTTGGCGAGCGCGCCCGGGTCACCCTTCGCCCAGGCCGCCGCGCCGCTGTCCTTGCCCTGCAACCACTGCAACGGCCGGGCCGCGGCCGCGCTGTGCTCACCCGCGGCCAGCGCCATGATCGCGTCGGCGGTGGCGCCGTAGTCGGGCTGGGCCTTGTCGGCGCCGGGCGTCGTGGACTTCAGATGCATGCCGTTGTCGGCCATGGTGGTGGAGAGGTAGGCGAGCGCGGCCTCGGAGGCGTCCTCCGGCGCGCGGTCCGCGCCACCGCCACCGTCGCACTTCAGCGGCTGGGGCTTCTTGCCGTCGTCCTTGCCCGCCGGGTCGAAGGCGAAGCCGGAGCCCCGGGTGGCCAGCGCCGCGCTCACGGTGGCCAGATCGTTGGCGGCGGGCTTGCCCTTGCCCGAGGTGTACGCGAACGCGCCCCGCTGCCCCGCCTTCGCCGAACAGTCCAACTGGAGCCCGAGCAGCGCGTCGTACGGCGACTTGCCGCTCGCCGCGGACGCGACCTCCACCGGATCCATTCCGGCCGCGGCGAAGGCGCCGACCGCGACCGAGGTGGAGTTGGCGTCGCTGGTGCCGCCGGGGTTCATGCCCCAGCCGCCGTCCTCGTTCTGGCTCCGCTTGAGCCAGCCGATGCCCTTCTCCACCGCCGACGAGCGGCCGCCCACCGCGGCCAGCGCCTGTACGGCGGCCCCGGTCGCGTCCGTGAACTCGCCCTTCTTCGGGTCGCACGCCTTCCCGGTGTCCGCCCGGTACGCGGCGAAGCCGCCGTCCGCGCACTGCTGCCCGGCGAGCCAGTCGACGGCCGACGCGGCCGGTTTCACCCCCACCGCGTCCTGGGCGAGCAGCGCGAGCGACTGCCGCCACACCCCGTCGAACTTGGGGTCCTTCGTCCCGTACAGCCCCTCCGGGCGCTTGCCGTCATCGGCGGAAGCGGCCGACGCGGCGGTCGCGGCGGGAGCGACGGTCGCGCACAGGGCGGCGGAGATGGCCAGGGCCGCGACGCTGCGGCGTACGTTCATGGCTGGGGTGCCTCTCGATCAGGGGCGTGACGCAGCCACGCACGGCCGCCCACCCGCGCGCGGACCACTCCGCCGCGCCGATGGCACCGGGCTCAGCTCCGCATCCCACGACGGTGCCGCCGCCGGACACCCGGACGGCGGGAGCCTCCTGCGTCGCGCCCGCCCAGGTGCTCCGGCTCACACGGCCCGGCGGGGCGCGTGCTCACGGTTGCGGGTCAGCGCCGGACTTCCACCGACTTCCCCTGATCGAACGCGGATGAAGTTCTCCCGCCCACTTTAACCGGACGCATCAACCCCCTGTGTGGCCGGATGCCCGCCTGTTCACGGGTGAGTGAGCGCCAATACGCTGTGCGACCTTCGCGTGCTGGGGGCTGCGGCGGCCGCACCGGTGACCGTGTCCGATCTCGCCGCAGTTCGTCGGCGAGGGGATCTTCCACAACCGCGCGGGGCTGACCTGATGCGATCGCTGTGATCAGTCGGTGAGGTCCACGCGCACGGTCAGCAGCTCGGTGCCGAGGGCGCGGACCGCGGTGCTGTTGTAGCGGGGGAGGGCCTTGAGGCGGGTGCGGGCGTCGTCCTCGGGGAGGGGGTGGGCGGTGCCGGTGTGCCAGGTGCCGTTGATGCGGACCCGGACCCTGGGGTCGGCCCGGATGTTCCGTACGTACTGCGACCGGTCCCCGAACTCCGAGACGAACCAGAACGCGTTGCCGACGCGGCGTCCGCCGACGGGGGTGCGCCGGGGCAGTCCGGAGGTCCGGCCAGTGGTTTCCAGGAGGGTCTGGAACGGGAGCCGGGACAGGATCGGGTTGCCGATGCGTCGCTGGAAGGACGTGACGACGCGGTGCTTGAGTGCGTGGTGGCGGGACATGCCGGGTGCGCTCCCTTTCGGTGATGGGGCCATGGTGCACGGGAGGGGCCGACAGGCCCAAGGGCACGCGCCGGACGGGGGACGGCCGGGGAGAAAGGGGGTGCGGGGGTCTGGGGGGTTTGGTTGGGTGGCGGCATGGACGAATGGGGACTTCTGGAACGTTCCGGTGGGCCGGTGACGCGCGGGCGGCTGGCGGGGGATCTGCGGGCGCTGGGGGTGGGGGAGGGGGATGTCGTCATGTTCCATACGGAGTTGTCCGCCCTGGGGTATGTGGCGGGCGGCCCGCGGACCGTGATCGGGGCGCTGCTGGACGTCGTGGGGGAGCGCGGCACGCTCATGGCCTACTGCGGGTGGAACGACGCCCTGCCGTACGACTTCGCCACCTGGCCCGCGGAGTGGCAGGAGGCCGTGCGCGCCGAGCACCCCGCGTACGATCCGGCGCTCGGCGAGGCGGACCACGCCAACGGCCGGGTGCCGGAGGCGTTGCGGCACTGGCCGGGGGCGGTGCGCAGCGGCCATCCGGACGTGAGCTTCGCCGCGGTCGGGGCGAGGGCCGAGGAGCTGGTGGCCGACCATCCGTGGGACCACCCGCACGGGCCCGGCAGCCCGCTGGCCCGGCTGGTCGAGGCCGGGGGAAGGGTGCTGCTGCTGGGGGCGCCGCTGGACACGCTGACGATCCTGCACCACGCCGAGGCGGTGGCGGACGCGCCGGGCAAGCGGTTCGTCACGTACGAGCAGCCGGTCCTGGTGGACGGGCGCCGGGTGTGGCGGCGCTTCCGTGACATCGACACGGAGGACGCGGCGTACGACTACTCCCCGGTCGTCCCCGAGGGCACCTGGCCGTTCACGGTGATCGCGCGGGACGCGCTGGCCGCGGGGATCGGCACCCGGGGCCGGGTCGGGGCCGCCGAGTGCCATCTGTTCGGGGCGGCGGAGCTGGTGCGCTTCGGGGTGGGGTGGATCGAGCGGGAGCTGCGGCGGTGAGCCGGGGTCAGCGCGCCCGGTAGGCGACGGGGTCGGTGCCGGGGACGGGTTCGGCCCGGCCCAGGTTCACCAGGCGGCGCAGGTGGGCCTCGGCCTCCGATACGGCGATGTTGCGGGAGCCGTAGGGGATGTCGGGCCAGGGGCGGTTCCACTCCATCCGCTCGGCGAGCTGCCAGGGGGTGAGCGGGGTGGTGAGCAGGGCGCGGAGGTTCGCGAGGCGGGTCTCGTGGTGGTCGAGGAGCGCGCGGACGCGGGCGGGGGTGTCGGTGAAGGCGTACTGGTGGGCGGGGAGGACCTCGGCCGGGTCGAGGGCGGCGACGCGCGTCAGGGAGTCGAGGTAGTCGCCGAGCGGGTCGGTGCGGGTGGCGTCGGACGGGTCCTCGTACAGGCCGATGTGCGGGCTGATCTCGGGGAGGAGATGGTCGCCGGAGAAGAGCCGGCCGTGGCCGCGGAGGGCCGCGGGGTGGGCCTCTTCCAGGTGGAGGCAGACATGGCCGGGGGTGTGGCCGGGCGTCCAGAGGGCGCGGAGCCGGCGGCCGGGGAGGTCGAGGAGTTCGCCGGGGGCGATCTCGCGGTCGGGGAGGGCGGCGCGTTGCCCCGGGAGGTTCGGGCGCCCCTCGGCGCGGGCGGCGCGCAGCGGGGCGAGGTGCTCCTCCGGGGCACCGGCCGCGGCCAGCTTCTCGGCGAGGTAGTCGAGCCAGAGCGTGGGTTCGGCCTCGCGGGTGCGGCGTACGACGTGGGCGTCGGCGCCGTGCATCGCGATCCACGCGCCCGAGGCCTCCCGCACTTGGCCGGAGAGCCCGTGGTGGTCGGGGTGGTGGTGGGTGACGAGGACGCCGTGGATCGCGGAGACGTCGGTGCCGCAGGCGGCGAGCCCGGCGGTGAGGGTGTCCCAGGCGGTCGGATCGTCCCAGCCGGTGTCGATCAGGACCGGTCCGCGGTCGGTGTCGAGGAGGTGGACCAGGGTGTGGCCGAGCGGGTTGTCCGGGATCGGGACGGGGATGCTCCACACCCCGCCGCCGTGGTCGGTGACGTCCGTCGCCTCTGGCACGGGGTTCCCCCTTTTCGCGAGTGCGGCCGGGCCGCGGCAGCGCATGCATTGCCGACTATAACGGGAACTGGTATCAGTTCTGATGCATCGTCAGATACCGGCGGGAGGCATCAGCGATGGGCGACCTCATCGAGCACGGGCAGCTCTTCATCGGCGGGGCGCTGGTCGATCCGGCCGGGGCGGAGACGATCGAGGTCGTCTCGCCGCACACGGAACAGGTCATCGGGCGGGTGCCGCACGCCTCACGGGCCGATGTGGACCGGGCGGTGGCGGCGGCGCGGCGGGCGTTCGACGAGGGGGAGTGGCCGCGTACCCCGCTGGAGGAGCGGATCGCCGTCGTCACGCGGATCAAGGACGCGATCGCCGTACGGCACGAGGAGATCGCGAAGGTCATCAGTGCGCAGAACGGCTCGCCGTACTCCTGGAGCGTCCTCGCCCAGGCGCTCGGCGCGATGATGGTGTGGGACGCGGCGATCACGGTGGCGCGCGACTTCACGTTCGAGGAGCGCCGGGCCGGGGTGCTCGGGCCGCTGCTGGTGCGGCGGGAGCCGGTCGGGGTGGTGGCGGCCGTCGTGCCGTGGAACGTGCCGCAGTTCGTGGCGGGCGCCAAGCTGGCCCCGGCGCTGCTAGCGGGGTGTTCGGTCATCCTCAAGCCGTCGCCGGAGACGCCGCTGGACGCGTACCTGCTGGCGGAGATCGCGACCGAGGCGGGGCTGCCGGAGGGGGTCCTGTCGATCCTTCCGGCGGACCGGGACGTCAGCGAGTACCTGGTCGGGCACCCGGGGGTCGACAAGGTGTCGTTCACCGGCTCGGTACCGGCGGGCAAGCGCGTGATGGAGGTGGCCTCCCGTCAACTGACCCGGGTGACCCTGGAGTTGGGCGGAAAGTCGGCCGCGGTGATCCTGCCGGACGCGGACCTGGAGGCGGCGGTCGCGGGCATCGTGCCCAACGCGTGGATGAACAACGGCCAGGCGTGCGTCGCCCAGACCCGCATCCTCGCCCCGCGCGGCCACTACGACGAGCTGGCCGAACGCTTCGCGGCCGCCGCCTCGGCCCTGGTGGTCGGCGATCCGCTGGACCCGGCGACCCAGGTCGGCCCGCTGGTGGCGCGGCGGCAGCAGCGGCGCTCGCTGGACTACATCGCGCTCGGCCAGCGCGAGGGCGCAAAGGTGCTGACGGGCGGCGGCCGTCCCGAGGCCCAGGGCACGGGGTGGTACGTGGAGCCGACGCTGTTCGGGGACGTGGTCAATACGATGCGCATCGCCCGGGAGGAGATCTTCGGCCCGGTCATCTGCCTGCTGCCGTACGGGGACGAGGAGGAGGCGGCCCGGATCGCCAACGACTCCGACTACGGGCTGTCCGGCAGCGTCTGGACGGCGGACGTGGCGCACGGCATCGACTTCGCGCGGCGCATCCGCACCGGTACGTACTCCGTGAACACCTTCAGCCTGGACATGCTCGGCCCGTTCGGCGGCTACAAGAACTCCGGCCTGGGGCGGGAGTTCGGCCCGGAGGGGCTGTCGGCCTACCTGGAGCACAAGATGATCCACCTGCCGCAGGGGTGGGACGGGGAGCAGGGCTGATGGGCGACCGCTGGCGGATCGAGGTCGACCGCGGCGTCTGCATCGGCTCGGGATTCTGCGTGAGCAGCGCCCCCGGCGAATTCCACCTGGACGCGGCGCGCCAGTCCCATCCGGTGGAACCGGAAGCGGATGCCTCCGAGGCGGTGCTCGTGGCGGCCGAGGGATGCCCGGTGGAGGCCATCGCGATCCGGCTGCTCGAAAGCGGTGAACAGGTCTTTCCCCCCGACGAGTAGGTGTCGCTCCGCCCTCCGGGGCGCTCCTCCTCCGGGGCGCTCCCCCTCCGGGGAGGGGGAGCGAGGGGCGGGTAGACGCTGGTCCCTCACCCGGCGTAGGACTTCTTCGGTACCGTCCGCGCGGACCTCCACCATCCGCGCGACGACGATCAGACCCAGCCCTCGCACCGGGAGATGCGGATGGCGTCCACCCGGTTGCGTGCCCCGGTCTTACGGGTGATCGCGGCCAGGTAGTTGCGTATCGTCCCGTTGGACAGGTGCAGGGTCCGGGCGATCTCCGCGATGGAGGCGCCGTCGGCCGCCAGCGACAGCACGCCCAACTCGCGCTCGGTCAGCGGGATCTCGGCCGCCTTGAGGAAGCCGTAGCCCAGCGAGTCGTCGATGAACCGCTCCTGCTTGGCCACGTGCCGGATGCCGTCCAGCAGCCGCTGGGGCGGGGCGTTCTTGTCGATGTACCCGAGGGCCCGGGCCTTGTGCGCGCGGCGCAGCTGTCCGGGGCGCCCGGCATTGGCGAGCACCAGCAGGCCGGACTCGGGGCCGTTCTCCTCCGCCGGGGCCTCGGCCATGAGCTTGCCCAACTCGCCCTTGCGGGCGGCCTTGTCGGAGCCGGGGCAGTCCGTGTCGACCACGCAGACGTGTGGCTGTAATGAGCGGGCTCTGCTACGCGCGTCACGCCATGCGGCGGAAGCCACCTCGAACTCAGGTTCGGCTTGTATCAGTGCGGCCAACGCGGACCGCAGCAGGTATGAATCATGTACCAGAAGAACCCGAATCACGGAGTTCTTCACCCCCTGTAGACGTTGTTCCGTCGCACGCCGTCGTCGCTCTGTCGCGCGCCGTTCATGAATACCGGGATTGCCCAGGGCGTGAACGCGAAATTTCAGCCAAAGGGGGGCGCGCAGGCGCACATCTTGCTGCCTCCGTGCGCCCTGGGGGCGCATCGTGCGCCGTATGCGCCTCTATCGCGCCTCGTTGTCCGGCGCTGTCAGATCGATCAGTCGGCAGACCGTCTCGATGTCGATCTTGACCTGGGCGATCGAGGCCCGCCCCGACAGCCAGGTGATCAACGCCGAGTGCCAGGTGTGCTCGATGACCCGCACGGCGGACAGCTGCTCGGCCGTCGGCGGGCCCTCCAGGCCCATCGCGTCGAGGATGATCGCGGTGGTGAGCCGGGAGACCATGTCCACCTCGGGGCTCACCGAGCGGTCGGCGAAGGTGAGGGCCCGCACCATCGCGTCCGCCAGATGGGGTTCGCGCTGGAGCGCGCGGAAGGCGCGCATCAGGGTCTGGGCGACCCGGGTGGCCGGGTCCTCCTCGGTCGGCGGGCGCTTGCGCAGCGTCTCGTGCATGTGCTGCAACTGGTCCTGCATGGTGGCGACCAGCAGGTGGACCTTGGACGGAAAGTAGCGGTAGAGGGTGCCGAGCGCCACGCTGGAGTGCTCGGCCACCTCGCGCATCTGGACCGCGTCGAAGCCGCCGCGGCTGGCCAGCCGGGCGCTGGCGTGCAGGATGCGCCGGCGGCGCGCCTCCTGCCGCTCGGTCAGCTGGAGGGAGGCCGGCTTGACTTCTGCGGTCATTTGTCTCACTTCGGGTGCATAGTGTCTGCGCTGCGGTTGACAAACGGACACCGTGCATGATGGCAGGGTCGGCCTAGGGGCGCGAGTCAGTGGAACTCGTTCTAGGGTCGCGTGTCGCTCGAGCCCGCCGTCCGCCGTCTGCGCAGTTGAGGCAGGTGGTCACCCGGTGGTGCGTCAGGCGCCGATCGCCGACCGGTGCATGGGCGTTTGTCGGACTCGCGTGGATATGGCCGCACCTCGGTTGGGGGTGTCGCGCACCAGGGGCTACCGAGTGGTAGGAATCACCCGTCCCGGCGCCGGGGGCGACGGGTTCGCCAGGTATCTTCGAGACTTCTCGGGGGATCCGTTAGTGAAACTTGTTCTAGATAATCGTGAGCGGCTACGCTCCCGCTGAAGTGCATCAAGGAGGGGGCGCGAGTGACCGCAGAGGCCGCGCAGGAGACCGGAGTCGACCCGCTTCGGACCGGGCCCCCCGCCCCCGCGGAGGACCGGGCCCAGGGCGGCGACCGGCCGCTGCGCATCGCGCTGCTGAGCTACAAGGGGAACCCGTTCTGCGGAGGCCAGGGCGTCTACGTACGCCATCTCTCCCGTGAACTCGCCCGGCTCGGCCACACCGTCGAGGTGATCGGCGCCCAGCCGTACCCGGTCCTCGACGCCGAGGACGGCGTCACCCTCACCCGGCTGCCCAGCCTCGACCTCTACCGCCAGCCCGATCCGTTCCGCACGCCCGGGATCGCGGAGTACCGGGACTGGGTCGACGCGCTGGAGGTCGCCACCATGTGGACCGGCGGCTTCCCCGAACCGCTCACCTTCAGCCTGCGCGCCCGCCGCCATCTGGCCGCCCGGCGCGGCGCGTTCGACGTCGTCCACGACAACCAGACCCTCGGCTACGGGCTGCTGGGCATGGAGCGCACCGGCTTCCCGCTGGTGACCACCATCCACCACCCGATCACCGTGGACCGCCAGTTGGAGCTGGACGCGGCCGACGGCTGGAAGCGCCGCCTGTCCGTGCAGCGCTGGTACGGCTTCACACGCATGCAGAAGCGGGTGGCCCGGCGGCTGCCCTCGGTGCTCACCGTCTCCGGCTCCTCGCGCCGGGAGATCGTCCAGCACCTCGGCGTCCGGCCGGGGCGCGTGCACGTCGTCCCCATCGGCGCGGACACCGAACTGTTCGCGCCCGACCCCGCCGTGCCGGTGATCTCCGGGCGGATCGTGACCACCTCCAGCGCCGACGTACCGCTCAAGGGGCTGGTCCACCTCGTCGAGGCGCTCGCGAAGGTCCGCGCCGACAACCCGGACGCCCACCTCGTGGTCGTCGGCAAGCGCCCCGAGGAGGGGCCGGTGGCCGCCGCCATGGACCGCTACGGGCTCCAGGGCGCCGTCGAGTTCGTCAAGGGCATCAGCGACCCCGAGCTGGTCGACCTCATCCGCGGCGCCCAGATCGCCTGCGTGCCCTCCCTGTACGAGGGGTTCTCGCTGCCCGCCGCCGAGGCCATGGCCACCGGCACCCCGCTGGTCGCCACCACCGGCGGCGCGATACCCGAGGTCGCGGGCACGGACGGCGAGACCTGCCTCGCCGTGCCGCCCGGCGACGCGGGCGCCCTCGCCACCGCCCTGAACCGGCTGCTCGCCGACGCGGACCTGCGCAGGCGCCTCGGCGCCGCCGGACGGGAGCGGGTGTTGCGCCGCTTCACCTGGGAGCAGGCCGCCCGCGGCACCGTCGAGCACTACCGCGCGGCGATCGGCGCACAGGCCCGCGCCGCCCGGGCCCGCGCCGTGCGCTGAGCGCCCCACCTGCCCCCACCTGACTTCGACCCGACCCACGACCCCGCCGGACGAAAGCAGACCCCCGTGCTGACCGTCGATTTCTCCCGCTTCCCGCTCGCCGCCGGCGATCGCGTCCTCGATCTGGGCTGCGGCGCCGGACGCCATGCCTTCGAGTGCTACCGGCGCGGTGCGCGGGTCGTCGCGCTCGACCGCAACGGCGAGGAGATACGCGAGGTCGCGAAGTGGTTCGCCGCCATGAAGGAGGCCGGTGAGGCGCCCGCCGGGGCCACCGCCACCGCCATGGAGGGCGACGCGCTGGCCCTGCCGTTCCCGGACGACAGCTTCGACGTCGTCATCATCTCCGAGGTGATGGAGCACATACCCGACGACAAGGGTGTGCTCGCCGAGATGGTGCGGGTGCTGCGCCCCGGCGGCCGGATCGCCGTCACCGTGCCGCGCTACGGGCCCGAGAAGGTGTGCTGGGCGCTGTCCGACGCGTACCACGAGGTGGAGGGCGGCCACATCCGCATCTACCGCGGCGACGAACTCCTGGAACGGATGCGCGAAGCTGGGCTGCGGCCGTACGGCACCCACCACGCGCACGGCCTGCACAGCCCGTACTGGTGGCTCAAGTGCGCTTTCGGGGTGGACAAGGACGGTCAAGAGGCTCCGCTCCCGGTGCGCGCGTACCACAAGCTGCTGGTCTGGGACATCATGAAGAAGCCGCTGGCCACGCGGCTCGCCGAGCAGGCGCTGAACCCGCTGATCGGCAAGAGCTTCGTGGCATACGCGACCAAGCCCCACACGCCGAGCGAGGACCGGGCGTGACGGCGCGCGGCCCGCGCCCCGGCCCCCGTACCGAACGGCTGACGCTGCCCGGCGTCCTCACCGCCGACGAGGCGCTGCGCACCGTCGAGGGCATCGCCGCCGTCCAGCGCGCGGACGGCGCCATCCCGTGGTTCCGCGGCCACCACCTCGACCCGTGGGACCACACCGAGGCCGCGATGGCGCTCGACGCGGCGGGCGAACACGAGCGCGCCGAGGCCGCGTACCGCTGGCTCGCCGCCCACCAGAACCCCGACGGCTCCTGGTACGCCGCCTACCCCGACACCCCGGACGGGGTGGCCGCCGACGCCCCCACCGACCGCGGCCGCGAGACCAACTTCTGCGCGTACGTGGCCGTCGGCGTCTGGCACCACTACCTGGCCACCGGCGACGACACGTTCCTCGACCGGATGTGGCCGACCGTCGTCGCCGCCGTCGAATTCGTGCTGGGGCTCCAGCAGAGCGGCGGCCAGATCGGCTGGCGGCGCAAGGCGGACGGCACCGCCGACCCGGACGCCCTGCTCACCGGCTCGTCCTCCATCTACCAGGCCCTGCGCTGCGCGCTCGCCATCGCCGAACACCGTGAGGACCCGCAGCCGGACTGGGAGCTGTCGGCGGGGCTGCTCGGGCACGCGATACGCCACCACCCCGAGCGCTTCCTGGACAAGAACCGCTATTCGATGGACTGGTACTACCCGGTCCTCGCCGGCGCCCTCACCGGCCCCGCCGCCACCGCCCGCATCGAGGCGGGCTGGGACCGCTTCGTCGTCCCGGGCCTGGGCATCCGCTGCGTCGCCCCCAACCCCTGGGTCACCGGCGGCGAGTCCTGCGAACTCGCGCTGGCGCTGTGGGTGATGGGCGAGTCCGACCGCGCGGTGGAGATCCTGCGCTGGATCCAGCGGCGGCTGCGCGCGGACGACGGGATGTACTGGACGGGCTACGTCTACGAGGACGACGCCATCTGGCCCGAGGAGCGCACCACCTGGACCGCGGGCTCCCTGCTGCTGGCCGTGGCCGCGCTGGGCGGGGACGAGGCGACCACGGCCGTCTTCGGCGGCGAGCACCTGCCGCGGGGGCTGGACTCGGACTGCTGTTAGCGCGGTACCACCGGATCAGCCGCGCCGGATGCGGCCCGCCACGGCGTGGCCGATGAACAGGTAGACCACCGCGGGCAGACCGTAGTTGAGGACCGTCCGCAGCCAGTCGGTGTCCATCGTGAACAGGTCGTGGGACCAGCCCGCGAGCCAGCCCGCCGCGTCGCGGACCACGGTCACGAGGTCGTTGGCGGGGTTGGCGTCCAGGAGGGCGAAGAGGATCCACAGACCGAGGATCACGGCGGTGATGTCCGCGACGACCATCACGACGGTCGCCGCCTGGTTGTTTCCGTAGCGATAACTTCGGGACATGTGCGGACGTGTTGCCCCGGGGGTCCGTCCCAAACCACTCAGGTGTTCAATTCCGCCAGCACCCGCAGCGTCGCCGGGTCCGGCGCGATCACCAGCAGGTCCGTCACCGGGCCCGTGCGCCACAGCTCCAGCCGCTCCGCGATGCGCCCGCGCGGGCCGATCAGGGACACCTCGTCCGCGAACGCGTCCGGCACCGCCGCGATCGCCTCGTCGCGGCGGCCCGCGAGGAAGAGTTCCTGGACCCGGCGCGCCTCGTCCTCGTAGCCCATGCGGGCCATCAGATCGGCGTGGAAGTTGCGGGCCGCGTGGCCCATGCCGCCGATGTAGAAGCCGAGCATCGCCTTCACCGGCAGCAGCCCCTCCGCGATGTCGTCGCACACCCGCGCCTGGGCCATCGGCGCGACCATGAAGCCGTCGGGCGCCTCGGCGAGGGCCGCCTCGTACAGCGGGGTCCGCTGCGGCGACCAGTACAGCGGCAGCCAGCCGTCGGCGATGCGCACGGTCTGGGCGATGTTCTTGGGCCCCTCGGCGCCCAGCAGCACCGGGAGGTGGGGGCGGAGCGGGTGGACGATGGGCTTGAGCGGTTTGCCGAGACCGGTGGCGTCCGGCCCGGCGTACGGATGCGCGTGGTAGCGCCCGTCGAGCCGTACGGGCCCCTCGCGGCGCAGCACCTGCCGGATGACGTCGACGTACTCCCGGGTGGCGGTGAGCGGGCTCGCGGGGAACGGCCGTCCGTACCAGCCCTCCACGACCTGCGGCCCCGACAGACCGAGCCCGAGCATCATGCGCCCGCCCGACAGGTGGTCGAGGGTGAGTGCCTGCATCGCGGTGGCGGTGGGGGTGCGCGCGGCCATCTGCGCGATCGCCGTGCCGAGCCTGATGCGGGAGGTGTGGGCGGCGATCCAGGTGAGCGGGGTGAAGGCGTCCGAGCCCCAGGACTCGGCGGTCCAGACGGAGTCGTAGCCCAGCTCCTCGGCCTGCCGGGCGAGTTCCGGATGGCGGGGGTCGGGGCCGCGGCCCCAGTAGCCGAGCGCCAGGCCGAGCCGCATGACAACCCCTCTCTGACGCAACGTCAGACTGCTGGTCGCCTGGACTGTACGGCCCGGGTGCGCACAAGGCAACGGCCCCCCGCCCCCGTGGAGGGGCGAGGGGCCGTATCAGCTGCGCCGTGTCAGCCGCGCTGGATGCCCGTGGTGTCCTGGAGGACGCCGCGGCGCCCGTCCTGGGTCTGCGCGACGAGCGCCTGACCGCGCTGCTCGACCGCCAGGTACCAGGTGCCGGGGGCCAGTTCGGCGATGGTGCTCGACGAACCGTCCTCGGCGTACAGCGGCCGGGCCACCGGAACCGCGAACCAGAACGGCGCGAAGTCGGAGCCGCCCGCCGCCTGGGCCTGGGCGGGCTGGCCCGGCTGACCGCCGAAGGAGGGCTGACCCGGCTGGCCGCCCTGCGGCTGACCGGGCTGGCCGGGCTGACCCGGCTGGGCGCCGCCCGGGCCCGGGTAGCCGTAGCCCGGCTGCGGGGCCTGCGCACCGTACGGCGACTGGGCGCCGTACGGGGACGGGGCCGCCGGAGCCGACGCGCTCATCAGCGGCGCCTTGAGGGCCGGGACGCGCGGGGTCGCGATGACCGCCGCGGCCATGGCCAGCGTCGCCACCAGCGCGAGGATGGCGCCGACACCCGGGCTGCCCTTGTCCGGCGTGACCATGAGCGACCACAGCGAGTCCCAGGCGGCCACCACGACGAAGCCGGAGCCCCACTGGTCGAGCGTGAGCCCGCTGACCTTACGGCTCTCGGGCTGGAACCGTCCGGCGATGACCAACCCCGCGCCGATCAGCCCGATCAGGAACACCGACGGAAGGACGACCAGGAGCGTGTCCGTGTCCCAGCCATTCGGCATGTCGATGTCGTCGCAGTACGGGCCGCCGTCGCAATCGGCCGAGTAGAAGTCGAGGAAGGAGGCGATGAAGAGCAACACCGCTGCTCCGATCACCACGCCGTCGCCTCGAGTGAGCGAGCGGATGTTCAACGTGAGTCCTTTGTTGTTTTCTCGTGTACGGACGCTGCCGCCAGGCGCGGTGGCGCGAAGGCGTCGGGGGTGGACCCATCGTACGGGGGAAGCAAGCTGATGAGACCGGGGGTGGGGCATCGGTATCCCGGTCGTGACCTCGCGTTCGGTTGTTGGAGACTTATCCGTTCAAGAAGTCCGTAATGCCCTGCGCGATCCCGAGGGCCGCGCGTTCACGCCACTTCGGATCGGTCAGTTCCACGGCGTCTTTGGAGTCGCGCATATTGCCGCACTCGATGAACACTTTCGGAACGGTGGAGAGATTGAGACCGCCGAGATCGCCGCGGACATTCAACCCGCTGCCGTCGCCGATGTAGTCGGCGGGCTCACTGCCGGTGGCATCCATGAATTCGCTGCGCACGCGTTCGCCGAGTCGCCGGGAAGGTGCGGCGATCTTCGCGGTGTCGGCGTCGCCGCCGCGCACGGACTTGGGCAGGATGACGTGGAAGCCGCGCTCCCCGGCGGAGGCGCCGTCCGCGTGGACGGACACCACGGCGTCGGCGTGCGCGCTGTTCCCGATCCGCGCGCGCTCGTCCACGCACGGCCCGAACGCGCGGTCGCCGTCCTGCGTGAACTTCACCGTCGCGCCGCGCGCTTCGAGGAGGGTGCGGGCGCGGCGGGCCACGTCGAGCGTGAAGGACGCCTCGGAGTAGCCCGCGTCGGTGGCCGTGCCGGTGGTGTCGCACTCCTTCTCGTCGGTGCCGATGTCGACGTGGCGGGCGATCTCGGCGGGGTGATCGCGGTTGTTCGGGTTGTGGCCGGGGTCGAGGACGACGACCTTGCCGGTGAGGGGTTTGTCGTCGCTCTTGTTTTTGGGCGAGGCCGAGGGCGACGGTAACTGCGGGGGCTGCGCGGGCAGCGGCGATGAGGTGGACGAGACGGTCGGCAGGGAGGATGCCGGTGCGCCGCCGCCGTTGTCGTTCTGCCGCCCCAGGTTGTCCCACAGCAGCCAGCCGCCGAGGCCGAGGGGTGCCAGGGTGGCCAGCACGAGGGCGAGGGTGCCGCCGGGGCGGCGGCCGGGGGCGGAGAAGAAGCTGCCGTTGGACACGTCGGCGATGGTAGCGGCTTCGGGTCAGATGGGCGGGGTCGTCCCGGTGCGGCGCAGTACGCGGAGTGAGCGGGTCGCGGACACCTCGGTGAACGCGCCGGAGTCGAGGGCGCGGCGGTAGATCCGGTACGGGGCCTGTCCGCCGTCGGCCGGGTCGGGGAACACGTCGTGGATGACGAGGAGCCCGTCGGGGGCGACGTGGGGTGCCCAGCCCTCGTAGTCGGCCGCCGCGTGCTCATCGGTGTGCCCGCCGTCGATGAACACCAGCCCCAGCGGCTTTCCCCACACCGCGGCGACCTGCGGGGACCGCCCGACGGCGGCGATGACGTGGTCTTCGAGGCCCGCGGCGTGCAGGGTCCGCCGGAAGGTGGGCAGCGTGTCCATCCGGCCGACCTCGGGGTCGACGACGTCCGGATCGTGGTACTCCCAGCCGGGTTGCTGCTCCTCCGAGCCGCGGTGGTGATCGACGGTGATGGCGACGGTGCCTGCTGTGCGGGCGGCTTCGGCGAGGAGGATGGTGGAGCGGCCGCAGTACGTACCCACTTCGAGCAGCGGCAGGCCCAGCCGGGTGGTGGCGTCGGTGGCGGCCGCGTGCAGGGCCAGGCCCTCGTCGGTGGGCATGAAGCCCTTGGCGCGCTCGAAGGCGTCGAGGACTGCGGTGGCGGGGTGAGTCACGCGCTCATCCTGCCGTATGGGGTGCGGCGTTTCGTTGCCGGGTGCGGGCCCGGTGGGTGGGTGCGGCCCGGACGGTCCCTGGTCGGGGTCTCGTTGCCGGGTGCGGGCCGGTGGCCGGTTTGTGCCCACCCGTCCCTCCCCCAGCTACCGCTGGGAGGTGCCCCCTCCGTGGAACGATTGCCCACAAACCGGCGGGCTCGGTGCCCGTGAACCGGCGGGGTCCGGAAGGCCGTGAACCGGCAGGGGCCGGGGGCCACGAACCGGTCCGGTGGCCGTGATCCGGCGGGGCTCGACGCCCGCGTACCGGCGGTCCGGGTCCCGCCGACCGGGGGCGGTGCCCGTGAGCTGGTGGGGTTCGGTGCCCGCGGACCGGTTGGCCGGGTGTCCGCAAACCGGCGGGGCCCGGTGCCTGCCAACCGCGGGTCCGGCGCCCGCGCGTCCGCGAACTGGCGCATCCGGTGCCCGCGAACCGGCGGAGCTCGGGGTCTGGGGCGGAGCCCCAGTTTCGGGAAGGGGCGGGGTGGGGAAGAAACCCGGCGCGCACCACACCTGACTACCCGTCAGATTGGAGCCCGCATGGGCATCGCCGTCACGGAAGACCAAGAGGAACTGGCGCGCGCGGTGCGGGGGTGGCTGGGGCGGGCGGTGCCGTCTGAGGTGGTGCGGAAGGTGCTCGACGCCACGCCCGGGGGCGGCGGCAGGGCCGCGTACTGGCCCGGCCTGGCCGCGCAGGGCCTGCTCGGACCGCATCTGCCGGAGGAGTGCGGCGGAGGCGGCGGAGGCCTGGCGGACCTCGCCGTCGTCCTGGAGGAGACCGGGCGCGCCGCGCTGCCCGGGCCGTATCTGCCCACCGTGCTGGCCTCCGCCGTACTGCACCGGGCCGGACGGGACGACCTGGTCGCGGCCCTCGCCGACGGCACCCGCGCCGGTGCCGTCGCGTTCGGCGCCGGGTCGCTCACCGCCGCGCCCGCCCCGGACGGCGGGCTGGTCCTCGACGGGTGCGCGCCGCCGGTCCTGGGCGCGGGGGACGCCGATGTGGTCGTGCTCGCCGCGGCGCGCGGCGCGGAGACCGTGTGGCTGGCCGTCGACAGCACCGCCCTCACCCTCCGCGTCCACGACAGCGCGGACCCCACCCGCCCGACCGCCGAGGTACGCGCCTCCGGCGTGGCCGTCCCCGGCGGCCGGGTGCTGGACGTCGACCCCGCGCTCGTCACCGACCTGGCGTCCGTCCTGCTCGCCGCCGAGGCGTGCGGCACCGCGGGCTGGGCGCTGGAGACGGCGGTCGGGCACGCCCGGGTGCGGGAGCAGTTCGGGCGGCCGATCGGGCAGTTCCAGGCCGTGAAGCACCTGTGCGCCGACATGCTCGTCCGCGTCGAGCAGGCCCGCGCCCTCACCTGGGACGCGGCCAGGACGCAGGACGAGCCCCCAGCCGTACGCGGCCTCACCGCCGCGCTCGCCGCCGCCACCGCGCTCGACGCCGCGTACGGCTGCGCCAAGGACTGCATCCAGATCCTCGGCGGCCTCGGCTTCACCTGGGAACACGACGCCCACCTCCACCTCCGCCGCGCGACCGCCGCCCGCGCGCTGCTCGGCACCGGCGCACGGCACCGGCTGCGCGCCGCCCGCCTCGCCGCCACCGGGGCCCGCCGCGAACTGCGGCTCGACCTCCCGCCCGAGGCCGAGACCCACCGCCGCGAGGCCCGCGCCGTCATCGCGACGGCGCGCGGGCTGGGCCCGGGCGCCGCGCGGCGCGCTCTCGCGCCCACCGGGTACGCGGCGCCGCATCTGCCGCCCCCGTACGGGCTCGGCGCGAGCCCGGTGCGGCAGCTCGCCATCGAGCGCGAGTTGCGCGACGCGGGCGTGGTCCTCAGCGATCTGGGCGTTGCCACCTGGGTGGTGCCGTCGCTCATCGCGTACGGCACGGACGCCCAGCGCGAGCGCTTCCTGCTGCCGACGCTCCGCGGCGAACTCCGCTGGTGCCAGCTGTTCTCCGAGCCCGACGCCGGGTCGGACCTGGCCGCGCTGCGCACCCGCGCCGAGCGGACGGCGGAGGGCTGGTGGCGGGTCAGCGGGCAGAAGGTGTGGACGTCGGGGGCGCGTACGGCGGACTACGGCATCCTGCTGGCCCGTACGAACCCGGCGGCGCCCAAGCACAAGGGGCTCGGCTACTTCCTGGTCGACATGAAGCGGACCGCGGGGATCACCATCCGCCCGCTGCGGGAGATCACCGGGGAATCGCTCTTCAACGAGGTGTACTTGGACGACGCGCTGCTCCCGCCGGAGGCGGTGGTGGGCGAGGTGGACGCGGGCTGGGCGGTCGCCCGCAACACTCTGGGCAACGAACGCGTCCACATGGCCGACCAGCTGACCTTCGACACCGGTCTGGAGGCGCTGATCGCCCACGTTCCGGACACCGGCCCGGAGCGCGAGCGCGTCGGCGGGCTCATGGCCGAGGCCCACGCGCTCGCCTGCATCGGGCTGCGCACCACCCTGCGCCAGGTGTCCGGGGTGGAGCCGGGCGCGGGCGCGAGCGTCCGCAAGCTCGTCCAGACCGCCCATCAGCAGAAGGTCGCCGAACTCGCCCTGGAGCTGCTGGGTCCCGGTGGCGCGGTGCGCGAGGGCGCGGGGGAGCGGGCGCTGCACGGCTTCCTGATGTCGCGCTGTCTGACCATCGCGGGCGGTACGACCCAGGTGCAGCTGAACGTCGTCGCGGAACGGCTGCTCGGCCTGCCCCGCGATTGACCGGGGGTGTCTCGCCGATCATGCCGGGTTCCCGACGCCGCTGTGACATCAGCCGCTGCCGCGGCGGGCGGCACCTCGCGGCCCCGCGCTCGTCGCTCCCCCAGCTACCGCTGGGCGGTGCCCCCTGACGCCGCTCGCTGATCCGGCCTGACCGACAAGACACCCCCTAGGACTCGCCGCCGCCCGCGAATGCGCAGAAATGCCGATGCGTTGGGTCCGTGTGCAATGCGAGCATCACCGCCATGTCCACCCCAACTCCCCCTCCGCCCGCCCTTCCTTCCACCTCCGCCTCCACCCGCCGTCCGCCGCGCGCCTCGCCCCCGGCCTGGGCGGTGCTGCTGGCCGCCTGCTCCGGGCAGTTCCTGGTGGTCCTCGACATCTCGGTGGTCAACGTCGCCCTGCCGTCCCTCCGCACGGACCTGGGGCTCGGCGAGACCGCTTTGCAGTGGGTGGTCAATGCCTACGCGCTGACCTTCGCCGGGTTCCTGCTGCTCGGCGGCCGCGCGGCCGACCTCTTCGGACGCAAGCGGGTCTTCCTCACCGGGCTCGGGCTGTTCACGGCCGCCAGCCTGGCCGGCGGCGTCGCCCAGCAGCCCTGGCAACTGGTCGTGGCCCGCGCCCTCCAGGGCCTCGGCGCGGCCGTGCTCTCACCGGCCACGCTCACCATCCTCACCACCGCCTTCCCGCACGGCGCGGCCCGCACCCGCGCCATCGGCACCTGGACGGCGGTCGGCGCGGGCGGGGGAGCGGCGGGCGGGCTGGTCGGCGGGGTGCTGACCGAGTACCTGTCCTGGCGCTGGGTGCTGCTGGTCAACGTGCCGGTGGGCGTGGTGGTGCTGGTGGCCGCGGTGGTGTGGCTGACCGAGGGCCGCTCCGGGACGGCGCGACGGCTCGACGTCCCCGGAGCGGTGCTGGTCACGGCGGGTGTCACCGCGCTCGCGTACGGCATCGTGCAGACCGAGCCGCACGGCTGGGGCGCCGTCGCCTCGCTCGGGCCGCTGCTCGCGGGGCTGGCGCTGCTCGCGGTGTTCGTGGCGGTCGAGGCGCGTACGGAGGAACCGCTGATGCCGCTGCGGCTGTTCCGGATCCGGGCGGTCACGTCGGCGAACGCGGTGATGGTGGTGTGCGGCGGCGGCATGTTCGCCATGTGGTACTTCATGACGCTCTACTTGCAGAACGTGTTGCACTACAGCCCGGTCAAGGCCGGTCTCGCCTTCCTCCCGCACAGCTTGTCGATCGTCCTCGGCTCGAAGCTCGCGCCCCGGCTGATGGCCCGGCTGGACGGGAAGCTGCTGGCGCTCGCGGGCGGTTCGCTGGCCGTCGTCGGCTACGCGTGGCAGAGCCGGATGGGCGCGGACGGCACCTACGTCGGTACGGTGCTGGGCCCCGCGATCATCATGTCGTTCGGGGCCGGGCTGATGATGACCCCGCTCGCCGCCTCCGCCACCTCGGGCGCGGGCCCGTCCGAGGCCGGGTTGGTGTCGGGGCTGGTCAACACCTCGCGGCAGATCGGCGGTGCGCTCGGCCTGACCGTACTGGCGACGGTCGCGGCCGAGCGGATCACGGCCCGCGGCGGGGGCGGGCCGGAGGCGCTGGCGGCCGGTTACGGGCATGCGTTCGTCGTGGCCACGGGGATCATCGCGGCGGCGGTGGTGCTGATGGCCGTGGCCCTGCCGCGCACCCCGGCCGCGGCCCGCGCGGACTAGTACGCCAGTCGGACTTCCGACGCTCGTCCTCACCGGCTCCAGCACCTGCTCTCGGGCGCGGTGTGGGACGAGGACGCCGTGCGTGATCAGGTGCGTGGCTTCGTCGCCCGCCGTCTGGGAGCCGCGACCAAGGGGCAGATGCGTTACGCGCGCAACGCCTGCGACAGCGCGTCAACGGTCACGCCCACGATGGCCAGGAGCTGCGCCGGGCTCGCCCCGGCCCTGCTCATCACGGCGAGCGACCCGCGATAGCAGACTTCATCGCCGACGACGACTGACACCCGTCGAACCGCGCGAAACTCAGCCCACGAAGTCCGACTGCCGTACTAGGACGTCAGGAACCCGCGGATGTACCCGGCCACGGTGTCCAGATGGCTTTCGAGCAGGAAGTGTCCGCCTCCGCGAATCAGGTGGATCTCCGCGTCCGGCAGGTCCCTCGTGAAGGCCCGTGCGCCGTCCGGGCCGAAGATCTCGTCGCCCGCGCCCCAGACCGCGAGCAGCGGGACCTGGCGTTCCCGGAAGTAGGCGTGCACCCGCGGGTAGAGGGGCGGATTGGTGGCGTAGTCGCGGAACAGGGCGAGCTGGACGAGGTCGTTGCCCGGCCGGTTGACCTCGCGGTGGTCGGCGGCCCAGGTGTCGGGATCGACCAGCTCGGGCCGGTCCACTCCGTGCAGGTACTGCCAGCGGATGGCGTCGAGCGAGAGGGCGGCACGCACGGCGGGTTCGGTCTCGGGGCCCGGGTTCTCGGCGTACGCCCATACGGGCTTCCAGAATTCCGGTACGAAGCCGTCCTCGTAGGCGTTGCCGTTCTGCGTGATCACCGCGGTGATCGCGTCCGGGGTGCGCAGGGCCAGCCGCCAGCCGATGGGTGCGCCGTAGTCCTGGACGTACACGGCGTAGCGGGTGATGCCGAGCTGGGTCAGCAGGGCTTCGGTGATGTCGGTCAGGGCGTCGAAGGTGTAGGTGAACGCGTCCACGGGCGGGGCGTCGGAGTTGCCGAAGCCGAGGTGGTCGGGGGCGATGACGTGGAACCGGTCGGCGAGCGCTGGGATGAGGCGGCGGAACATGCGTGAGCTGGTGGGGAATCCGTGCAGCAGCACCAGCGTGGGTGCCTCGCGGGGTCCTGCCTCGCGGTAGAAGACGCGATGGCCCCCCACGGTCGCGCAGTGGTGGCGGATCTCGACCATGACTAACCCCTTCGAGGTCTTTTGATGGTTATCACTGGTGTCCAGTAGACCGCCCTGGGAGTAACCTGTCAAACGGCTTGATGGAGTTAGTGAGGTAGGTGATCGGTCCGTGCTGGACGACCGGGCCCTCATGGAGGCGCTGAACAGCACCCCCGTGGTGGATGGCCGACGCCAGGATCTGTGGCGCGACGACCATGAGCTGGACAGATGGGCGCGGGAGCACGGGGGGCTCGGCGGCGACGAGGAGCGCCGGTGGCTGCGCACCGCCCGCGACGCACTCCAGGCGGTGGAGTCGGGCACCTCGGCGGAGCCCCGGCTGCGCCGCGTCCTCGCGGGCGTGCGCAAGGTCCCGCAGCCCGGTGTGTCGGGTATCGAGTGGCAGGTGGAAATGCCGCCGGAGCGCAGGCTCGCGGTGGAACTCGTCCTCGCGTGGGCGGACGTCAAGGAGCGCATGCCCGGCCGCCTGCGGCCGTGCGGGAACCCCGAATGCCGCCTCTTCCTCTTGGACCGCAGCCGTGCCAACACCGCGCGGTGGTGCTCGATGAAGACCTGCGGGAACCGGCTCAAGGCCCGTCGGCACCAGGCGCGGGCCCGGGACGCCGCGCCCCCCGAGTAGCCGTCCGCGGTACGGGCCGGCTCCTGGCGGGTCGCGCGCCCGGCGGAACCGGCGAAGCCGAGGGTGGCGGGCCCCGGGTGCCTGCGCCCCCGGGGGAGGCCCGGCGGCCGGGATGGTGACGAACGGCCCCCGGCGGGTCCGGCCGGGTGGCGAAACTCGCGAAACTGACGACCTGTCAGCAGCCTTCCCCCGTCAGGGGGATTGGGCTATACAGGTGCCATCGGCTAGAACGCGTTCTAAACGCGGCGCGGCCCTGCCGACCAGTGACGACCCCGGCGCGGCCGACGGTGCGGACGGGCGGGCCGGGGTCTTCCCGCCCCTCCCGCCAAGGAGCGCTGTCGCCCTATGCCCATCGACGCCACCGAGGCCGTCTCGGCCGAGCCCCGGACCACCGCCCTCGCCTGGGGACACAAGGACATCCAGCTCTACCACCTGGGCATCGGCGCCGGAGTCCCGGCCACCGACCCCGATGAGCTGCGCTACACCCTGGAGAGCGAGCTGCACGTCCTGCCCAGCTTCGCCACCGTCGCGGGCGGCCGGATGGCGCTCGCCGGGGGGCTGAACGGCCCGGGGATCGACGTCGACCTCGCGTCCGTCCTGCACGGCGGCCAGACCGTCGAGGTGCACCGGCCGATCCCGGTGACCGGGGACGCCACCCAGACGTCCCGGGTCGCGGCGGTGTACGACAAGGGCAAGGCCGCGGTCATCGTGCTGCGCACCGAGGCGGCCGACGCGGACGGCCCGCTGTGGACCTGCGACAGCCGCATCTTCGTCCGCGGCGAGGGCGGATTCGGCGGCGAGCGCGGCCCGTCCGAGCGGCTGGAGACCCCCGCCCGTGAGCCCGACCGCACGGTGGAGCGGGCCATCCGGGAGGACCAGGCGCTGCTGTACCGGCTCTCCGGGGACTGGAACCCGTTGCACGCCGACCCCGGGTTCGCCAAGGTCGCGGGCTTCGAGAAGCCGATCCTGCACGGGCTGTGCTCGTACGGCATGGTCCTCAAGGCGGTCGTGGACACCGAGCTGGGCGGCGACGTCGCCCGCGTGCGCTCGTACACCACGCGCTTCGCCGGGGTGGTGTACCCGGGCGAGACCCTGCGCATCCGGATGTGGCGGGACGAGGGGCGCGTCCAGGTGACGGCGAGCGCCGTCGAGCGCGACGACGCGCCCGTCCTCGGCGACACGGTCGTCGCCCACGCCTGACCTTCTGATCCCAACTTATTCAAGAGGAGGCGCTGTGCGCGCAGCCGTACTGCACGAGACGGGACAGGACAAGCTCGAAGTCCTCGACGACATCGAGGCCGTGGGCTTCGGCCCCGGCAAGGTCCGGCTGCGCATCAGGGCCACCGGGCTGTGCCACTCCGACCTCTCCGCGATGAGCGGCGTGCTGCCGCAGCCCGTGCCCTTCGTCCCCGGCCACGAGGGCGCGGGCGAGGTCGTGGAGGTCGGCGACGGGGTGACCGGGCTGAGCCCCGGGGACAGGGTGCTGGTGTGCTGGCTGCCCGCGTGCGGCGGCTGTCCGTCCTGCAAACGCGGCCAGAGCCAGCTGTGTCTGTCCGGGTTCATGAACGCCGGAACGCCCAACTTCAAGCACGCGGGCGACGATGCCTCCCAGGTCTTCGGCATGGCCGGGACCGGGACCTTCGCCGAGGAGGTCGTCCTCCCGGCGCCGTGCGCCGTGCCGATCCCCGACGACGTCCCGTACGACATCGCCGCGCTCATCGGCTGCGGCGTGACCACCGGGCTCGGCGCGGCCCTCAACACGGCGCGGGTGGAGGCCGGTTCGTCGGTCGCCGTCATCGGCTGCGGCGGGGTGGGCATCAGCGTGGTGCAGGGCGCCCGGGCGGCGGGCGCGGCCCACATCGTCGCCGTCGACCCCGTCGCCTCGCGGCGCGAGGCGGCGCTGCGCTTCGGCGCCACCGAGGCGGTCGCCCCGGAGGGCCTCGACGACGCCAAGAACAGCGTCACCGCGGGCGAGGGCTTCGACTACGTCTTCGAGGTCGTCGGCAAGTCCGCCACCGCCCGCCGCGCGTACGAGACCACGCGGCGCGGCGGCACGCTGTGCGTCGTCGGGGCGGGCGCGGTGGACGACTTCCTCCAGCTCAGCATGTTCGAGCTGTTCTTCGACGAGAAGCGGATCCTGCCGTCCCTGTACGGCGGGGGCGATGTGCTGCGCTCGTACGAACGGACCATCGCGCTGTGGCGCGCGGGCCGCATCGACCTCGCCGGGCTCATCACCCACCGGGTGCGGCTCGGCGAGATCAACGAGGCGCTCGGCCAGATGCGGACGGGGGAGGCGCTGCGCACATGCATCGAGATCTGAAACGTCCCCTGGTGGGGAAGACCGCGATCGTCACCGGCGCCGGGCGCGGCCTCGGCCGCGCCGAGGCGCTGGAGCTGGGCAGGCTGGGCGCCGCCGTCGTCGTCAACGACTACGGGCAGGGCGGCCGCGACGGCTCGGGCGAGGCGTCCTGCGGCCCCGCCGAGGAGGTGGCCGAGGAGATCCGTGCGGCGGGCGGCCGGGCCACGGCCCACGTGGGCGACGTGGCCGACTTCGACACGGCGCGCGCACTGGTGCAGCTCGCGGTCGACACGTACGGCGCGCTGGACATCCTGGTCAACAACGCGGGCATCCTCCGCGACCGGATGGTCTTCTCGATGACCGAGGACGAATGGGACTCGGTCATCCGCGTCCACCTCAAGGGCCACTTCAACACCATCCGCTTCGCCGCCGCGCACTGGCGGACACGCTCCAAGGCCGCCGGGGGCGGGCCGGTGCACGGCCGCATCGTGAACACCTCGTCCGAGGCGTTCCTCGCCGGATCGCCCGGCCAGCCCAACTACGCGGCCGCGAAGGGCGGCATCGTCGGCCTGACCCTCTCCACGGCGGGCGCGCTCGCCAAGTACGGGGTGACGGCGAACGTCATCTGCCCGCGGGCCCGCACCCGCATGACCGAGGACGTCTTCCCGGACATCGACCTCGCGGAAGACCGCCCCGACCCGCTGTCCCCCGCGCACGTGGCCCCGCTCGTCGGCTACCTCGCCTCCCCGCAGGCGACGGCGGTGAACGGCCAGGTGTTCGTGGTCCACGGGGGCATGGTGGCGATCGTGGAACGGCCGCGGGTGGCCGCGAAGCTGGATGCGGTGGGGGAGGTCTTCGGCTTCGGGGAGCTGGACGGCCTGCTCACGCCGTACTTCGACGAGCGGCGGGGGGAGGGGTTCGCGGCGCTGGAGGTGCTGAGCCTGAAGCGGGGGTGACGCGGTCGTCGGGGCGGGGGCAAACGGCCCACCCCTCCCTGCCCCGCAGCCGTGCGCCGTCTGCTGCGCGTGCTGCGGGAAAGGGAGGGGCGGGGTGAAGCGCTCCCGGCGCCCTTACGAGACGTTACGAGGCGTTCTCGCTCGGACGGCGGTGGCGGCCGTGCGCCGGAGCCTGCGGCTCCTCGGACGCGGCCTGCTGGCCCCGGTGCTTGCCCTGGCCTGAGGCGGCATCGGCCTCGGCCGCCTCCTGCGAGCGCGCCTGGGTCATGTCGGTTCGGGCTTCGGACATGTGGGAAGTCACCCCGGTAAGTTCGCTGCGTACTCTGCGCGAGGGGCCCGCCACAACGTCGATACACGCCGTGCCAACCGGTCTGCGCAGCCCCAGCGACCGAGTCTAACCAGGGCGGTGATCGCGGACCCAGCGGGGTGGCCGGGGCTCCCGTGACCTGGCGAGAGGCGCCTGCTGGAGCGGCACGGGCCGTGGGGCGACCACGGTCAGCTCGGACTCCTGGCCGGTCTCCTGCTCGACCCCGGGCCAGCATCCCGTCCCCACCCAAGGCTCC
Organism: Streptomyces sp. BRA346; assembly: GCF_052851135.1. Lineage (NCBI taxonomy): Bacteria > Bacillati > Actinomycetota > Actinomycetes > Kitasatosporales > Streptomycetaceae > Streptomyces > Streptomyces sp. BRA346. Next base: position 105,502 of record NZ_JAIWIH010000027.1, on the reverse strand, counting down.
ACCCCGGACTCCCCCCGCCCCGCGCCCGTGCCCGCACCGAATCCGCCGTCCGGGCCCGCGCCCGCGACCGAGCCCGGCCCCAGGCCCGCGCCCGCGTCACCGAAGCGCGCGCCCGCTCCCGGGTCCGGGTGCGCGCTCACGCGCACGCGCGCACCCGCGCTCGTATCCGCACCCGCGCCCGCGCGCCCATCGGCACCGAAGCTCGCGCTCCAGTCCGCGCGCGGGTCCGTCTCCAGCCTCGCGCCCGCATCGAAGCGAGCCCCTGCGGCCAGGCCCGTGCCCGTGTCCGGACCCGCGCTCGCACGCGAGTCCGTGCCCAGGCTCGGGCCCGTATCGAAGCGCGTATTCGGACCCTGGCTTGCGTCAGCGCTCAGGCCCGAACCCGCGCGAGCGCTCTCACTCAGATCCGTGCCCGCGCCGAAGCGCGCCCTCGCGGTCGGGCCCGGGTCCGCGTCCGTGCTCTCCGCGCGCGGGTCCGCGCCTGGGCCCACGCGCATGCGCGCACTCGCGTCCGCACCCAGGTCCGTGTCCGCGCTTACGCGCGCGCCCGCGACGCCCCAGTCGGCACGCGGATCCGTGCCCGCGCCCAGGCGCCTGACCCCACCGAAGCTCGCCCCCGCGCCCAAGTCCGCACGCGGGTCGGTACCCCCGCCCGGGCTTGTGTCCGCCCCCGCGCTGAGGCTCGTGCCTGCGCTCGTGCCCGTACCGAAGCGCCCGCCCGTGCTCTGGCCCCTGCCTGTGCCCAGTCCCGTGCCCGCACCCAAGTCCGTATCCGTGCCCGCGCCCGCGCCCGCGCCCAGGCCCCCGTCCGTGTCCGCCCCCGTGCCCAGGCTCCTGCGTACGCCCGCGCCCAGGCTCGCGCCCGCGCTGAAGCTCGCGCCCGCGCCCCAGCCCGCGCGCGGATCCGTGGCCGCGCCCGCGTGGGTGACCGCATCAGCCCCGGTGGCCTCGCCGCTGACCTTCCGCCACGGCGTGATCCCGGACACCTCCGAACCGCGGGCCGGGCGGGGGGCCCGCCGGATCACCCGCGGGGTCGCGGAGGATCCGGCGGACGCCCGCGGCGCCGTGGCCTCCGGCAGCCACACCCGCGCCAGCCCGCACGGCACCTGCCGCGTCGCGTACGGCAGCCACAGCTCTCCGTCCCGGCTCCACAGGCCGGACCCGGCCAGCCAGCCCTCCGGTGCCGAGAACTGGCGCAACCGCCGCTCGGACGGCCGCCATACCCCCACCCACGGCCGCCCGCCCGCCGCGGCGTCGATGCGGAAGGCCACCGCGCACGCCTCCGGCATCAGCATCTGCCCCGGCTGGATCGCGAAGGGGGTGGCCGTCGCCTGGGCGGGCGGGCGCAGGCAGTCCGGGAAGCGGACGGGGAGGGTGCTGCCGAGGACGCCCCACCCGAGCCGCTCGTCGCCGGGCGCGTCGGACCGTACGAGCAGCAGACCGCTGTCGGGGTCGGCGAGGAGCAGACGGTCGTTGCTGCGCTCGGTGATCTGGAGCAGCGGGCTGGTCTCGCCGCCGCGCCCGAGGTCGACGACGAGGGTCTTCGTACGGCCGTCCAGCTCGCGGTCGAGCGCGAGCAACCGCCCCATGCGGTCCAGCCAGGCGCCGCCCGTGCAGCGGCCTGGCACCTCGGCCAGGTGCTGGAGCCCGCGGGCGCCGCCGTGGATCAGCCACACGGAGGTGGACCGCGGGCCGCGCCCCAGCGCGTACGCACAGGTGCCGCCGGGCGCGGGCGGCAGCAGCGAGACGTCGGCGCGGTCGATGCCGCCGAGCACCCGCTCGCCGGTCCCCGGGCCGGTGGGGTAGAGCAGCGAGAAGGCGTGGTGCCCGGCCACCCGGCGGTGGATCAGCACCTGCCCGTCGGAGAGCGGCAGCACTTCGCTGTCCGGCTCCTCGGGCTGGGCGCCCGGCAGCGGCACGGCGTACGGCTCGGGCCCGTCCAGCGTCCAGCGCTCGGGGAACCAGCAGCCGGTGTCGCCGCCGAGCGTGAGCCGCGCACCGTACGAACGGTCCGGGGTGATGGTGAAATCCGTGGACCTTTCTCGTGGCCGGGCGCTGCCTCCCGTGGCGAGGGTGGCGTCGAAGGCACAGGCGGTCATCGTTCAGTCACCTCCGGCCACTGAACGTAGGTTTCGTACCCCCTCCCGGTGGCCGATAAGAGGTCGGTTCCACCCTTACGAGTGGCTGCTGACCGATTCGCCTGAGAGGTCGGGGATGAGTGTGCTGTAAGGGGTCGCTCCGCCGTGCGATTAAAGTAAGGCACACCTAAGTGCCACCTTCCGCACGACCCCTGGAGCACCAGATGTCCGTACGCCGCCGCAGCAGCGCCGCCCTCGCCCTTGCCCTCGCCGGGGCCCTCTCCCTCGCCGCCTGCGGCACGTCCGACAGCGGCAAGGACGACGCCAAGGGGAACGGCGGCGGGGGCAAGTCCGTCGCGCAGGGCGGCAAGGACTTCGGCAAGGCCGCCGAGCAGACCGCGAAGATGGGCACCGACGCGAAGCCCGGCCAGTTCCCGCGCACCATCACCCAGGCCATGGGCAAGACGGAGATCAAGAGCAGGCCGAAGCGGGTCGTGGTGCTCGACGTCGGCGAGCTGGACAACGTCGTCTCGCTCGGCATCAAGCCGGTCGGCTACGCGCCCTCCGAGGGCGACCAGGCCGTCCCCGGCTACCTCAAGAAGGAGGCCGGGAACCCGAAGAACGTCGGCACCATCAACAACCTCAACCTGGAGGCCATCAACGCCCTCCACCCCGATCTGATCCTCGGCAGCAAGCTGCGCGCCGAGCCGCTCTACGACGAGCTGAAGCAGATCGCCCCGACCGTCTTCTCCATCCGCCCCGGCTTCACCTGGAAGGAGAACTACCTCCTCAACGCGGCGGCCCTGGACCGCACCGCCGAGGCCAAGGCAAAGCTCGACGCGTACGAGACGAAGGCGAAGAAGCTGGGCGAGGACATCGGCCCGAAGAAGCCGACCGTCACCATGCTGCGCTTCATGCCGGAGTTCACCCGGCTCTACGCCAAGGCGTCCTTCATCGGCACGATCCTCCAGGACGTCGGCCTGCCCCGGCCGAAGAACCAGCAGGTCGAGGACCTGGCCACGGAGATCGGCCCGGAGCGGATCAACGAGGCCGACGCCGACTGGATCTTCACCGGGGTCTACGGCGACCCCAAGGCCACCAAGCGGGACCAGGCGGAGTCCAACCCGCTGTGGAAGAAGCTCGACGCGGTCAAGGCGGGCCACGCCAAGAACGTCAAGGACGAGACCTGGTACCTGGGCCTCGGCGTCACCGCCGCCGACCGGGTGCTGGACGACCTCCGCGGCTACCTGGTCCGCTGATCCCCCATCAGATAGGTCATCGAGGGGCGGTCGCGCTGAGTGAAGGCAGGGGCAAGGCTTCCCGGTGATCTGGGAGGTAGCCTTGCCCCGTGCCCGCTCTCACCGATGTCCTCGCCGCCCTCGACGCCCTCTGGCCGCCCGAGCGGGCGGAGCAGTGGGACGCCGTCGGGACGGTCTGCGGGGACCCCGATGCCCAGGTCAGCCGCGTCCTGTTCGCCGTCGACCCCGTCCAGGAGGTCGCCGACGAGGCGGTGGCGCTCGGCGCCGATCTGCTGATCACCCACCATCCGCTCTATCTGCGGGGCACGACCACGGTCGCCGCCTCCACCTTCAAGGGGCGGGTGGTGCACACCCTGATCAGATCCGACATCGCGCTGCACGTCGCGCACACCAACGCCGACCGCGCCGACCCCGGCGTCTCCGACGCCCTCGCCGGAGCGCTCGACCTGCGGCCGGTCCGCCCGCTGGTGCCGGACCCGGCCGACCCCGCCGGACGTCAGGGGCTCGGCCGGATCTGCGAACTCGACCGCCCCGAGACGCTGGGCGAGTTCACCGAGCGCGCCGCCGCCCGGCTGCCCGCCACGGCGCAGGGCATCCGCGCCTCGGGCGACCCGGACCGTACGATCCGTACCGTCGCGGTCTGCGGCGGCTCCGGGGACGGCCTGTTCGCGGAGGCGCGCGCCGCCGGAGTCGACGCGTACCTGACCGCCGATCTGCGCCACCACCCGGCCTCCGAGGCGCGCGAGCACAGCGACCTCGCACTGGTGGACGCCGCGCACTGGGCCACCGAATGGCCGTGGACCGAGCTGGCCGCGGCACAGCTCGACGAGATCTCCGACCGGCACGGCTGGGACCTGCGCACCCATGTGTCCCGCAAGGTCACCGACCCCTGGACGGCCCACGCCGCGGCCGCCGCCCCGTTCCGGGCCTTCGCGCCCGACCCCGCCTCGGCCTCCCCGGCCTGAGGCCCGCCTCTTCCGTCCCCTACGACCACCTCTGGAGCCCCCCGCTGAACGCCGCGCCCGCAGACCAGATCCGCCTGCTCGACGTGCAGGGCCTCGACGTACGGCTCTCGCAGCTGGCGCACAAGCGCCGGACGCTGCCCGAGCACGCCGAACTCGACACCCTGACCGCCGACCACACCCAGCTGCGTGACCTCCTCGTCGCCTCCCAGACCGAGGAGAGCGACACCGCCCGCGAGCAGACCAAGGCGGAGCAGGACGTGGACCAGGTGCGCCAGCGCGCCGCCCGCGACCAGAAGCGCCTGGACTCCGGGGCCGTCACCTCGCCCAAGGACCTGGAGAACCTCCAGCACGAGATCGCCTCCCTCGCCCGGCGCCAGAGCGACCTGGAGGACGTCGTCCTGGAGGTCATGGAGCGCCGCGAGGCCGCCCAGGAGCGGGCCACCGAGCTGGCCGGCCGGGTGGAGTCCCTCCAGGCCAAGATCAGCGACGCCACGGCGCGGCGCGACGCGGCGGCCGAGGAGATCGACGCCGAGATCGCGACCGTCACCAAGGAGCGCGAGGTCATCGCCGGGACCATCCCCGCCGACCTGCTGAAGCTCTACGACAAGCTGCGCGAGCAGCAGGGCGGCGTCGGCGCCGCCCGGCTCTACCAGCGGCGCTGCGACGGCTGCCGCCAGGAGCTGGCCATCACCGAGCTGAACGAGGTCCGCTCGGCCCCCGCCGACACCGTGGTGCGGTGCGAGAACTGCCGCCGGATCCTGGTCCGTACGCCCGAGTCGGGGCTGTAGGGCCGATGGCACGGCGTCGCTTCATCGTCGAGGCCGACGGCGGCTCCCGGGGCAACCCGGGGCCCGCCGGGTACGGCGCCGTCGTCCTCGACGCGGTGACCGGCGAACCGCTCGCCGAGGTCGCCGAGTACATCGGCACCGCGACCAACAACGTCGCCGAGTACAAGGGCCTCATCGCCGGTCTGCGGGCCGCCCACGCCCTCGACCCGGAGGCGGAGGTCCAGGTCCGGATGGACTCCAAGCTGGTCATCGAGCAGATGTCCGGCCGCTGGAAGATCAAGCACCCGGACCTGCGGCCGCTCGCCACCGAGGCCAAGGGACTCCTGCCGCCCGGCCAGGTCACGTACGGCTGGATCCCGCGCGAGAAGAACAGCTACGCGGACCGGCTCGCCAACGAGGCCATGGACGCGGGCAAGCTGGGCGAGCAGTGGCAGCCCAAGGTGCCGCCGGGCGGCACCCTCGCCGCTGCCGCCCCCGAGGCCCCCGCCGACGACACCCTCGCCGAGCCCGCCGCCCCCGAGGCCCCGTCGGCCGCGGTGGCCCCCGTCAGGGGCTGGGGCTCCGCCGACCTCGGGGCGCCGACCACCTTCGTCCTGCTCCGGCACGGCGAGACGCCGCTCACCCCGGAGAAGCGCTTCTCCGGCAGCGGCGGCACCGACCCCGGCCTCTCCGACATCGGCCACCGCCAGGCCGAGCTGGTCGCGGCCTCCCTCGCCGCGCGCGGCACCATCCAGGCCATCGTCACCTCGCCTCTGAAGCGCTGCCGCGAGACCGCCGACGCCGTGGCCGCCCGGCTCGGTCTCGACGTCCGCGTCGACGAGGGGCTGCGCGAGACGGACTTCGGCGCCTGGGAGGGCCTGACCTTCGCCGAGGTGCGCGACCGCCACCCGGACGACCTCGACGCCTGGCTCGCCTCCTCCAAAACCGCCCCCACGGGCGGCGGGGAGTCCTTCGCCGCGGTCGCCCGCCGCGTCGCCCTCTGCCGCGACAAGCTGATCGCCCGCTACGCGGGCCGTACGGTGCTCCTCGTCACCCACGTCACGCCGATCAAGACCCTGACCCGCCTGGCCCTCGGCGCCCCGCCGGAGTCCCTGTTCCGCATGGAACTCTCGGCGGCGTCCCTGTCGGCGGTGGCGTACTACGGCGACGGCAACGCCTCGCTCCGCCTCCTGAACGACACGTCCCACCTGCGGTAGGCCTTGCGGCTGCGGCAGTCCGCGCCTTCGCCGGCAGCCCACTTTCCTACTCTTTTGATAAAGTGGGCCCATGTCAGAGGCTGAGGAGTCGTACAGCATCGGTGAGGGGCCGGCCACCCGGGTCAGTCTCTCCCTCCCCGAAGGGACCGCCGAGGCGATTCGTGCGCGCGTCGGCAAGCGGGAATTCTCGGCGTTCATCACCGAAGCGGTGGAACGTGAGCTGCGTGGTCAGATACTGGACGAGTACCTGGCCGACTACGAACGGCGCAAGGGCCCGGTCTCTGCGGAGGCGCAGGAGCGGGCGCGTCAGGTCTTCGACGAGGCGTTCGCCGAGGACGAGCAGTGGCCCGCCGCAAGCTGAGCCATGACGGGACGCTCGTCCTGGACAGTGAGGGCCTCTCCAAGCTGCTGGGCGATGACGAATCGGTCGTCGCCCTGGTCGCGGAGGCGCGAAGGCGGGGTATGGAAGCCGTGGTCTGTGCGCTCACCGTCATCGAGGCCGTGCATGCGCGCATCGACAAGGCCCGGCTGGGCTGGGTCCTTTCCGGTCTCCGTGTCTTCCCGGTGGGGGAGGAGGAGGCAAAGGCGGCCTCGGTGCTGCTGATGGAGGCTGGTCTGCGCGGCCACAAGTACGCGATCGACGCGGCCGTGGCGGCGACTGCCCTCAAGCAGCGGCACCCCGTTGTCATGTTGACCTCCGACGTGGACGACATGACCAAGCTCTGCGGCGACCGGGTGCGCCTGGTCGCCGTGTGACGCGGCTCCGGCCCCGCAACGCGGTTGTGCGCCGGGGGCGGGTGATCGTCTCCGCAGCGCCTGCGGCGGTAGGCGCGAATGGCCTCGCGGGCCCTGCGGATCGCCGTCCGGAGATCTTCCTTCGCCGCCGCACTCAGCGGCGGCGCCCCCTCATGAACTGCCCAGGTCGACCAGTAGGAGTCCAGGTGGCCGCATACCCGGGCGAGTGACGTCTGGACCCCAGGTGCGGGGAGCTGTCAGATGGGTTCGGCCATCCCGTAGCCGGATGCAGGCCGGTTCGTGGTGGTCGCCCGCCGGTGTTGTCATGCCCGCAGGGCGGCCGCCTCCCGGGCCAGGGACTCCACACGCGCCCAGTCGCCCGCCGCCACCGCGTCCGGCGGCAGCATCCATGTGCCGCCCACGCACCCCACGTTGGGGAGCGCGAGGTAGTCGGGGGCGCGCTTGGCGTTGACGCCGCCGGTGGGGCAGAAGCGGGCGTCCGGGAGCGGGGACGCGAGGGCCTTCAGGTAGGCCGTACCGCCGGACGGCTCGGCCGGGAAGAACTTCATCTCGGTCACCCCGCGCTCCAGCAGCGCCACGACCTCGGACGTGGTCGAGACGCCCGGCAGCGACGGAATCCCCGAGTCCCGCATCGCGCCCAGCAGCCGGTCCGTCCAGCCCGGGCTGACCAGGAAGCGGGCCCCGGCCGCGACGGCGGTGTCCACGTGGCCGGGGATGAGTACGGTGCCCGCACCGACGACCGCCTCCGGCACCTCCGCCGCGATCGCCCGGATGGCGTCGGCGGCGGCCGGGGTACGGAAGGTGACCTCGATAGCGGGAAGGCCACCCGCGACCAGGGCACGGGCCATCGGGACCGCGTCCGCCGCGTCGTCGATGACGACGACGGGGATGACGGGGGCGAGATCGAGCAGGGAGGGTGCGTTGTCGTCTGTCACGGGACCATTCTGCGGGCGCGTGGCATGTCTCGCAACGCACGTTGCGGAGGGTGCAATGATTCATGCCGCGGGCGGTCGGCCGAGCTCTGCGCAGCGCCGCCCACCCCGCGGGCCGACCTGTTAACTGCCCCTGCCGCCCGCCCGGCCATCCCGCGGCCTCCCGGCTGCCCTCGCCCGCACCCCGCACCCTCGGCGGGCGTGCCGGGGCCCGGCTCCCGTGGCGTCGCGGGAGCCTGTCACTCCGGACGCCGGGTCGTGGCCGCGGGCGGGGTTCGGCCGCACGCGCCACCGATGACCCGGCTCCGGCCCGGACCGGGCTAAAGCTCCGTCACCACCACGTCCAGCGCCCACGGCCGCCCCGCGCGCTCCGGAGCCGTCGCCTCCACCACGTACCCGAACCCGCGCAGCGCCTCCACCAGCTCCGCGGGGCCCGCCGGCTCGGCTCCGGAGGTCAGCAGGTCGCGCACCATCCGGCCCTTGGTCGCCTTGTTGAAGTGGCTCACCACGGACCGCTTCTCCACGCCGTCCACGATCTTCGACTGGAGCACCCGCACCGTCGCCGTGCGCTCCGCGACCTCCCCCTTCGGCTTCCACGCCGTCGTATACGCGGCCGACCGCAGGTCGAGGACCAGGCCGGTCCCGGCGGCCTCCGGGAGGACGGTGGCCATCGGCGTACGCCAGAAGGCGCCGAGCGCGCCGAGGCCCGGGAGCTTGACGCCCATCGAGCAGCGGTACGACGGGATGCGGTCATCGATCCGTACCGCGCCCCACAGGCCCGAGAAGACCAGCAGCGAGCGTTCGGCGCGGGCCAGGGCGGGCGCCGGGAGGGAGGCGAGGCCGAGCGCGTCGTACAGCACACCGGTGTAGATCTCCCCGGCGGGCCGCGTCCCGGCCGACCGGAGCGCCGCGTTCTTGGCGACCTCGCCGCGCAGCCCCGCGCTGAGCCCCAGCACCTCGGCCGCCTTCGCCTCGTCGCCGGAGCAGAGCGTGACCAGCTCGTCCAGGACCCGGGCCCGCGCCTCGCCGAGGCCCGGGAGCGACAGCGATCCCAGGTCCAGCGGGGATCGGGAGCCTCCCGTGGCCTTTCCCTCGGACGGCGGCAGCAGGACGAGCACGGGTTCTCCTCGAAAGCTTCGGCGGTACGGTGCGGGGCGGTACCGGTGGCGCCACCCCGGCCCCGCAGCCTACCTACGCACCCGCCTCCCGCAGCCACACCGTGGTGTCCGGCGGCAGCTCATCCGACAACGGGCCGCTGCTCAGCAGCACCTCGCCCACGGCGGGCAGCGGGGCGGCGGCCGACGACAGGTTGGTGACGCTGTGCCAGCCGCCGGGGCGGCGGAAGTGCAGCACCCCGGCGCTCAGTTCCGCGACCGAGCCCTGCCACTCCACCGTCTCGTCCCCCTGCAACTCCCGCCGAAGCCGCAGCGCCTCCCGGTACAGCTCCAGCGTCGAACCGGCCCGCCCCTCCTGTGCCTCGACCGACAGCTCCCCGAACCCCTCCGGCTGCGGCAGCCACGCGCCGCCCGCGCCGAACCCGTACGAGGGGCCGCCGCGCGTCCACGGCAGTGGCACCCGGCAGCCGTCCCGGCCCTTGACCCGGTGGCCGCTGCGCTCCCAGGTCGGGTCCTGGAGTACGTCCACGGGCAGGTCGGCGACCTCCGGAAGCCCCAGTTCCTCGCCCTGGTAGAGGTACGACGAACCGGGCAGGGCCAGCATCAGCAGCGTCGCGGCACGGGCCCGCCGCAGCCCCAGCGCGAGGTCGGTCTCCGGTTCCCGGCCGTCGGCCAGCAGCCAGGCGTCCCGGCCCGGGCCCGTCAGATCGTCCGGCAGGGCGAGCCGGCTGCGGTGCCGGATCACATCGTGGTTGGACAGGACCCAGGTGGCCGAGGCGCCCGCCTCCCGGGCGGCGGACAGCGCGCCGTCGATGACGGAGTGCAGGGCGGGGGCGTTGAGCGGGGCGTTCAGGAAGTCGAAGTTGAACGCCTGGCCCAGTTCGTCGGCGCGGGCGTACGACACCCGGCGGGAGTTGCGCACCCACGCCTCGGCGACCCCGATCCGCGGCGGGTCGTACTCGTCGAACACCCTGCGCCACTCGCGGAAGATCCCGTGCACCTCGTCGCGGTCCCACAGCGGATGGCTGCCGTCCTCCGGCAGGTCCTCCGGCTCGTAGCCGGGCACGTCGCCGATGTCGCGCAGCGGCTCGGCCAGGTCCTTGGCCAGCCCGTGCGCGACGTCCACCCGGAAACCGGCCACGCCCCGGTCGGACCAGAAGCGCAGCGTGGCGAGGAAGTCGGCGCGTACCTCGGGGTGGTCCCAGTTGAGGTCGGGCTGTTCGGGGGCGAAGAGGTGGAGGTACCACTGCCCGTCGGGCAGCCGGGTCCACGCGGGGCCGCCGAAGCACGAGACCCAGTCGGTGGGCGGCAGCCCGCCGCCCACCCCGCGCCCCTCGCGGAAGACGTACCGCTCGCGGGCCGGGCTGCCCGGGCCCGCGCGCAGGGCCTCCTGGAACCAGGCGTGGTCGTTCGAGGTGTGGTTGGGGACGATGTCCACCATCACCTTGAGCCCGAGCCGGTCCGCCTCCGCGACTAGCCGGTCGAAGTCGTCGAGGGTGCCGAGCCGCGGATCGACGTCGCGGTAGTCGGCCACGTCGTAGCCGCCGTCGGCGAGCGCGGACGGATAGAAGGGGCTCAGCCACACGGCGTCCACGCCGAGCCCGGCGAGGTACGGCAGCCGACCGGTGATGCCGGGCAGATCGCCGATGCCGTCGGCGTCGGAGTCGGCGAAGCTGCGGGGATAGATCTGGTAGATGACGGCCTGCCGCCACCAGTCGCTGTTCACGCGGTCGTCGCTCACGGTGTCCTCGCCGTGGAAGGAAGGGGGTCCAGCCGTCCAGGCAGTGTCCCGGGGCGCGGCGCGGTCTGTCGAGAGGGCAAGATCGCCCGCCGGAGCCGCCCCGGCGTGCGTGCTTCTGTGCCACGATCGAGTGAGGAACACTCTTTTCGCCGGGTACCGACCCCCTCGGTACCTACGCTGGCGGCGAGACAGGGAAGAGGGTGGCATGAGCGCCATGGCACACGAACCGCTCACGCAGGACCACGACCACGTCCTGCTGGAGGGTTTCTTGGCCCTGGATACGCCGGAAGGCTTCCGGGCCGAGCTGATCGAGGGGGAAATCGTCGTGACACCGCCGCCGGACGGGGACCACGAAGATCACATCAGTCTGATCGCTGAGCAGGTGTTCATGCGGTCTGAGACGCGCATGCAGTTCTCGGGCAACAAGGGGCTCACGGTCCCGCGCGGCGGGCTCTGCGTACGCAACCATGTGATCCCGGACGGCACCTTTGCCCCCAGAGAACTGCGGTTGTTCCGGGGCGCCGACTCCTGGATGCCGTGCGAGGGCGTGTCCATGGTCGCCGAGGTCACCTCGACCAAACCGGGCCGGGACCGTACGGCGAAGCGCCACTGCTACGCACGCGGTGGCATCCCTCTCTACCTCCTCGTCGACCGGGACAACAGCGACGTGACGCTCTTCAGCGACCCGGAGGGCGCCGACTACCGTCAGCGCGTCACCGTCCCCTTCGGCAAGCACCTCGACCTGCCCGCTCCGTTCTCCTTCTCGCTGGAGACGACCGACTTCGTCTGAGCCGCCCCGCCCGGGCCGGTACCATGGTCACTACGGCGGACGAGCCGGCCGGGCGGTCGCGTCGGGGTCCTTCGGGGTCCCGCCGAGGAACGTCCGGGCTCCACACGGCAGGGTGGTGGGTAACGCCCACCCGGGGTGACCCGCGGGACAGTGCCACAGAAAACAGACCGCCGGGGCCGCAAGGCGCCCGGTAAGGGTGAAACGGTGGTGTAAGAGACCACCAGTGCCCAGGGTGACCTGGGCAGCTAGGTAAACCCCACCCGGAGCAAGGTCAAGAGGAGTCACCGCAAGGCGGCTCTGCGCGGATGATCGAGGGCTGCCCGCCCGAGTCCGCGGGTAGACCGCACGAGGCCGGCGGCAACGTCGGCCCTAGATGGATGGCCGCCTCCCCGCGGGCCGCAAGGCCCACGGGAGACAGAACCCGGCGTACAGGCCGACTCGTCCGCCGCCACCTGCGACTTCACCTTGGAAAGGGACTCTGACCTGCGTCGGAGGTCCTTTCCGGTCTTTCACGGGCTTACCGCGTTAGGCGGCGGAAAATCCCTCGGAAGTCCCTCGGACAGCACTGAAAGTCCCTGAAAGGTCCCAGGAGCGGAGGGGCGGGCAACGCCTCTGAGCTGGTTCAGAACCGATGGGGGTCGAACGCTTCGCAGATGTGGGCGGGTGCATGATCTCTACGGTGCCGACCAGTCCACGGTGGTGCGGGAACGCCAAAGGCCGCAACTGAGATCAGATAGGGACCGAACAGCGGCCCGCGCCACTGATACGCTCGCCTCTGTTGACGTGTGTACTTCGCGTCCCGTGCGCCTCTCCTCCGCACGCTCGACGCGGAACGGGGGCGATGGTGTTCGAGCCGCTGAGAGACGGTGATCCCCGTGAGATCGCTGGCTTCCGTTTGTCTCGGCGTCTCGGCCAGGGCGCGATGGGCGTTGTCTACCTCGGCTACCGCAGTCCTCGCCCGGTGGCGATCAAGGTTGTGAAGCCGGCGTTGGCGGACGAGCCGTATTTCCGTCAGCGCTTCTCCCAGGAGCTGGAGGCGATCCGGCGCGTCGGGGGATTCCACACCGCCGCGCTCGTGGATGCCGATCCCGATGCCGAGCAGCCATGGATCGCGACCGAGTACATACATGCGCCGTCGCTCGAATCGTTGCTGCACCAGCACGGACCAGTGAGTTGAGGTTCCCCCGAGATGCGGGGAGGAGTGACAGGGGGTCACGAGGAAGTACCCGCTGGAGTTGCGTGACCGCGCGGTCCGCATGTATCGCGCCGCTGAGCCGAAGCCCGTCATCCGCCGTATGGCCGAGGAACTCGGCGACTCACTTCATGCCGCAGGCCGGAGCGCGCGGCCTCGCCGTAATCGAGTCTTGGTTCACGGATTCTGCGGAACGTCCCTGAAGGGTCTCAGGAGCGGAGGAGCGGGCAATGCTTCTGAGCTGGCTTCAGGCAGCAGATTCGCACCTTGGTGGAACACATGATCAGACGGAAGCCGCCTCAGAGTCCGGAGACTACCCAGGCGAACGGCGTAGGTGTGCTGTTCGGGGACGTTGATGACGTGGCTTTCGTCGTCGGCCATGAGGTGGTGGCCGCCGACGCGACCGCGGACGGGAGCGGTGTGCAGGCTGTTCTTCGTCTTGGCGGGCGCATGATGTCGCGGCGTGTCGGCCCTCAGCGAGCGCGAGCGCAGGGTCGAGGGTCATGGAGCGCTCGTAGTTAGTCGTCGATGACCTGGTAGAGCGTGGTCCAGAAGTCGTGGACGGCATGCCCCGCGTCCGGGGTGGACATTCCGGTCTGGGTGAGCAGGATTCCGGTGAGCTGATTGCTCGGGTCGGCGTATGCGGTGGTGCCGGTACCGCCGTCCCGGCCGAACTGACCGATGGGCGCGTAGTCGCCACGGTAGGTGCGCACCGCCATCCCGAAGCCCCATCCGCCGTGCAACCCCTGTCCGGAGGACAGATAGGCGATGTTCCTGTACATGGCGTCACGAGCGCCTTGTTGCTCGGGCGTAAGGCGATTGCTGGTCATCAGATCGACGGCGGGCCGGGACAAGAGCCGCTCGCCCCCGTGCATACCGTGATTCAGCAGCATCTGGAAGTAGGCGTGGTAGTCGTCGACAGTGGAGACCAGGCCACCGCCGGCGCCCTGGAACGCCGGAGGCTGGCCTCGTCGAGCAGAACCATCGCCGCCGCCATCGTGACCGGTTTGGACGTGGACGCCATCCGGAAAATCGTGTCCCCGCGCATCGGCGCGCCACCGTCATGGCGCATCGTCCCGAACGCTTCGACGTGGGTCTGGCCGCCGCGGCTGACCAGGAAGACGAGGCCGGGAATCTTCTTGGCTTCGATATGTTGTGCAAGCACGTCGCGCAGTCTGCGCAGTCCTGCATCGGAGAAGCCGTGGTTATTCGTTCCCCTCATGAATCTCCTTGTCCACGGTGTTGGACCTCACGGCAGCCACCACGGGAACCGTGGCTGATCATGCCGGGCACAGGTCCTCTACCGTCGGGTCCGGGAGGAGCTGTGCCCACCGATGCTCGGTGCTGAGACGACAGACGCGTGTGGCGACGTACTCGGCGTCGGTGCTCCAGACGCGGGCGGCGCTGGGCGGTCCGAAGGTTGCCAGGGCGTGGCCGCCGGGAGAGAAATACGCCGGGGACTCGGCGTCTGTGGGGCCGCTGAGAGCGGCGTGCAGGCGCGCGGTGCGGGTGTTCCACAGCCGTACGATGTCTTCGTTGCTGGTGGTGGCGAGGGTAGAGCCATCGGGGCTGAAGGACGCTCCGATGACTTGGCCGACCTGACGGGCCGTCAGGATGGCCTTGATGCGGCGGGCGGCGACGTCCAACAGGCGCAGACCGTTGTTGGTGCCGACGGCTAAGGTGCTCCCGTCGGGGCTGAAAGCCAGGGCCATGTTGGCGTCCCTGGGGCCAGGTAGACGCGTGGCGCGGTGTCCGGAGCGGAGATGCCACAGGCGTGTGGTGCCACCGCTGTTCACGAAGGCCAGAGCGCGGCCATCGGGGCGGAGTTGCAGAGCGGCCAGGCTCCGGGCTCCATGGAGGACAGCGGTGGTGCGTTGGCTGGCGACATTCCACACACGAATGGCGCCGTCGGCGGTACTGACGGCCAGGGTGTTGCCATCAGGGGTGAGAGCCACCTGAGTCACGGCGCCGGTGCCCTTTTGGAGGGCGGTGGTTCGCCTGCCGGTGTTCAGGTTCCACACTCGGACGGTACCGTCCCGACTGCCCATGGCCAGGACACGGCCGTCGCGGGTGTTCGTGACTGCGGTGAAGGACCGATTGGTGCGGATGGGTGCCGGGCGGGTGCGCCCGGGCGGCGTGGACCAGCCCAGCATGTTGCCGTGGTCGACCGTGACGGAGGCGTCGCGGTCAGCGAAGGGCACGCGTGCAGTGGTGGTGCCGGAACGGCCGGCCAAGGTGGCGAGGGGACGATGCGAGGTCACGTTCCACAGGCGGATGGTCGAGTCTTTTCCCGTCGTGGCCAGAATACGGCTGTCGGGCGAGAACGCCGCTGCATAGGCGAACTCGTCTACGTGCAGGGTGGTCAAAGCCTTGTGCGTGCGGGGGTGCCACAGCCGGACGGTGCGGTCCGTGCTCGCGCTGGCCAAGGTCCGGCCATCGGGCGAGAACGCCACCTGCTGCACCGTGCGGGAGTGGCCGGTCAGGGTCGCGAGGCGAACGTGGGTGCGGGCGTCCCACAGCTTGACGCTGCCGTCGTTGCCAGCCGTGGCGAGGGTACGGCTGTCAGGGGAGAACGCGACGGTACGCCCGGCACCGGTGCGGTCGGCCAGGACCGCGAGGTTTTTGTGGGAGGAGACATCCCACAGGCGGGTCGTGGGCCCGCTGTCAGCGCTGGCCAGCGTACGGCCGTCCGGCGAGAACGCCAGGCGCAGTACCGCATCGGAATGCCCGGTCAGGACGGCGAGGGCCCGGTGGTCGCGCACCGACCACAGACGCACCGTGCGGTCGGCACTGGCGGTGGCGAGGGTATGACCGTCAGGGGAGAATGCGACGCCTTCGACCATGTTGGTGTGGCCGGTGAGGGTCGCAAGGAGGCGGTGGGAGCGGACGTCCCACAGTTTGACGCTGTCGTTGCCGGCGGTGGCGAGAGTGCGGCCGTCGGGAGAGAACGCGACGGTGTTCACGACGTCGGTGTGGCCGAGCAGGGTGGCAAGCAGACGGTGGGAGCGAACATCCCACAGCTTGACGCTGTGGTCGAAACTCGCACTGGCGAGGGTACGGCCGTCAGAACTGAAGGCCGTGCTCTGCACCGCGCTGGTGTGCCCAGTGAGCTGGTTGGCGTAAAAGCGGGAATAGGCGCTCAGTAAGCTGCCACGCGATTCCGTGGTAACGGCCTGCCGATATCCCCTCAGGGCAAGAATCATGGCCGCCTCAGGGTGATCATTGCTCAATTGGGCAGCGCGGGCCGCAGTTTCCCGGGACACGGCCAAACGCCGCTGGTGCTCAGCATCGTTGCGCTGATGATAAGCCATCAATGTGGCGATGAGGGCAAGGCACAGGAGAGTGGCGAGAGTGATCACGGTGCGGCGGGTACGACGTTCGTGACGGCGACCAGCGACGACCGAAGCATCGAGAAAAGCGAATTCCAGGGGGTTTAGGGCCTCCTGGCTGGTGCCGGTGAAGGCTTCCTCGGCTTGGGCCAGGCGCGTGCCGCGGTAGAGAACTCCTGCGTCGCGGTCGAGTTTGTGCCAGGCGAGGGCGTCGTGGGTGAGCTGGCGGTGCAGGCGGATGCGGTCGCGTTCTTCGTTGATCCAGCCCTGCAGACGGGGCCATGCGGTGATCAGCTTTTCGTGGGCGAGGGATACCGTTCCGTCGTCAAGGGTGAGCAGGCGGGCGCGTGCCAGCCGGTCGAGGACGGCCTGGGTGTCGGCCCTGGTGTTGAGATCGAGGACCGTGAATTCGGTGCGGGGGGTGGGGCGGTGGGTGTCCTCGGTCCCGTCACCGGGGGCGATCAGGCGTAACAGGATGCGTCGGGCGAGGGTGGCCTGGGTGGGGGTGAGCTGGTGGTAGGCGTCCTCGGCGGTGCGGGCGATGGCGCCGTGTAGGCCGCCGGCTGCGTCGTATGCGTCGTGGGTGAGGATGTGTCCGCGTCGGCGGCGCCAGGTCTCCAGTAGGGCGTGGGACATCAGGGGCAGCGCGCCGGGCTCGTCGGTGACCTCGTCGAGGATGTGGGCGGTCAGGTCGCGTTCCACGTTCAGCCCGCGCGCCTGTGCCGGGCGCACGATGGCCGCGCGCAGTTGCTCGGTGTTCATCGGGCCGAGCAGCAGGGTGGCGTCGTTGAGGGCTGCGGCCAGGGCGTGGTTTTCGGTGCACCGGCCGAAGAAGTCGGCTCGTAGGGCGAGGACTACCCGTAACCGGTTTCCGGGCTCTTGGGCAGCCAGTAAGCGCTCCAGGAAGTCCGCCCGGTCCTCGGGAGAGGCGCAGAGGGTGAACAGCTCTTCGAACTGGTCCACCAGCACCCAGGTATCCCCCGCGCCCTCGGCCGGTGCCAGCAGATCGGCACGGTCCATCGGTCGGGCGCCGGGGGTGAGCACCCGCACTGCGGCTGGCCTGTCGTCCGCATCCTGACCGCAACGGCGCAGCCGTGGGATGAGGCCGGCGCGCAGGAGGGAGGATTTGCCGCTGCCCGAAGCTCCCACCACGGCGCCCAGCCGATGTCGGCGGGCCATCGCCTCCAGCCGCGCCGTCGTTTCCTCGCGGCCGAAGAACAGCTCCGCATCGCCCGGTTCGAAGCGCTCCAGCCCCCGGTACGGCGGCTCACCGTCCTCCTCGGGCGGTCGCGGTACCGCCGTGATCTCCGCATCCGCCTGTTCCCATCGGTGCCGCCACTCCTCCACGTCACCTCGGCAGGCCCGCACATAGGCCAGAGCGACCGGAAGCGTTGGCAGCCGCTCACCACCCGCGGCCTGCGACAAGGTCGCTGCCGAATACCCCGCACGGCGAGCCATGCTCCGATAGCCCGGAGCCCCTGCCTCGTCGCGGAGCTTGCGCAACTCGTAGGCGAATCGCGCGACGGGTCCGTCCTGCGGATCGATTGGCTTCTCCGGACGCCCCACTGGTCCTTCCCCTCCCCGGCAATTCGCCTGCCCCTTCGACCAGCCTAAAGATCGACTCACGGCCACGGCAATGACGCCGATCACGAGCCGACGATCGCGGCTGAATTGATCAGAGCAGCTCAGACGGGCTGCCAAACAACTCCGGGGGCCGGTGAACTCGGTGTTGTCCGGGCTTGCGGAAGTGGCACGACGGGGGGACGTGACGCACCGCAGCCCGGGCATCCAGCCTCGTCTCAAGGAATCGCTGCTCCCGATGAGCGGCGGCCCGGCAACTACGTCGGCAACCGAGGGATGAATAGGCACTTACCACGTCACAGGGGAAGAGGCTGGTGGACAAGGCCCGCTTGTGGGATCTACCCGCTGGGCGCCGCCTCTTCCCCTCCCTCATGCAGCGGTCTTCGACGCTGCCCTCAGGAAAGGACCTTTCAAAGTGAAGAGTTCAGGTATGAAGCAGGCCGCGGCCGCGCTTGTAGCGGTAGCCGCAATTGCCGGCGCGTCGCCCGCCTTCGCCGTCACGGCAGCCACCGACGGCGCGAAGGCCAAGACCTACTCCCACGGCAAGAAGATCAAGGTCAAGGACACCAAGAGCGACGGACACAAGGTCAAGGCGCACTACTACCGCGCCAACTCGTCGACCACCAAGCGTGTGCTGTGGAACAAGAAGGGCGCAGGCAAGTGGGCGAAGAGCGGTTCCGGCTCGACCATTTTCAAGATCCAGGCATGCAAGGAGATCAACAACGGACCGGACAAGTGCAGTGGCTGGCAGCACAGGTGACCGGGTAGAGCCCCGGACTGCGCCGTGACATGCCGGGGCCCCGCGAGAGGTTCTCGTGGGGCCCTGCTGGCGAAACCCCCGAGAGCTGACGTCACCCATGTTCCGACACACTCGGAGTAAGTACATGAGCTCTACACCCTTGCCGGTTGCCCCACACGGATCGACGGCAGGAACCGGGCAGGCCACGCCCCCGGCAGCCGGTCGCGGCAGATGCCGTGCGGCTTGGCGGATCCATCGATGGGTCCTGGCGGTGGCCACCTGCCTGCTGGCGATGAGCCTGTCCGCGATAGCGGTGGTATATGCAGCTCATCAGGGGCAGGAGAGGCGCAGCGCGGGCCGGGTGCCGCAGCAGGAGACGCCAGGAGACGGCAAGAAGCCGGTGGCTCTGTGGCAGCAGGTCGTCGACACGGTGGGGGACCGCACCCATGACGTGGTCGTTGTGATTCCTCTGGCGAAGAACGCGGCACCTCCGCCGGGTCTCAGTCGCTGGCCCGAGTCGGGCGAGGCGTTCCTCTCCCCGGGGCTGGTAGAAGCCGGGAGGGGAGAAGGAGTGACCTCGCGATACGGCAGGTTCGCCGGGGTCATCTCGAAGGAGGGGCTTGAATCCCCTGGCGAGCGCCTTGCCTATGTTCATCCCGCGGCCGGGTTGGCCGACAGGGAGGATATGTGGGAAGTCACCGGGTTCGGGCAGCAGGGAACAGGCTTCCCGCTGGGCCGACACGCGTACGTTTTCGGTGTGGACCGTCTCTATTGGGGGCTGTTCGGTCTGGCAGTGGTGCCCTCCTTGCTGCTCGCGGCCGTCGCCGCCCGCGGCGTGAATGCCTTTCAGGAACGCGAGGGGGGCGCTGCGCGTGTCGCGCGTGGTGGGCGGAGGTCGCGTTTCATAGCACATGTATGGCGCACTGTGGCCTTGGGAACGGCGGCGAGTTGTGCCGTGAATCTCTGCGCTCTGTTCACCGACCTTCACGTTCCCGCCGTCGACTTCGTTCTGGACCGTGACGACGTGCGTTCCGTCATGCCCTTGGTGGGTGCTGCTCATCTCCTCACGCTACTGACGGTACTGGGACTCCTTGTCGTACCTCGGCGGCGCCTACGGATCACTCCGAAGCCTAGCCGCCGCCGGATCGCACCTCATTTGGACCGCATCAGGAGCGGATGCTGCCGCCTCTTCTTCCTCGCGCTGCTGGTGACGGTCCGCGGCACCGAGTTAGCTCCCGAGAGCACGCGCCTCACGGTTTATCTGACGAGTCTGGCCATCACTATGGTCTGTGCACCGGCAGCCCTTGCGACGACATTGAAGTCCTGCGGCGACCTGCTAGTCAGGGCAGGTCGAAGAAGGGGGGCGAAAACAGCGCGGGCCATGGGCGTGCTCTTGAAACGGCCTCCGCTGCCGTTGACCGCACTGGTTTCCGCCGTTGTGGTCTCCATCATGCTGGCGGGCCAGGTCCTGCTGTGGAACGGCGTGCCTGGCGACCTGGCAAGCCAGGCACAAAGCACTCGCGAACGCGTCGGAACCAGCATCGTAGAGGTTAGTGGCCATGCGTCGGCCGATGGGCTGAGGTCATTCGAGCGCGCTCTGCCCGACAAGGCCATGCTGCTCGCCGTGCACGACAGAGGGGACGATGGGCGAGGGAACTTGCGGGTGGAACTCGTGGGTTCCTGCGAAGCGTTGCGCGAGCTTGCAGCCCCCTGCTCGACCAAGCCGAAGGAGGTCACCGACGACGGGGGTCACAGGGGAGATGCCCGGCTTGAGGAATTCATGCGCTGGAATAGCATAGGACCGACCGGAGGAACCCTCACCGCCTCACACGGGTCTCTGGCCCGGGAGGCGACCGGAATAGCGGGACCCGTATCCCTGATCGTTTTGGGCTCCGATGGGGCTTCCCTATCCGTGCCGGATATGAAGAGGCTGGCCTACCGTCATCTGTCCGCCTCAAACAGCGTCGACACGCCAGGCGGCACATGGATCGTGGGCGCGGGCATGTCCCTGGAAGCGTCACAGTGGGCGCTCCTCCTGTCCTTTGTCATGGTCTTCTGTATGGCGGCCGTCGCCGCGCCAGTCGCCGCGGGACGCAAGGCGGTTCCCCTTACGCTGTGTCTTGCCCTCTTCATCCTTCTTCTGACCGCCGCGGGTATCGGCGAAGCTGTTGCGTCCTGGCTAGCTTCGCCGATGGACTCCCGGGCATGGCCCACTGTGACGATCAATGCCTTAGCACCACTCACCTACGCGGTGGCAGCAGGCGCCGGGTTGATTACGGTAGGGGCGCTCCGCGGCAAGTTCGCCCAATCCACGGCGCCTGCATCAATACCCTCTCGAGAAGTGCCAGTCTGTATCGCCGGAACTCGGCTGGACAACACCCGCAGGCAGTCTGCACGACATGGAGATCGCACTTCACCGGGCTGGGATGGGGCCAGCACCTGACCCGTACGCCACCGTATGCGCAACGGCTCACCAGGTGATACGAAGCTCAGGAGTTGCCATACTCCGCTGTGGAGTTGGTCGGGACGGGGGAGCAAGAGGGGGAATCATCGTGCCGGATTCGCGGAGCCCCGAGGCGGTGCTGGGGGCGGCGATCCTGCGCGTGCGCGCACCGGACAGCACCGACGGAGCTGCCGGCGACATCGGCGGGGCGGGATTTCTGATCACCAGCGAGCTCGCGCTGACCTGTGCGCACGTCGTGTGTGACGCGTTGTCGCTGCCGCGGGACGCGCCCCGGCCCGACGGGGTGTGCCTCACCGTGGACCTGCCGCTGGACGGCGGTGGGCGAGGACGCGCAAGCGCCGAGGTCGAGCATTGGGTGCCCACCGGGCCAGACGGCAGGGGCGACATCGCCGTACTACGGCTGACGGCTCCGATCCCGGGGGCGCGGCCGGCGCGCATGGCGGAGGCGGACACCGTCTGGGAGCACGCGGCACGCGTGGCCGGGTTCCCGGCGACCTCGCCGGGAGGAGTCTGGCACCGGGGGAGACTGCTGGGCGGGACCGCCGAGGGATGGGTGCAGTTCTCGGCGGCCGACGGCGAGGCCGCCCCCGTACAGGGCGGTTTCAGCGGAAGCCCGGTGTGGGACGAGCAACTGGGTTGCGTTGTAGGAATGGTGACCCGGGCCCAGGTCACCGGGGAGCGGCGGCAGAGCTTTCTGATAGCGACGCGCACGATCGCACAGGCGGTGCCTGAGCTGGCCGAGGTGCTGCGCCCGGCGACGCCGTTCCGTGGGCTGGCCGCATTCCGGGAGGAAGACGCGGCGGTCTTCTTCGGGCGGGAGGCGGAGGCCGAGGACATCGCCCGGCTCGTACGGGCGCATCCGTACGTGACGATGGTGGGGCCGTCGGGCAGTGGGAAATCCTCCCTGGCGTTGGCCGGCGTCGTACCGCGGTTGCGCACCGAGGGTTTCAAAGCCGTCGTCGTGCGGCCGGCCGCCGGGCGGTCGCTGCTGACCGTACTCGCCTCCGAGCTGGTGGCGCTGCTGCATCCGGAACTGCGCGGCACTGAAAAGCTGCTCAGGACACGCGAGCTGGAGCCGCTGCTGAGTGAGTCCGGCAGGCTGGCGGAAACAATCAGGCTGGCGCTGGAGGAGTCGGGGGCGCAGCGTCTGCTGGTCGTCCTGGATCAGGGTGAGGAGCTGTTCGCGGGCGGCGGGGAGGCGGCCCAGGCTGCGGCCGCTGTGCTGTTTCCCGCCGACCCGCCAGAGGAGCTGCGTGTCCTGGTCACCTTGCGCGCGGACTTCCTGGAGACCGCACTGTCCCATCCGGCAACTGGCCCGGCGCTCAGCCGTACGGTCCGCGCCCTCGCGCCGATGGTCCGCGAGCAACTGCGTGCGGTGATCACACGGCCGGTGGAGGCCATCGCGGGCGTGGAGTACGACCCGGGACTCGTCACGGCCATGCTGGATGACGCGGGCGCCGAGCCGGGCGCGCTGCCGCTGCTGGGCTTCGTCCTGGAGCGCTTGTGGCGCGGACAGCGGCACGGAGTCCTGCGCTTCGACACCTACCAGGAACTGGGCGGCGTGCAGGGCGCCCTGGGCCGGCAGGCCGAGACCATCTGGCACGCGTGCGTGGCGGACCAGGACACGGATACGGCGCTGCGGCTGCTGACCGGGCTGGTGCGGGTGCTCCCGGGCGGCGAGGGCACCCTGCGCAACGTTCTCACCCGCGAGGAGGCGGGCCCGCAGCGGTGGCGGATCGCCCAGGCGCTCGCCCGGCAGCGGCTGCTGGTCCTGGGGAGCAGCCCGGAGGCAGGCGAGACCGTCGAACTCGCGCACGAAGCGCTGATCCGGGCCTGGCCCCGCCTCGCTCAGCGAGTGGAGGACGATCGGGCGTTTCTGACCTGGCGGGCGGGCCTGCGCCGGGACATGGAACGCTGGGAAGCCTCGGAACGGCGGACCGAACGGTTACCCGGCGTGGACGAGCTGCGGGCCGCACGGCCGTGGCTGGACAGCCGGAGCGCGGAGCTCACCGCAGGGGAGCGGGATTTCCTGCAGAGGGGCCAGCAGCACCGCCAGAAGGTGACGAGAGCCAAGCGTGCCGCGTGGGCGGCCGGAGCCCTGGTGATGGTCCTGCTCGTCACGCTCAGCACCAGCCTGGTCGTCACCTCGGGAGCCAAGGAACAGCGGGAGGCCGAGGCACACTCGCGGGAGCTGGCCGACATCTCGGCGGATCTGGCGGAGCGGGATCCGGCGCTGGCGGCCCGAGTGGCGATGGCGGCATACAAGGCCGCGCCGACGAGGGAGGCCAGCAATGAGCTGCTCCGGCGTTACATGGGTTACCGCGATACGCAGTGGGCCGTTTCCGGTACGCAGGGCGCCCTCGACGCGATGGCGACCAGTGCTGATGGCGCGGTCACTCTGATCACCACCGAGCTGGGCCGGGGGACCCTCTTCGTACGGGGCGCGGACGGGAATGTCCGCAGGGTCCAATTTCCCGTCGAGCGGTACCTGGGCTATCCGATGGTCAGTGCGGACGGCAGACGAATCGCTTACACGACGGAGGAGGGCTCGCTGGTCTGGCACGAGGTGCGGCCCGGCTCCAAGGCGCTGCTGGGGCCTGGCCGCACTCTCCAGGGCGGTGACACCGCACACGACGACAACAAGAGGATCAATTTCACCCAACGCCGCGTTGCTGTCCTCTCCCAGGACGGCACACGCGCCGCGACGATCTCCGGCAGACAGATCGACCTGTGGGATCTGGAGGCCGGCAAGCACCGGACGTTGCCGCTCTCGGCGCCGGCTGCCCTGTCCGTGTCGTTCGGTCCCGACAACGACACGCTCGTGGTGGACGAGGAGGCCACGACCCCCAACCTGGCCCAGATGGGCCCCGTAGTGGCCGTGGACGCCCGCACGGGGAAGACCAGGAAGCTGGGAGCAACGATCAGCTCGACCGCGGTATCGGGTGACGGCTCGACGGCCGTGATGTGCAAGGAAGGCGGGGACGACTCCGACGGGCAAGTGGTCTACCGCGCGGTGCGAGTCAAGGACGGCCGGGAGATCAGCCGTTACTCCGACGAGAAACTGATCGGCTGCAACGACACGGCCGTCGACAGCGCGGGGCACCGGATGGCTCTGGAGGACGAAAGCCGACGCGTTCTGGTCGACGTACCGAGCGGGAAGCAGCTGGCCACGACCGACGGATTTGCCGAGTCCGGCGACGGCGAGCTGACCAACCCGCAGCTGCTCGGAGGACCGGAAACACCCGTCCTGGTCACCGCGCGGGGCACTCAGGTCACCGCGCGGCCCCTGGCCACCCGGCCGCAGCCCGAACTCGCATTGCCCACGCTGCTCGACCACGGCCGACGGCTGATCGGACGAGAGGGAACGAAGGAACACCAACGGGTCAGGCTGGTCGACCCGTTGCGGGAGATGAGGTCCCTTGCCGCGAGCAGGCCGGTGTCGAAGAATGATCTCGGCGGGCATCCGGTGTGGGCGGAGGAACCGGAGGATCTACCGCTGGTAGTTGGCCGGAACGAGAAGCTGATGGCCGACATGGTGGCGTACAACAAGGTCGTCGTCCGGTCCTTGCCGTCGCTGCGCGAGGTGTCACGGATCACCCTTCCCCTGGGTACGGCGAACCACTTCGGCGACCGGGAGGCACCGTCCTCCCACTTCCTCAGCAACGGTGAGCTCCTGACCCAGGTGGCGGGCCGACTGGATCGCTGGGACCCCGAGACGGGCCGGCGGCTGTCGACGGTCGATCTACGTGACCTGAAGCTGTCCAAGCGCGGCCCCAAGCCGTTCGACCCGCAGGAAGACCCACCTGTCTCCGGCTTCTGGGTGGGTTCGTACCCCAAGAAGGACCACGTACTGGTCAAGGTCGAAGGCGACGCCAAGGTGCATGTGGTGGACCTGCGCGAGCAGCGGGAGGCGAAGGAACTCGGGTTCCGGGTGGGAGCGGATTCCGTGACCGTCCATATGGACCGAAGCGGCAAGTATGCAGCTGTGTACGCCCGAGGGGCGATGGTCGAACTGTGGTCCATGCGGGCCGACGGGGAGGCGAGACGGTCCCTGGGCCCGATCGGGCCCGTCACACAATCCGGCGAAGGCCGTGGATTCGTGGCGAGCTTCCTTTCCGGACAGCGATTCCTCCTTGCCGAAGGCGACTCCGCTCGCATCTACAAGGCAGGCGGCCGTTCCTACGACATCTCATACGACTTCGGTGAGCCGCAGACCTTTTTGAACGCATCGCAGGACGGGAAGGTCTTGCTGAGCAAGACACCGGACGACTTCGACATCGTTCCCAGCGGGGGTTTCGATGTCGTCCGGCTCGACCCCGCCCTGTGGCGTGACAAGCTCTGCCGGGTTGTCGGCCAGCAGAGGTTCACGGCTCCGGAGCGGAGCGCCGTCCCCGCCGAGCTGCCGGATCGCGTCTGCCCCGACTGAGCCCGTCAGGTGCCAGCTGTCGGACGAGGCAAAGGCCACGCGCGCGTCGTGCACTCCCCGCTAACGACTTTACAGCGTCAGCCCCGGCATTCTGCTGAGGTATCTACCGGTCAACGCGCGGAGAGAGGGCGATTTCATGGCCTGGTTGAGCAGACGCAACGCACTGGTGGGCCTGCCAGCGCTGGGGGCTACGGCGGCAATGGGCGGCACGGCGCAAGCAGGTGCCTCCCGCGGCCCACACGTCCCGCCGTTGGACATCGTCACGGGAGAGGACGGCTTCTCTGCTCCCCAGGCAGCCGGCGCGGGAGCCGTTTCCTTCCGGTTACGGACCACGAGCCACCTGACGGGCGCTGTTGGTCTCGTCCGGTTGCGGCGCGGCGTGTCCGTGGCGGAATTCCGCACCCGGCTTCGGCGGATCTTCGCCACCGAAGGGAGGGAGAACATCGAGGCGACCAAGGCCCTGATGGCCTCCGCCGAACTGTACGGCGGCGGCTTCACCCACGTGGGTACCGACACCGTCTTCACCCTGGACCTGGAAGCTGGCCGCTACCTGGTTTTGGAGTTCCTTGACTTCGAGGATGATCGCGGCCGCAACCCTGTGCCGGGGCAGGAGTACATACGCACCCTCACCGTCCATCGACCCCGCAACCAAGCCCAGACCCCACCCGCCGCCATCGTCACGGCAAGAAAAGTACCTGGCCTGGGGCCCCGGTTCGACTTGTGCGGCAATCCCAATCCCAATCGCCCGCTCCGCTACGTCAATCACATGCGAGGTCAAGTCGACGAACTGGTTCTCTACCCCATCGCCGACGACGCGGTCACCGAAGCCGATATCCAAGCGTTCTTCGACGACACCACCCCCTCGCCCCCGCCCTTCGACGTCAGCCGATGGCTGGGCAGCCCGCCGCTCTCCCCGGGGCGGACAGCAACCCTGACTCCTCCTCTTTCCCTTGGCCGGTACGCCGCTGTCACCTGGGTCACCAGCATCCACGACGCCCGCCCCTTGAGCGCCCACGGCCAGCATCGCATCCTCACCGTGGCCTAGAAGACTTGCGAGTACCGGGCCATCGAGGCCGAGCGCAGGCCGAGCATGTGCCAGGAGCGGAAGCCGCGCGGAAGGCCAGCGGCTGGCCCTTCCGCCTCCGCTCCTGACTCGGTACGCCTGCCGACCTCGGAACGGGGCCGCGTGAGCGCCACCGGGCAGTGCACCGGCCTCGCCGTCATCGAGTCTTGGTCCCGGACCCAGCGGAAAGTCCCTGAGGAGTCCCAGGTGGCGTATTCGGCGGCGAGGGGCGAGCAAACTAGCAGGTCAGAGCTTGATCGACCCTGGAGCGGGACAGAACCCGGCGTACAGGCCGACTCGTCCGCCGCCCACGCTCCCTGCCTGGTCACACCGGGCAGAGAGCGCTCTGAAGATCACGGTCGTGCTCGGTCTTGTCCTAGGCTGCCCGCATGATCCGCGCTGTGGCCCCCGCCAACGACACCCGCCCAGCGAAGGCAGCGGGTCTGCGTACGCCTGCCCGGGCGAATGCGCCGCGAGCTTCCCGAAGCAGCGCGACCCGTTCGAGCAGACCTCCCTGGCCCGCGACGTCCCCGTAAGGGCGCAGCGATGACGGCCCGCCCGAGCCGACGGCATGGAGCCGGTTCGGGGCCGGCGCGGACGGGATCGGCCGTGGAGAGCGGCCTTCGGACACGTCAGATGGTGGGGTCCTGATAACTGAAGCCGCTCCAGGAGGTGGTGCCGCCGAGGGTGGCGACCGTGATGGTGATGTTGTCGGCGGAAGTGTGGGGCGGGGCGATGGCGGTGACCGTGGTGTCGGAGACGACGGTGAAGGGAGCGGAAACGCCGTCGAAGGTGACCTGGTGCGTGGTGGCCAGGCCGGTGCCCGTGAGGGTGACGTCGGTGCCCCCGGCGGTGCGTCCGGTGGTGGGGACCGCGCTGGACACGGTGGGTCCGCCGACGTAGGTGAAGGTGAGACCGCCCGCGGTTCCGCCGGGAGTGACGACGGTGACCGGTACGGGGCCGGGGGCGGAGGCGCTGGGGACCGTGACGGTGATCGCAGTGTCGGTGACGGACTGGATGACGGCCTGACGGGAGCCGAAGCGCACGGCCGTGGCGCCCGAGATGTTGACTCCGGTGATGACCGCGGTGCCTCCGCCGTTGACCGGACCCATCGCGGGTCCTGCCCCTCCATAGGGGTTGCTGGTGGTGCTGATGCCGGACAGCAGCGGGGCGGGGCGGTAGACGAAGGTGCCGAATCCGCCGGTGCCACCGGGGGTGGTGACCGTCACCGGGACCGCGCCCGATCCGGGCGGGGTTCTGACGGTGACCGAGGTCGCGGTGTTGGAGAGGATCGTGGCCGCGGCGCCGCCGAAGTGCACCGCGGTGGCCGCTGCCAGGTTGTGGCCGCGGATGGTCACGATGGTCCCGCCCGCGGTGGAGCCCTGACCGGGCATCAGGGTCAGTGCGATCACGCTGACGGTGTTGTCGGCGCTGTTGGTGACGTACAGGCGGGACGCATCCGGGGAGACCGCGACGCCGATCGGGCTGTTGCCCACCGGGATGCTGTCGACGGCGGTGTTGGTGGCGGTGTCGATCACCGTGACGGTGTTGGCGCTGAGATCGGCCACGTAGACGGCGGTCCCGTCCGGGCTCATGGCCACCATACGAGGGCCGTTGCCCACGGGGATGGCGGCGGTCACCGTGTTGGTGGCGGTGTCGATCACCTTGACGGCGTTCTCCCCGGCGACGCTGACGTAGGCGCGGGTGCCGTCCGGTGTGAGGGCGACGAGGATGGGCACGTCACCGGTGAGGATGCTCGCGCTGACGGTGTTGGTGGCGGTGTCGATCACGGCCACGGTGCCGTCGCCGGCGTTGGGCACGTAGACCCGGGTGCCGTCCGGGGAGACCGCTGCCCCGGTCGGAAGGCTGAGACCGGTGATGGGGGTGGTGACCGAGTTCGTGGCGGTGTCGATGACGCTGACGACACCGGCAGTCTGGCACGTGACGTAGGCGCGGGTGCCGTCCGGTGTGAGGGCGCACTGGACGGCTCCGGCACCGACCGGGATGGTTGTCGTGAGGATGTCGGTGGCGGTGTCGATCACACCGACGCTGCCGGTGTCGAACAGGGTCACATACCCGCGGGTGCCGTCCGGCGAGAAGGACAGCAGACGAGGTCCACCCGGTGCGGCGATGGTCACCGTGACGGTGTTGGTGGCGGTGTCGATGACGCTGATGTCGTCCGAGGACTGGTTCGCGACGTACGCCCGTCCCCCGTCCGGGGTCAGCGTCACTCCCAACGGCGAGCCGCCGACCGGGATGGTGGCAACGGAAGGCGTCAGCAGCAGGGTGCTTCGCCGTGAGACGGTGTCGGTTGCCGACAGGGTCTGGGGATCGGCCAAGAGCAACATGATGGGGTCCTCTCCGAGGGCAGGTCTGCCGAGAAGTCCGGCCCCGGGTGAAGAACACAAACCCAGGGAACCCCGCCGCTTCTCCTGCTCACAGTGATGCACGGCGTCGGACGGGGGACAATCACCGACCGGGCGACATCAACCGGACAGCCGAGCGCGGGACTTTCCCCCGGTACCGTCCTCGTGGACCGTCGTCGGGCGCCGTCGCGCCGGGGCGGATTGCGTGCGCCGGTCATACACCATGCGCCCGTCGGTACCTCCACGCCGCCGCGCCACCGCGGCTTCAGTCGGCCAGCCGGTCCGCCACCGCCTGGTAGGTGGGTCAGGCCGTGGGCGACATGGTGCAGGGCGCTTTCGCGGGCCGTTCTGCCGTCGGTGCCGGGGCGGTCGCGTACGCCGTGGCTCAGCATGAGGTCGACCAGGCCGACGAGGTAGTCACCGGAGAGTTCGTGCTCGTAGTAGCCGACGGTGGCGACGCGGCCGGCCGCTCCCCGGTCCAGCAGCAGGTGTATCTGCCGCTCCGGGTACGGATCCGACCGGATGGCCAGGTCGAGGAGGGTCTGACCGGCGGTGTTGGCGGCGTTGATGTCGGCGCCCGCGTCGAGCAGGGACCACAGGATGCTCCAGTGCTCGTCACCGTCGACCCGGCGGGCGGCCGTGGCGAACTGGGGTGCGTTGCCGAAGGACGACTGGGCGCGCGGATCGGCGCCCGCCGCCAGCAGTGCGTCGACGGCCGCGGGCGTACGCGACGCCACGGCATGGTGCAGCGGTGCCGCGCCGTACTCGTCGAGGGTGTCGGCGTCGGCGCCCTCGCCGATCGCGGTACGCAGCGCGGCCGGATCGCCGGAGGCGGCGGCCCGCAGCAGGGCGCGGGCGGCCGGGGCCGACGTGCCGAGAGGCGGGAGTTCGAGGATCGCGTACGCCTCCTCCTGGTGCGGCGGGGCGGCGCTGGCCAGCATCGCGAACCGTCCGCCGGAGCAGCGCACGAAGGGTTGACCGGTGCCGAACCGGGCCTTACTGTCCTCCCACCCTTCTCGGTATATCGATTAACCAATCCGTTAACCGTCTTGGTTGGAGACATCCGTTGTGCGCCCACCCTTGAGTCGGCGCGGCCTTCTCGCCGCCGGGTCCGGACTTGCCGCCGCGACCGCCCTGCCCGCCCTGTCCGGCTGCTCCGCGCTGGCCGCCGAGGATGCCGATCCCCATACGCTCGTGATCCACAGCCAGCTGGGCACCACCGCGCCCGGCTCCCCGACCTATCTCGCCGCTCTGCGGCGCTTCCGGGCGGAGAACCCCGGCCTGAAGGTCAAGAACCTCATCAACGGCGACGATCTCGCCCAGGTCTACGAGACCTCGCGGCTGGCCCGTAAGGAGCCGGACGTCGTCATGGTCAACCTGTACGACAAGACCCTGGCCTGGACGGACGTGGGTGCCACGGTCGACGTCAGGGGCTATCTGGACGACTGGGGGCTGCGGGAGCGCGTCCTGCCGGTGGCGCTGAAGTCCTGGACCGATGGGAAGGGGCGGCTGCGGGCCTTCCCGTACTTCGCCACCAACTGGCCGATCGCCTACAACACGGCGCTCCTGGAGCGGGCCGGTGTCGACGGGATACCCCGCACCGGCGACGCGCTCATCGGCACCGCGCGGAAGCTGCGCGCCAAGGGCATCGGCCCGGTGACCACGGGCGGCAACGACTGGACCGGGCAGAAGCTGCTGGCGCAGATCATCCAGACCTTCCTCACCGAGGACGAGGCCGAGCACGTCTTCGCCACCGGGGACTTCAGCGGGAGCCGGGGCGCGCGGCAGGGGATCGACTACTTCGTGGAGCTGCGCGACGCCGGTGTCTTCGTCGACAAGGCGCAGGGTCTCACCTCGGACTCCATGACCACCCAGTTCAACACCGGGTCCGCGGCCATCGAGTCCGCGATGTCCTCGGCGCTGGCCGAGGTGCCGGAGAAGGTGGCGCGCCGGACCGAGGTGGGCGGCTGGCCGCTCGCGCCGGGAGCGGTCCACGACAAGCCCACGATCCTGCGCACGTACACCCTGATCGGCCTCTGGATCAGCCCGAACGGCGCCAAGAAGATCGAGGCCGTCGAGAAGTTCGTGCGCTTCATGTACCGGCCCGAGACCGTGTCCCGGTTCATCGAGGAGAGCGGCCGGGACATGGCCCTGCGGACCGACGCCGTCAGCACCGGCTTCCCGCTGGTGGCCGCGGCGCAGCGGCTCGGCGGCCGGGTGAGCCAGGCGCTGCTGCCGGACGTGTACGTCCCGCCCGCCGCGACCCAGCCGCTCATCACCGCGACGAGCACGTCCTTCACCCGCGGGACCGGCGCCGCGAAGGTGCGCGTCGCCCTCGAAGCCGCGTACCGCGGTGCGTGAGGTGCCCCGTATGAGAACTTCACCCGAACCCCCGGGAGTCACCCCATGACGACGCTGACGCCCACCCGGGGCGGGACCGTCCTCCCGCCCCCGGCCCCGTCCCCGTCCGCGGCGCGCCGCAGGCGCGAAGGCGGCACGATCCTCGCCGTACCGGCCCTGGTCTGGTACCTGGTCTTCATGGTCGGCCCGATGGCCGCCATCTTCGTCGTGGCCGCCCTGCACTGGCCGGGAATGCTCCAGCCGGTCACGTTCGCCGGGCTCGGGAACGTCCGTACCGTCCTGGACGATCCGGTGTTCTGGGAGGCGGTGCGCAACACCGCCGTGCAGCTGGCCGTGGCGCTGCCGGTGATGATCACCTGCGCGTACATGCTGGGCTACTACGTGGCGCAGCGGCCACCGGGGCACCGGGTCGTCCGCTATCTGCTGTTCGTTCCGGGGCTGATCTCCACCCCCGCCAAGGCGATGGTGTTCTACGCCGCCCTCTCCCCGGACGGCCTGGCCAACGGGGCGCTCAAGGCGGTGGGGCTGGGGTCGCTGACCGATGCGTGGCTGGCCTCGCCGTCGACGGCGCTGGGCTGCCTGATCGCCCTGGACCTGTGGAGCGGCATCGGCTTCACCGCCGTCCTGTTCGCCGCCCGGCTCTCCAGCGTGCCGGACGAGGTCGGCGAGGCCGCGCAGCTGGACGGCGCCGGGCACTGGCGGGCCATGTGGCGCATCCACTTCCCGGTGATCCGCGACTACGTGGGCGTGGTGACCATGCTCCAGTTCCTGTGGACCCTCTTCGGCTCCGCCCAGCACGTCCTGCTGCTCACCCAGGGCGGGCCCGGCGCCTCGTCCACGACGCTCTCCTTCCTCGTCTACCAGAAGGCGTTCATCGCGGCCGACCTCGGCTACAGCCAGACCGTGGGGGTGTTCCTCTTCCTGACCGGGCTCGTGGGGCTCCTGCTCATCCGCCGTTCGTTCCGCCAGACCTACTGATCGGAGCCGCTCACCATGAAGCTCGGCAAGTCCTGGCTGCCCGCTCATGTCCTGGTGTGGACCTATGTCGTGCTGCTGGTCGTCCCGCTGTACTACTTCCTCGCCTCCTCCTTCAAGACCAACGAGGAGATCTTCGCCAGCCCCTTCGCGCCGCCGTCGTCCCTGGACCCGGGCAACTTCTCCACCGCGTTCCAGCGCGCCGACCTGGGGCTCGCGGTCGTCAACTCGTGCCTGGTGACGGCGTGTTCGCTGATCCTCACCCTCGCGCTGGCCATCCCCGCGGCGTTCGCGCTGGCCCGGTCCACCGGACGGCTGGCCGCGGTGCTGGAGAAGGTGTTCTCGCTCGGTTTCCTCATCCCCACCTTCGCCGCGCTCTTCCCGACCTTCCTGCTGGCCGCGGCGACCGGCCTGTTCCACACGCGCACCTTCATGGTGCTGTTCCTCCCGGCCACGGCGATGCCCCTGTCGGTGGTGATCCTGGTGCAGTTCATGCGGACCGTGCCCGCCGAGATGGAGGAGGCCGCCCGTATCGACGGCGCCTCCACCTTCGCCGTGCTGCGCCACGTCTACACGCCGATGTGCCTGCCGGGGATCGCGACCGTACTGCTGCTGAACTTCCTGACCTTCTGGAACGAGTACCTGTACTCGCTCGTCATCATCGGCCCGGACCCCGCCCAGCGCACGGTCCAGGTGGCGCTGCCCACTCTCAAGGCGATCACGGGAACCGATTACGGTGTGCTGACCGCGGGGACGATCCTCACCCTCGTACCGGTGTGGATCGTCTACACGGCGCTTCAGAAGCGCATGCAACGGGCGCTCATCAGCGGGGCGGTGAAGATGTGAGCACGGTGCCGGAGCAGCGCGTCCAGGGCGGGCGTCCACGGCCGACGATCAAGGCCGTCGCCGCCGTCGCGGGCGTGTCCACGGCCGCGGTGTCCCAGGCGTTCAACAACAAGGGGCGGCTCTCCGAAGCCACCCGGCGCCGCATCCTGGACGCCGCCGTGGACCTCGGCTGGTCGCCGAGCGCCTCGGCCGCCGCGCTGCGCAGCGCCCGCACCCGTACCCTCGCCCTCGTCGTACGCCGCCCCACCGACGTCCTGGGTGCCGACCCGCACTTCAGTGAGCTGATCACCGGCATCGAGGGCGAGTTGGCGCCGCGCGGATACGGGCTGCTCCTCCACCTGGTTACCGATGTCCACGAGGAGAGCACGCTGTACGAACGCCTGGCCGCGGAGGGCCGCGTCGACGGCGCCGTCCTCACCGACGCGCGCACCGACGACCCCCGCCCCGCGCTGCTGACCCGGCTCGGCCTGCCCGCCGTCATGCTCGGCGCGCCCGACCCCGACGCGGCCGTGCCGGGCGTCGGGCTGGGACACCAGGGCGCGGGCGTGGGGGAGGCGGTCGA
Source organism: Streptomyces sp. BRA346 (assembly GCF_052851135.1). Taxonomy (NCBI): domain Bacteria; kingdom Bacillati; phylum Actinomycetota; class Actinomycetes; order Kitasatosporales; family Streptomycetaceae; genus Streptomyces; species Streptomyces sp. BRA346. The sequence continues at coordinate 71,978 of NZ_JAIWIH010000027.1, read as the reverse complement.
CCATCTGCTGGGCCTTGGCCACCGGCGCATCGCCTATGTGGCGGGCCCAGCCGAACTCCAGCACACCCGGCTGCGCCGCCGCCGCTTCGAGGACGGCCTGCGCACCGCGGGCCACCGGCCCTTCGCCGTGCTGCACACCGACTTCTCCGAAGGCGCGGCCATCGCCGCCACCGAAGCCCTGCTGGACGCCGCGGACCCGCCCACGGCCATCGTGTACGCCAACGACTCCATGGCGGTGTGCGGCATCGGCACCGCCCAGCGCACCGGGCTGCGGGTCCCGGCCGACCTGTCCGTCGTCGGCTACGACAACCTGCCGATCGGCCGCTGGCTGCACCCCCGCCTGACCACCGTCGACCAGCAGGTGCAGCAGGTCGGCGCGGCCGCCGCGCGGCTGCTCCTGGCCCGCTGCGGCGAGGACGCGGGGGACGCCCGGCTCGACGGGCGGCCCCGACTCGTGGCCCGCGACTCCACGGGCCCCGTTCCTCGTTGAACCGCTGATCCGCCACGTCCGCGCACGGACGGAAACCGAAAGCGACAGAAGAGAGCCCATGCGACGCCACAGCGCCCAGCTCACCCACCACCCCGCCGTCCTGCCCTGGCTCGGCGCCAACTTCTGGTCCCGCACCGGCGGGCCCCTGATGTGGCGGGACTACGACCCCAAGACGGTCCGCGAGGAACTGGGGGTCCTGCGCGAGCACGGTCTGACCATGACCCGCTCCTTCTTCTACTGGCCCGACTTCCACCCCGAACCGCACAGGGTCGACGAGGAGTTGTGCGCGCGCTTCCGTGACTTCCTGGACGCGCACACCGAGGCGGGGATGGGGACCATCCCGACCTTTATCGTCGGCCACATGTCCGGTGAGAACTGGGATCCGGCCTGGCGCGGCGGCCGCGATCTGTACGAGGACGTGTGGCTGGTCGGCCGCCAGGCGTGGTTCGTGTCGCAGATGACCCGTCGCTTCAAGGACCACCCGGCGGTCACGGGCTGGCTGATCACCAACGAGATGCCCGGCTACGGCCGTGTCTACCAGGTGGACCCGCCCTCCAGCGATGTCGTGACCGCCTGGGCCCAGTCCATGTGCAACGCGGTGCGGGCGGCCGGCGGTACCCAGCCGGTCTCGCTCGGGGACGGCGCGTGGGGCATTGAGGTGACCGGCCGGGACAACGGCTTCTCGCTGCGCGAGACCGCCGAGTACGTCGACTTCGTCGGCCCCCACGTCTACCGCTCCGACACCGACCGGGTGCGGCAGCACCACCGCGCCGCCTTCGAATGCGAGCTGGCCGCGGTGACCGGCGCGCCCGTCGTGCTGGAGGAGTTCGGGGTGTCGACCGACACGGTCTCGGCCGAGAACGCCGCCGTGTACTACCGCCAGACGCTGCACAACTCCCTCCTCGGCGGGGCCACCGGCTGGATCGCGTGGAACAACACCGACTACGACGACCTGTGGGACCGGTCCCCGTACGACCACCACCCCTTCGAGATGCACTTCGGCATCACCGACTCCACCGGCGCCCCCAAGACGCCGCTGCTCGAACTCCGCTCCTTCGCCGAGGTGTTGCGGCGGGTCGACTTCCCACGGTGCCGCCGCGCGGACACCGGCGCGGCGCTGGTGGTGCCCGCGTTCCTGGAGCACGATTACCCCTACAGCCGCCCCGCCGACCGGCCGCTCATCTTCACCTCGCTCCACCAGGCGTACGCCGCCGCGCGCGCCGCAGACCTGCCGGTGGGCTTCCTCCGCGAGGCGGACGGCCTCGAGTCGGACGGCATCGAGGAGGGCGTCTCGCTGTACCTGCTGCCCTCGACGCGCCAGCTGACCACCCGCACCCGGCGCGCACTGGAGCGGCGGGCCCGCGACGGCGCCACCGTGTACCTCTCCTTCTGCTCCGGGGAACACCCGGGCACCCGCGGCCCCTGGTTCGACGGTCTGGACGCGCTGTTCGGGGTGGAACTCCAGCTCTCGTACGGGGTGGCGGAGCCCATCGAGGACGACACCCTGGTCATGACCTTCACCGAGGACCTCGGCCCGCTCACCGCCGGGGACACGCTGCGGTTCCCCGTCGCGGGCAACGAGGACTCCCGCGCCTACCTCCCCGTCGTCCCCCGGGAGGCCAGGGTGGTCGCCACCGACGCCCACGGCCGTCCCGCGCTCCTGGTCCACGAGACCGGCCGTGGCCGCACCGTGCTGGCCACGTACCCGCTGGAGCACATGGCGGCGCGCACCGCCCGCGTCAATCCCGAGCAGACGCACCGGCTGTACGCGGCGCTCGCCGAACTCGCCGGTGCGGACCGCCCGGTGACGGTCGACACCCCGTATGTCGGCGCCGATGTGCTGGTGCACGAGGACGGGCGGCGGTTCGTGTGGCTGGTCAGCCAGTCGGCGGAGCCGCTCACGGTGCGCCCGGCGGCGGACGGGGAACTGCGCGACCTCGCGACGGGCGAACCGGCCACGGACATCGGACTGGACGCGTACGGCGTACGGGTGCTGGAGCTCGGGGACGCGGACGCCGGGGCCGGAAACTGAGGGATGCGCTCGCTGCGTCCGTATATGACGAGGAACCAGAGGGACCGAAGGAGTACAGCACATGGCAACGCCCCTGAGCGCCGACAGACTTCTGAAGGCCTTGCGTGACGAGGGCCTGACCGTCCACGAGGTCCGCAGCTGGCGCTCGCACAACCGCAACTCCAAGGGCGCGTGGGGCCCGGTCAACGGCGTCATGATCCACCACACCGCCAGCTCGGGCACCGACAGTTCCGTCGCACTCTGCTACGACGGCCACGCGGACCTCCCCGGGCCGCTCTGTCACGGCGTCATCGACAAGAAGGGCGAGATCCACCTCGTCGGCAACGGCCGCGCCAACCACGCGGGCCCCGGCGACAACGACGTCCTGAACGCGGTGATCAACGAGACCGGGCTGCCGTCCGACAACGAGGCCGACAAGGACGGCAACGCCCGCTTCTACGGCTTCGAATGCATCAACCTCGGCGACGGCGACGACCCGTGGCCGGAGGAGCAGAAGCTGGCCATCGAGAAGGTGTCCGCCGCCCTCTGCCGGGCCCACGGCTGGAGCGAGAAGTCCGTGATCGGCCACCTGGAGTGGCAGCCGGGGAAGAGCGACCCCCGCGGCTTCACGATGAACGGCATGCGCACGCGCATCGGCAAGCGGCTCGGCGCCACGCCGGAGGGCCCCGACGAGACGAAGCCGAAGCCCCTGGCGGAGTACGAGCCCTTCCCGGGCGCCGACTTCTTCCGCGACGGCCGGGACAGCAAGATCATTACGGCCATGGGGAAGCGTCTCGTGGCCGAGGGCTGCGACCACTACGAGGAGGGCCCGGGCCCGGAGTGGACGGGCGCCGACCAGAATTCGTACGCGGCGTGGCAGCGGAAGCTCGGCTTCTCCGGCGATGACGCCGACGGCATCCCGGGCCAGACGAGCTGGGACAAGCTGCGCGTACCGCAGGACTAGGTGTCTCGCCGATCATGCCAAGCTCCCGACGCCGCGGTGACATCAGCCGCTGCCGCGGCGGGCGGCACCCGCGGCCCCGCGCTCGTCGCTCCCCCAGCTACCGCTGGGAGGTGCCCCCTGACGCCGCTCGCTGATCCGGCCTGATCGACAAGACACCCCCTAGCCTTCCGGAGGGCCTCGCGCCACGGCGCGAGGCCCTTTCCGCGCTCCCGGACGGTCAGTCGAGGCAGAACTCGTTGCCCTCGGGGTCGGCCATCACGATGTGCCCGGTGCCGAGCGGGGGAGCGGGCTCGTGGCGCTCCAGCCGGGTGGCGCCGCGGGACACCAGCCGTTCGGCCTCCGCCTCCAGCGCCGCCATCCGCGCGTCCCCTTCGAGCCCGGGGGCGGCCCGTACGTCGAGGTGCACGCGGTTCTTGGCCCGCTTGCCCTCCGGCACCCGCTGGAAGAACAGCCGCGGCCCGGAACCATTGGGGCCGAGCAGCGCCGAGGCGTCGTTGCGCCGCTCGGGCGGCACGCCCATCGCCTCCAGGGCCTCGTCCCACGAGCCGAAGCCCTCGGGCGGATCCTGCACCCGGTAGCCCAGGACCTCGGCCCAGAACGCGGACAGCGCGGCCGGGTCGGCACAGTCGAAGGTGATCTGAACGTCGCGGGCCATGTGTCAGCTCGCCTCCCGTCGGGTCCGGTGGGTGTGCAGATACAGATCGCGCAGCAGGCACACCTCGGACAGATGGTGGATCATCTCGCGGTTGATGTGCAGCACGAGCGCCGCCATCGGATGGTCGGCGTACGGGCCCTCCGCCGTCCCGCAGGGCCGGGCGAGGCCGGACTCGCCGAGGGACTCCACCCCCGCCTGCCAGGTGGCGTACTCCGCGTCGAGCTGGGCCAGCGCCTCGGCCGCGGTCGCGGCGTAGGGATACGACTGGTAGTCGGTGGGCGTACGGCCGAAGTGCGAGGCGTTCCGCATCGCGAGCACGCCGACGATCACGTGCCCGAGGCGCCAGGCGATCGTCGGGAACGGCGGCGGGTCGGGCTCCGGCATCGCGAAGTCGATGGTCATCGCGCCGGACCCGGCCTGCACCGGGGCGCTGCCGGTGCCGCGCGGGCGCACGTTCCAGCAGCCGGGCACCGGCTCCCAGAAGTACTCGTCGTCGGTGAGCCCGTCGAGACGGTCGCGCAGCTGGTACGTCCAGTGCCAGCCGATCTGCTCGCGCAGCAGGGTGTTCCACGTCTGGTCGTTCATGAGCGCAGCCTTGCGCAGATAGCGGACAGCTTCCTTCCGCGATCGGTGGAACGATGAGGACATGACCGTAGAGGGGACGACCGAACGGGTGCTGCGGCTGCTGGCGCTGCTCCAGCGCCGGGCGTCGTGGACCGCCGCCGAACTCTCCGCCGAGCTGGGCGTCACCGACCGCTCGGTGCGCCGCGACGTGGAGCGGCTGCGCGCGCTCGGCTACCCCGTCCACGCGGCGCCGGGCGTCGGCGGCGGCTACCAGCTCGGCGCGGGCACCCGGCTGCCGCCGCTGCTCCTCGACGACGAGGAGGCCATCGCGACCGCGGTGTCCCTGCGGCTGGCGTCCGGCGGCACGGTCGCCGGGGCGGGCGAGGCCGCGCTGCGGGCGCTCGCCAAGCTCGACCAGGTGATGCCGCCCCGGCTGCGCGCCGAGGTGCGCGCGGTGCACGGCGCCACCGAGACCCTGGTCGGCCCCGGCGTCGAGATCGACGCGGAACTGCTGGTGACCCTCGCGCGGGCCTGCCGCGACGCGGTACGGGTGCGGTTCCGCTACGCCGCCCGCGGTGGCGATGAACGCGAGCGCACGGTCGAACCGGTCCGGATGGTCACCACCGGCCGCCGCTGGTACCTGATGGCCTGGGACACCGACCGCGACGACTGGCGCACCTTCCGCCTGGACCGGATGCGCGAGGCGACGGCCACGACCTGGCGCTTCCGCCCGCGGGAACACCCGGACCCGGTGGCCTACGTCCAGCAGTCGGTGACCGGGGCGCCGTACCGCTACGTCGCCCGGGTCCGCCTGCACGCCCCGCCCGCCCGGGTGCGCGAGCTGGTGCCACCCCAGGTGGGCCGCGTCGAGGACGACCGCGACGGCTGGTGCGTCCTCGTCGCGGGCGGCGACGACCTGGACTGGCTCGCCGTCCACGTGGCCCGCCTGGGCATCGAGGCGGAGATCCTGGACCCCCCGGAACTCCGCGAAGCCGCCGCCCGCCTGGCCCGCCGCATAGCGGCCATGGCCACCCCCGGCTGACGGCCCGACCTCCACGAGGCCCAAAAATGCGCTGCCGCCGCGAGGCGGCTGCGCTATCGTGACCGCGTCCTGTTGTCTCCGATAGAGGTGGACGTTGCGCATCTGAGGTTCGCGATCATCGCGCGGTACGGCGTTGCCGTACGCGTGGATGCGACCTCGGTGCATGAGCCGTCCCTCACTCCGACAGGCCCCGCACCCCATCCGCCCCTCCCGGCCCGGCCGCCGCGTGGTGCTCGCATACGACGCCCTTGTCCCAGCGCTGACGACTGCGAGAATCACCATGGCCGAAACCACCACGCCCGGCGTCGCCGTGACCTGCTCCAACCTCTCCTTCCAGTGGCCCGACGGCACCCCGCTCTTCGACGGGCTGTCCCTCACGGTCGGCCGGGGCCGCACCGGGCTCGTCGGCACCAACGGCACCGGAAAATCCACCCTGTTGCAACTGCTGGCCGGTCAGCTGCGCCCCGCCCGCGGGTCGGTGACCATCGGCGGCAGCCTCGCCTATCTGCCGCAGAACATCACCCTCGACACCGCGCTCCGCGTCGACCGCGCGCTGGGCATCGCCGAGCGGCGCGCCGCGCTGCGGGCCATCGAGGCCGGGGACGTCCGTACGGAACACTTCGAGACGGTCGGCGACGACTGGGACGTCGAGGAACGGGCGCTCGCGACCCTCGGCTCGCTCGGACTCGGCGGCCTCGAACTCGACCGCACCGTGGGCGAGATGTCCGGCGGGGAGACCGTACTGCTGCGGCTGGCCGCGCTGCTGCTGGAGCGCCCCGACGTGCTGCTGCTCGACGAGCCGACCAACAACCTCGACCTGTTCGCGCGGCGCAGGCTCTACGAGGCCGTCGACTCCTGGCGCTCCGGAGTGCTGATCGTCGTCAGCCACGACCGCGACCTGCTGGAGCGGGTCGACCGCATCGCCGAACTGCGGTCCGGGGAGGTGAGCTGGTACGGGGGCGGCTGGTCCGCGTACCAGGAAGCCCTGGCCGTCCAGCAGGAGGCGGCCGGGAGGGCGCTGCGGGTCGCCGAGGCGGACGTCCGCAAACAGCGGCGCGAACTGGAGGAGAACCAGATCAAGCTGGCCCGCCGGGAGCGGCGCGGCAAGAAGATGGAGGCCGAGCGGCGGGTCCCGCGCATCGTCGCGGGCAACCGCAAACGCGCTGCCCAGGAGTCGGCGGCCGGGCTCCGCGGGGTGCACGAGGACCGGTTGCGGGAGGCGCGCGAGCGGCGCGAGGAGGCCGCGGAGGCGGTCCGCCAGGACGCCGAGATCCGGGTGGACCTGCCCCACACCGCCGTCCCCGCGGGCCGCACCGTGCTGAGCCTGAGCGCACTGCGCCCTTGCCACGGGCGGCTGCGCGGCGGCGACCTCCGGGTGCACGGCCCCGAACGCATCGCGCTGGTCGGCCGTAACGGGGCGGGGAAGACGACACTTCTGCGCACCCTCGCCGGGGAGCTGGCCCCGCTGTCCGGCGAGGCCAGGGCGTTCGTACCGCTGCGCTTCCTGCCGCAGCGCCTGGACGTGCTGGACGACGAGCTGAGCGTCGCGGCGAACGTGTCCCGCAGGGCGCCCGGCGTCAGTGACAACCACATCCGCTCCCAGCTCGCCCGGTTCCTGTTCAAGGGGGCGCGCGCCGAACAGCCCGCGGGCACCCTCTCCGGCGGTGAGCGCTTCCGGGCCGCCCTCGCGGCCACCATGCTCGCCGCCCCGGCCCCGCAGCTGCTGATGCTGGACGAGCCCACCAACAACCTCGACCTGGCCAGCGTGCGTCAGCTGACCGGTGCGCTCGCGTCGTACCGGGGCGCGCTGCTGATCGCCGGTCACGACCTGCCGTTCCTCGAATCGGTCGGCATCACGCGCTGGCTGCTCGTCGGCGAGGAGCTGCGGGAGACGTCCGCCGAGGAGGTGATCGCGCTGTTGGAGGAGTCCGGTGAGGAACCCGCATGATGCCTACGTGCCCTCGTTGCCGCGCAGCTCCTCCACCGCGGTACGGGCGGCGGCGCCGATGACCGCGTCCGCGCGCGGCAGTCGGCTGTCGGCGCGCGCCGCCTGGGTGAACACCACGGCGGTGTACGCGCTGCCGTCGGCGAGTTCGACGACCCCGGCCTCGTGGCGCATCGACCCGAACGTCCCGGTCTTCCCCGACACGGTCACGTCGTCGTACGGAAACCCGGAGGCGAGCCGGTGCGTCCACGGCTGCCTGCCCATGACCTCGCGCATGACCGCGCAGGCGTCGGCGGAGGCCGCCCGGCCGGTCCAGATGGCGCGCAGCAGCCGGGCCATGTCCGCGGGCGTGGCGGAGGACTTGAGGAGGGGGCCGTAGACGGCGAGGGGAACGGTCGTGTCGTTGTCCGCGAGGCGCCGCATCGCCGCGCTCAGCGACTCGGCCCCGGTCTCCGCCACCAGCTGCGCGAACGTGGTGGCCACACCGCCGTGGATGCGGGTGTCCGGCATGCCGAGGTCCCGGCACACCTCGTCGACGGCCTCGGTGCCGACCCGGCGCAGCAGCACGTCGGCGGCGGTGTTGTCGGACACGCTCATCATGAGGGTGACCAGGTCGCGGAGGGAGACGGTGATGTCGTCGCGCAGGATGGAGATGCCGGTGGGGCCGGGCATCCGGTCCGACGCGCCGAGCGTCATCCGCTCGTACGGATCGAGCGTCCCGGCGTCCACGAGCCGCCAGAACGCGACCATCAGCGGCACCTTGTAGACGGAGCCCACCGGGACCGGCTCGTCGGGGTCGATCGCCACGCACGCCTCGGGGCGGCGCAGATCGGCCACGTGCAGCCAGCCGCGGACACCGGCGTCGGCGAACAGGCCGCGGATCGTGCGCCGCGCCCGGACCTCCCACCCCTGCGGCCCGCTCATCGCGCCGCCCGCGCCGCTGCCACGTCGAGGGACGCCGCCTGCAACGACAGGGCCTCCACCAGCAACCGCGCCGTCCGCTCGGTCTCCTCGCCGTCCGGCTGCCGGGAGTCCCACACCACCCGCAACCGCAGGGGCAGCGGCGGGTCGACGGCCCGGGTGCGCTCGATGCCGTCGGCGGTCAGCGTGGGGTCGGCCGTGACCAGCGTCGCCTGACCCGCCGCCACCAGGGCGAGCCCGGCGCGTTCGTCGGAGACCGTGACGGTCTCCACGCGCCGCCCGCGGCTGGCCAGGGTGTCGACGAACAGGTCGTACGCCGCCGGAGCCTCCTCCCGCGGGCGCACGGCCACGGGCAGCCCGCGTGTTTCCGTGTGGGCGTCGGGGCGGTCGGGGGCGTCGGCGGGCGTGAGCAGCCAGGTGGGGAAGAGCACCACCCGCCCGGCCGCCAGCCCGTGCAGCACCGCCGGGTGCTGCACCACCGCGATGTCGAGCCGCCCCGCCGCGGTCTCGGACAGCAGCGTGGCGGTCGGCGCCGTCACCACCGCGAGACGGCCGCGCTCCCCGGCCCGGACCGGCGCGGAGGCCACCGCCGCCGCGACCCGCGGGGGCACCTCGGGGGCCAGACCGAGCCGCAGCCGCCGCCCGTCGGCCCGCTCGCGAGCCCCGGCTTCCCGCAGCTCCGCCAGCGCGGTGAGCGCGCGGCGGGCGTGCGGCAGCAGCAGGGCGCCCTCGTCGGTGAGGGCGACGCCCCGGGTGCGGTCGAAGAGGCGTACGCCCAGCAGCGTTTCGAGTCGGCGAAGCCCCTGCGACAGCGGTGGCTGGGTGATGCCCACGCGCTGCGCGGCGGCGCCGAAGTGCTGCTCCTCCGCCAGCGCGACGAAGATTTCCACGTGCCGTTCGGTCAGCAACGAGCCCCCCTGACGTGCCCGGATATCCAAATGGAATCACGCGGACGTCGAGAGTGTATTCGACAGGGCGAACGGCCGCGGTCTTCACTGACGGCGTGCGACTCCGGCACGACTCCCGTCACACCGAACCGTCACACAGGCCGTCACACCGACCGTCCCACCACGAGAAACGAGGACCGCCCGTGCAGCACATCACCCCACGCCCCGCCGCCCCGTCCCGCCGCCGCGTGCTGGCCCTGGGCGCCGGTACGGCCCTGGCCGCCCTGGTGCCCGTACCGGGCACCGCGTCCGCGGCATCCGCAGCTGACGTCACCCGGCAACTGCGGGCACTGGAGGAGGAGTACGCGGCAAGGCTGGGCGTGTTCGCGTTCGACCCGGCCACCGGGGCGACGGTGGCGTACCGGGCCGAGGAGCGCTTCCCGATCTGCTCCGTCTTCAAGGCGCTCGCCGCCGCGGCGGTCCTGCGCGACCTCGACCGCGACGGTGAATTCCTCGCCAAGCGCGTCCACTACACCGAGGAGTTCGTCCGGAAGGCGGGCTACGCCCCGGTCACGGGCAAGCCGGAGAACATCGAGGGCGGGCTGACCGTCGAGCAGCTGTGCGCCGCCGCCGTCAGCGAGAGCGACAACGCCGCCGGGAACCTGCTGCTCCAGGACCTGGGCGGGCCGACCGCCATCACCCGCTTCTGCCGTTCCCTCAGCGACGGGACGACCCGGCTCGACCGCTGGGAGCCGGAGCTGAACACGGCCGAGCCCTGGCGGGACACGGACACCACCAGCCCCGGCGCCATCGGGAAGACGTTCGCCCGCCTCGTCCTCGGCCGTGCGCTCACCCGCGAGGACCGCACGCGGCTGACCGGGTGGCTGGTGGCGAACACCACCAACACCGAACGGTTCCGCAAGGGCCTGCCCGCCGACTGGATCCTGGCGGACAAGACGGGCGGCGGCACCCAGTACGGGGTGGCCAACGACGTGGGCGTCGTCTGGCCGCCGGAGCGCACCCCGCTGGTGCTGTCGGTGCTCTCCACCAAGTACGACCCCCAGGGCCCGACGGACAACCCCCTGGTGGCCCGGGCCGCCGCCCTGGTGGCGGACGCGCTCGTCTGAGTGGGTCCTGTGTGAGGGTGCGTCAGATCACCGGCGGGCGGCCCAGCCGCGTCATCCGCCACACCGTGCGCCACCGCATGGGCCGCCGGGTGCCGCACGGGGTGCGGACGCCCTCCAGGAAGCCGCCGCCCCAGGCCCGCAGCCCGTCGAGGGCGCGGGTGCGGGCGAGGGTGAGGAGGGTCCACGTACCGAGGTAGACGGGGACCAGGGGCAGCGGCAGGTGGCGGCGGGCGAGCCAGACGCGGTTGCGCGCGGTCATCCGGTGGTAGACGGCGTGCCGGGCGGGGGAGGTGCGGGGGTGCTGGAGCAGCAGTTCGGGGGCGTACAGCACCTTCCATCCGGCGTCGAGCGCCCGCCAGGCGAGGTCGGTCTCCTCGTGGGTGAAGAAGAACTCGTCCGGCCAGCCGCCGATCCGTTCCAGCATCGGCACGGACAGGGCGTGTCCGCCGCCGAGGAAGGTGGTCACCTCGCCGCCGCGCATCGGGTCGCTCGCCCGGAGCCGGGGGACGTGGCGGCGCTGGGTCTCGCCGGTCTCGTCGGCGATGCGGAAGCTGACGATGCCCAGCCGCGGGTCGTCCGCGTACAGGTCGCGCACGGTACGGAACACATCGGCGTCCACGAGCAGCCCGTCGTCGTCGAGGTCGATGACGACGTCGACGTCACCGAAGTCGCGCAGCCGCTGCCAGGCGACGTTGCGGCCGCCGGACACGCCGAGGTTCTCGTCCAGCTCGACCGCGGTCACCTCGTCCGGCATCGCGGGCAGCGGGGAGCCGTTGCCGACGACGACGATGCGGGTGGGCGGTACGTCCTGTTTCGCGACCGACTCCAGCAGGGCGGCCACCTCTCTGGGCCGATTGCCCATGGTCAGGATGGCGACGCCCAGACGTGGTTCGGACACGGCGGAACTCCAGGGGGTTGGTTACGGTGAGGTGATCGTAACCAGACGCTCAGGCGGCCTGTCGAAACACAGCGCATGTTCATCGACATACGCAAAAGCGGTCATTCGTCGAGCGCGGAGAGCGCATTCTTCGCAGCGCTGATCGCTCCGTCGCGGACCACCTTGGACGAGGGAGCCTTGTGGCTCTCGAAATCGCCGCCGTTGTAGGTGGCCACGATGGTCGCGTTGTCCTTGCGGACGGTCACCACCGCCTCGCGCACCTGCTGGTCGTCGTCGCTGGTGATCTTGTCGTTGACGGTCGCCTTGTCGCCGAGCCCGGACACCGGGTCGCCGGAGCCCGCGGGCGCCCGGCCGGTGACGTCGAAGCTTATGTCCAGCCAGCGGTAGTCGAAGCCGTCCAGGGCGTGCCAGGAGCAGCCCGAGCGGCGGTTGAGGTCGCTGGACTTCAGCTCGTTTCCGCTGGTCTTCGCGCCCGGCACCAGCTTCTTGACCGTGGCGGCCGGGAGCGCGGAGCAGGCCTCGGCCGGCGGCTTGGAGTAGCGCCCCGCCGTGCTCGCGCCGCCTCCGCCCCCGTCCGGGGCGATCCCGGATCCGCCGCCCCCCGTCGGATCGGCGGCGGACGGGGTCGGGGAGGCGTCGGCCGCCTGGGAGCGCGTGTCGTCCGCGTCGCCGGAGCCGGAGGTGGTCATGGCCACGCCTGCCACGGCGAGGACGGCGACGGGCAGGATGCGGGCGACCAGGGTGAGCGGGAGAGAACGCAATGCGGTCTTCTTCGATCGTGGGTGGTCGGATCTGCGGTCAATCTGGGTCGTATCTTTGGGCGAAGTTGATCTCTTGGGGTGAATTTCCGCTCGGTCACATTATTCGATCGGGCCGGGGGTTATCTACGATCGGTGACGACCCACCGCCCGTCAGCCGCGACCGATGTACGGCATCCCCGTCGCCAGTACCGTCGCGAACTGCACATTCGCCTCCAGCGGCAGCGAGGCCATATGCCGCACGGTACGTGCCACATCCGCCACGTCCATCACCGGCTCGGCCACCACCTCCCCGTTCGCCTGGAGTACACCGGCCCGCATCTGCCCGGTCATCTCCGTCTCCGCGTTGCCGATGTCGATCTGTCCGCAGGCGATGGAGTACGCCCGCCCGTCCAGCGACAGCGACTTGGTCAGCCCGGTCAGCGCGTGCTTGGTCGCCGTGTACGCGATGCTGTGCGGGCGCGGGGCATGGGCGGAAATCGAGCCATTATTGATGATCCGTCCGCCTCGCGGATCCTGATCACGCATCAGCCGGAAGGCGCCCTGTGCGCACAGGAAGGCGCCCGTCAGATTGACGTCCACGACCGCCTGCCAGTCCTCGGCGCTGAGGTCCTCCACCGGCACCCCGCGCGGGCCGAAGCTGCCCGCGTTGTTGAACAGCAGGTCGAGCCGTCCGAAGCGGTCCCGTACGGTCGCGAAGAGGGCGTCCACCTGCGCGGGCCTGCTCACGTCCGTCGGCACGGCGAGGACCGAGGGGCCGTCGCCCGCCCGCCGCGCCGTCTCCGCGAGGGTCTCCTCGCGGCGCCCCGCGAGCACCACCGACCAGCCCGACTCGTAGAGTTCGAGCGCCACCGCCCGGCCGATCCCGGAGCCCGCGCCCGTCACCACGGCGACCTTCGACACCACCGGCACACCCTCGCTTCGGTTCATGGAGCGGCAGCGTACGCCACGTCACATCCCTGCTCCCGCAGGGTGTATGACGGCAAACGTCCTATCCGGAAACGGACCTCACCCAGCCGACATGTGTGCGTCGTGTATAGGCAAGCGTGCGGCCTCCCCCTGACACTCCAATTCCTCTGACGCCACGAGCCAGGGGAGAGCACATGGCACACGCCGCACACCAGCAGGCGATACGAGCCGCGGCAGCACATCTGGGCCGCCGCCGCTTCCTCACCGTCACCGGAGCAGCCGCCGCACTGGCCTTCTCCACCAACCTGCCCAGCGCCCAGGCCGCGCAGGTACGTACGGACGCGCTCACCGAAAACCCCTTCACGCTCGGCGTGGCATCCGGCGATCCGCTGCCCGATGCCGTCGTGCTGTGGACCAGACTCGCGCCCCGCGCCTACGAGCCGGGCAACGGACTGCCCGAGGAGGGCGCCGTCACGGTCGAGTGGCAGATCGCCCGCGACGAGCACTTCAGCCGGGTGGTCGCGCGCGGAACCGCCACCGCACACGCCGAGTTCAACTACACCGTGCACGTGGACGCCAAAGGCCTCGAACCCGACCGCGTCTACTGGTACCGCTTCCGGGCCGGCAAGTGGACCAGCCCCGCCGGCCGCACCCGCACCACCCCGTCGTACGGCGCCAAGATCCGTGACATGCGCTTCGGCCTGGTGTCCTGCCAGGCGTACCACGACGGCTACTACACGGCCCTGAAGCACCTCGCGGGCGAGGACCTGGACGCCGTCTTCCACGTCGGCGACTACCACTACGAGTACGCCGTCAGCGCGGTCGGCGGCGCCCGCAACTACACCGACCGCACCCTCCCCGCGCACTTCAACACCGAGACCATGACGCTCGGGGACTACCGGCTGCGCTACGCCCTCTACAAGTCCGACCCGGACCTCCAGGCCGCCCACGCCGCCTTCCCCTGGTTCGTCACCTGGGACGACCACGAGACCGAGAACAACTACGCGGACGACATCGACGAGCACGGCAACCCGCCCGAGGAGTTCCTGATCCGCCGTGCCGCCGCCTACCGGGCGTACTGGGAGAACATGCCGCTGCGCATGCCGCAGCGGCCCGACGGCCCCGACATGCGGCTCTACCGGCGCTTCCACTACGGCCGGCTCGCCCAGTTCGACATCCTCGACACCCGCCAGTACCGCTCCAACCAGGCGTACGGCGACGGCTGGCAGTACCCGGGACCCGAGTCCGAGGACCCCTCCCGCACCCTCACCGGCGCCACCCAGGAGCGCTGGCTCCTGGACGGCTTCCGCCGCTCCACCGCCACCTGGAACGTCCTCCCGCAGCAGGTCACCTTCTCGCAGCGGAAGAACACCACCGCCGAGCGCTCCCAGCTCTCCATGGACTCCTGGGACGGCTACCCCGCCTCCCGCTCCCGCGTCCTGGACGGCGTCCAGCAGGCGGGCGTCGACAACCTCGTCGTCCTGACCGGCGACGTCCACGTCCACTACGCGTTCGACATCAAGAAGGACTTCAACAACCCGTCGTCCCCGACCCTGGGCGTCGAGTTCGTCGGCACGTCGGTCACCAGCGGGAAGGACGGCGCCGACAAACCGGCCAACTGGTCCACCTACATGGCCGCCAACCCGCACATGAAGTTCTACAACGGCCGCCGCGGCTATGTGACGGTCACGCTGGACGGCAATCAGGCGCGGGCCGACTACAAGACGGTCTCCGCGGTCACGACCCCGGGCGCGCCGCTCACCACGGCGGCGTCGTTCGTCAGCGAAGCCGGAAACCCTGGGCTTCAGCAGGTCTGACCGGTGAGAGCCCCAGGGCCCGCGGCGCCCCCACCGGCGCCGCGGGCTCAGTCCGGGCCTACGGGGCCGCAACCGCGGCGGTACGCGCTTCCTCCCGGGCCGCGTCGAGCAGTTCGTGCCCAGCGCGGCATCGCCGACCGGTCCGGCAGTCGGCGCATCCGGTCGTGGCGTTGTCGAGGAACCGGCTCCAGGCCGTCGGCTTCTGCGCGTCGGGGCGCACGCCGCAGGCGGGACCGCAGGCCCACACCTCGTACGTCGTCCGGGTCGGCCCCCGGTCGACGGTGACCGTACCGGCCGACCGGTCGGCGGCGAGGCGCGCGCCGCAGAGCACGCAGTCCCAGCCGTGGAGCTTCTCGCGAGTGAGGGCGGCACGGTCCATAGCGGGCATACAGGCTCCCGTTCCGACTTGACACCAGAACGGTACCCGCGGTCGGCTCCGCGGGTACGGTCGTTCGGTCCCATTCCGGTCGAGGCCGTCGCGTTGCCTTGACAGCGTGTTCAGCCACGGGGACCGGCCAGTCGCCTCCTCGGGCAGCCTCGGGCCGGGGGTCGGTCAAGGGCCATGGGGAGAAGCTGGTGCGCACAACCGGGTGAGGGGGAAGCGGCTGCGTCGAGTCGAAGCGTCTTTTGGAGTCCCTGGCAGGCGGTGTTGCGATGTGGGGAGAGGCCGGGCATGAAGAAAGGGGCAGTGGCTGTAAACAGCGAGTGCCCCTTTAAGTCTGCCCTTAGGTTAGCAGGGGTCCGCTCCCTCCGCTGCCGTACCTTTCGTGCCCAGCTCGATACCTTCCGTGCCCGATGACCTCTATGCGCGCCACGCTCTCGCGCGCATGATCGACTACTTCACCGACGAGGGCACTCCTTGGGCTCGAAGGCTGTGGGACATCGGCTCGGTCCTGGCTCTGGAGGAGCTCTGGGAGGCGGGCGGCTGGCAGGCTCAGGGTGTTCTGTCTTCTGCCGCCTGTGACTGGCAGCGTGCCGAACTGCGCAGGTTGATCGGTCCGGACCGTGGCTTGGGGGAGCGCGAGCTGCGCCAGGAAATCACTGCTCTCCTCAGCGCTCCCCTGCCTGATCCGAGTCCGGCTCGGCGGCGGTTGCGGGAGGTCATCGATCACGCCCGGTCCGGATATCTCGAACGTTGGGCCGTGGCAGTGGCCTCGGAGAACCGTCCTGGACCCGAGCGGTTCTCACGCCTGGTCGCAGCGCATCTCCTGGACCTCGGATACAGCGCGAGCCACCTGCTCGCGTGGGCGAAGAGGCTCTACGTCGACCGCGCGGACATCACCCGTATCGCTGATAGTGCTGCTGCCCTCGCGCGGACGGCTCGTGAACCGTTCGAAGTTCTCGTAGCCCTGTCCGGGGTGCCTCAGCGCGAGCTGGCCGAGCCGCTGCCGAACTGGCTGCCCAAGGGGAAAGTGGTGGCCTGGTTACGGGAGCACGGACACGACACCGCCGGCGTGCGGCCGGGTGGTGGCTTCTTGTACCGGTTCAGCGCGCGGGATGCCCACGGCGCGGCTGAGCAGGCGCGACAGATGGTGGAGCGGATGGTTGCCCGCTCCTCGTTTCTGCGCCGCCACCGGGGTGGGATCACGCCGCTTCCCTTCATATGGGTAGCCGGACATTCGCAGCCGATCCCGTTCACGCCACCGGCCCGTGGCGCCGATGTGCTGACGCTCGTCAACGAAGGTCACCTATACCGCGTCAGTGGCTCACGCAGCCGTATCGACGATGCGCTTGAACTGGCCGCTCCCATCAACCAGGGAAGCTTTCGGCCCCGCGGTCGCCGGTGCGTGGGCAGCCATCGAGGCGCTTCTGTCGCATCCCGACGATCCGCAGGAGACAGAGCGGTCCGGGAAGGCCATTGCTGCTGATCGACTGGCAGCGATCATCGCCTGCTCCTGGCCACGAGCCGAACTCACGGCTCTGGCCCATCGCCACAAACCCCAGCAATCCGATGACCTCGCCAGGCGACTCGCCGCATGCGGGACAAACCTCGAACGGGCATCGTGTGTGTCCGAAGTGCTGCGTGCGTCCGGCGGTAGAGCTCTGGATTTCTCGGGCGCACGTACCAAGCACAGCGACCGTCCAGCAGCGGAACGTATGGTCGCCCTGCTGATGGAACCTCGTCGTGTCCTCGGGGAAGTGATGAGCACTTATCGCATCGCACTACGACGCCTCTACCGCACCCGTAACATCGTGCTGCACGGGGGATCCACCCAAGGTGTCGCCCTGCACGCTTCCCTTCGGACAGCCGCACCGCTGGTCGGCGCAGGGCTCGACCGGATCGTCCATGCCGATCAGGTCCATCAGGCCACGCCACTTGATCTGGCCGCTCGTGCAGAGGTGGCGCTTCGGCTCGTCGGTGGAGAGACAGGCGTGTCGGTTGTCAGCCTTCTCGAGCCCGCGTAGTCGGGAGAAATCCCGGGCCACCGCGGCACAGAGCCAATGAAACGCCTTCAGCCCTCGCTCGGGTAGCGGACGCCGATCCTGGATCGGGCCGTGTCCAGGGTGCGCATCACGGCCAGGGTGCCCGACAGGGGGACGAGGGGGGATTCGCGTTCGTTCGCGCGCAGGCAGCGCATCACCTCGGCTGCCTCGCGCTGGTAGGCGCGCAGGCCGTCCGGGGCCGTGAACTCCTCCGGGTCGTGGCCCGGGCGGTGCAGGACGAAGTGGTCGGGGTGGAAGAAGCCGCGGGGGAACTCGATGCGGCCCGCGGAGCCCGTCACCGCCGCCGACCTGGGCGTATCGGCGGTGAGGGAGCAGCCGAGGAGGGCCACCGCGCCGGTGTCCCAGCCCAGCAGGAGGCCCGTGTTCACGTCCACGCCCTCCGGGGACAGTTCGGCGCGGGCCTGGACGTCCGACGGCTCGCCCAGCAACAGATGGGCGAAGGACACCGGGTAGACGCCGAGGTCGAGCAGGGCGCCGCCGCCCTGGGCCGGGTCGCGCAGGCGGTGGGTGGGGGCGATGGGGCCGGGGAGGCCGAAGTCGGCGTGGACCGCGCGGACCTCGCCGATCGCGCCGTCCCGGACGAGGGCGGTCATGCGCCGGACGACCGGATCGCAGTACGTCCACATCGCCTCCATCAGGAAGCGGTCGCGGGTCCGGGCGAGGGCGACCAGCTCGTCCGCCTCGCGTGCGTTCAGGGTGAACGCCTTCTCGCAGAGCACCGCCCGGCCCGCCTCCAGGCAGAGGCCGGCGGCGGTGCGGTGGGCCGCGTGCGGGGTAGCGACGTATATCACGTCGAGTTCCTCGTCGGCGGCCAGCTCGGCCCAGCTGCCGTAGGAGCGGGGTATCCCGAACCGTTCCGCGAACCGCTTCGCGGCCTCCGGGCTGCGCGAGCCCACCGCCATGACCTGCGCGTCTTCCATCTCCAGCAGATCTTCGGTGAACGACGCGGCGATCCCGCCGGTCGCCAGGATCCCCCACCGCACGGGCTCGCTCTTCGGTCCGGGCATCCGCACCCCTGGCTTATTCGGTCGTGAGCACTCCAATTCTGCTGAGAGCATAGACAACGATTCAACGACTCATGGAAGGCAAGCATGCAGCAGCCCGGCCTCACGGCCGCCGCTCCCGACCGGTCCCACAGACCCGACCCCTCTTCTCTCTCCTCCGCCGCCGCGCCCCAGGCCACCGCTCCGTCGACCGCGCAGCGCCGCGCGAGCCTCCTCGTCACCTTCGTCCTCGGCGGGCTCACCGCTCTCCCCGCCCTCTCGATGGACATGTACCTCCCGGCCCTGCCGGAGGTCACCGACGCGCTCCACAGCTCCGCCGCCACCGCCCAGCTCACCCTCACCGCCTGCCTGATGGGCATGGCGCTCGGCCAGCTCGTCGTCGGCCCGATGAGCGACAAGTGGGGCCGCCGCCGTCCCCTCCTCATCGGCATGGTGATCTACGTCATCGCCACCGCCATCTGCGCCTTCGCGCCCACCGCCGGGACGCTCATCGGCTTCCGGCTGCTCCAGGGGCTCGCCGGGTCGGCCGGGATCGTGATCGCCCGTGCCGTCGTCCGCGACCTGTACGACGGCATCGCGATGGCCCGCTTCTTCTCCACCCTGATGCTGATCTCCGGGGTCGCGCCCATCGCCGCGCCCGTGATCGGCGGCCAGATCCTGCGCTTCACCGACTGGCGCGGCGTGTTCGTCGTCCTGACGGTGATCGGCGCCCTGCTCACCCTCGTCGTCTGGCGCTTCCTGCGCGAGACCCTGCCCCCGGAGCGCCGCCACGACGGCGGGCTCGGTGAGACGCTGCGGACGGTGCGCGGGCTGCTCGCCGACCGCGTCTTCACCGGCTACATGCTCGCGGGCAGCTTCGCCTTCGCGGCCCTCTTCGCCTATGTCTCCGGTTCGTCGTTCGTCGTCCAGGAGATCTACGGCGCCTCGCCGCAGACCTTCAGCCTGCTCTTCGGGCTCAACTCGATCGGCCTCATCGGCATGGGCCAGGTCAACGGCCGGATCCTCGTCGGCCGCGTCAGCATGGACAAGGTGCTCGGCGTGGGGCTGACGACGATCGCCGTCGCGGCGACCGCGCTGCTGGCCCTGTCCGCCGGGGTCTTCGGCGACGTCGGTCTCGTACCGGTCGCGGCCTGCCTGTTCGTGCTGATGTCGTCGATGGGCCTGGCCATGCCGAACACCAACGCCCAGGCGCTGATGCGCACCCCGCACGCCGCCGGTTCCGCGTCCGCGCTGCTCGGCACCTCCACCTTCCTGCTCGGGGCCGTCGCCTCGCCGCTGGTGGGGATCGCGGGCGAGACCACGGCCGTGCCGATGGCCGTCGTCCAGCTGGTGTGCGCGCTGGCCGCCATGGGCTGCTTCGTGGGACTCTGCCGCCCGTGGCAGCGACGCACCCAGCAGAGCGTGACGGTGGCCTGACCCGGCTCGTACGCACCGTGGAGGCGCTCCCCGAGGGGGAGCGCCCCTGGTGCGCGGGCGCGGTGGTGACCGCCGGGACGAGCGCCGGGCCCCTCGCGGGAGGGGCCTTCGGCTGGGCGGTGCGGTACGCCGCGTACGACCGCGAGCTGCCGCGCGCGCAGTGGGTCCCGGCGCACGCCGATACGGTCTTCGACCTCGCCTCGCTGACGAAGCTGTTCACCGCGATCGTGGCGGTGGGCTCGCTGGAGCGCGGGGAGATCGCGCTGGACGCCCCGGTCGCCCGTTACGCCCCCGAGTGCACGGCCGCCGCCGACCACGGCATCACGGTGCGGCAGCTGCTCACCCACCGGTCCGGGCTGATCCCGGAGCTGCCGCTGTACGAGTACGACGGGGACGAGGCGCGCTGGGCGCGGCTGTACGCCGAACCGCCCGCCACCCCACCCGGCGCCGCCCGCCGCTACTCCGACCTCAACCTGCTGCTGATGCAGCGGGTGCTGGAGCGGGCGACCGGCGGCTCGCTGGACGGCCTCGTGCAGGACCGCGTCACCGGCCCGCTGGGCATGGCCTCCACCCGCTTCCGCCCGCCCCGCGCCTGGCTGCCGCGCATCGCCGCGACCGAGGACCAGCGGCGCCCCTGGGGCAAGCTCGACCGGGGCATGCTGCGGGGCGTGGTGCACGACGAGAACGCGTACGCGCTCGGCGGCGTCGCGGGCCACGCCGGGCTCTTCTCGACCGCGGCCGACCTGGCGGCGCTGTGCCGCGCGCTGCTCGCGGGCGGCGGGCCGGTGCTCTCGCCCGCCTCGGTGGACCTGATGCTGGCCGCGCCCGGGCTGGGCTTCGAGGTCGACCAGCCGTGGTTCATGGGCGAGTTGGCGGGCGCGGGGGCGGCCGGGCACACCGGGTTCACGGGCACCAGCCTGGTGCTGGACCGCGCCCGGGACTGCTACCTGATCCTGCTGGCCAACACGGTCCACCCCCGCCGCCGCCCCGGCGACAGCGCGCCGCGCGCGGCGGCGGCCACCGCCCTGGCCCGAGCGCTGTGAATCACTCTTCCTCGGGCGGCGGCCAGGTGTCGCCCCAGGCGGTGTCGCGGGCGGCGCGGTAGAGGGGGCCGTGGCGCTTGGTGAGGGTGCGGCGGGTGAGGCCTTCGTCGGGGGTGCACAGGTCCAGGAGGACCTGGCCCTTGCGGGTCTGGGGGTGGCGGGTGACGCGCGACGCGGGCGTCCCACCAGGCACCGGGGCGGCGAAGCGGCTCGCCGCGACGTACGCGAACTTCTCGTCCTCGTGCCCCAGCGAACCCCCCTTCACCTGGCGGTGCAGCGACGAA
The DNA here is from genome assembly GCF_052851135.1 of Streptomyces sp. BRA346. Lineage (NCBI taxonomy): Bacteria > Bacillati > Actinomycetota > Actinomycetes > Kitasatosporales > Streptomycetaceae > Streptomyces > Streptomyces sp. BRA346. Next base: position 50,798 of record NZ_JAIWIH010000027.1, on the reverse strand, counting down.
CGGCTCACCCGCGCCGCGAAGTGGCACCAGTCGGCGCCCGGTTCGATGGGGCAGGCGTCGCTGTGCGGGCAGGGGGCCAGGATGTGGAGGCCCGCCGCCACGAGCTGGTCGCGGGCCTCGCGGACGCGCAGATAGCCGTCGGGGGTGCCGGGTTCGACGAGGACCACCGCCTGGGCCGTCCGGGCCGCCTCGCCGACGACCGCGCGGCGGTCGGACGGGGTGAGTTCGCCCAGGACGTAGGAGACGGTGACGAGGTCCGTCGCGTCGGGGAGGGTGAGGTCCGCGGTGAGGGCGCGGCGCTGCCAGCGGGCGTCGCGCAGCGGGGCGGCGGGGGACTGCCGGGTCAGCTCGCGGCCGAGGGCGAGGGCGGGTTCGGCCCAGTCCAGGACGGTGGTGCTGTGCGCCCCGTCCGGCCACGCGGCGGCCACGGCCCAGCTCGCCGCGCCCGTACCGCCGCCGATGTCGAGGTGCGTGGCGGGCGCCCAGTCGGGGGCGCGCTCGCGGAGGGCGTCGAGGGCGGCGCGTACGGCCTCGAACGTCGCGGGCATCCGGTACGCGGCGTACGCGGCCACATCGGAGCGGTCGCGCAGCACGGGCGCCTCGGTCGGGGTGCGGCCCCGGTAGTTGGCGATCAGCCGGTCGACCGCCTGGGCCGCCTGGCGGGGCGGCAGTCCGTCGAGGAGCCCGGCGAGCGCGGTGCGCAGCGTCTCGGCGGTGGGGGCGGCGTGCGGGGCGTGCATTCCGTGGATTCTACGGGGTGGGCGGCGGGGAAAGGGCAGGAGACGATGCGTATCGTCTAGCAGGCGCCTTCGCTACATTGACCGGCATGGCCGGAAAAGCAGTTCCCAACGCGACCCGCCGCAGTGAGCGTTCGCACCGCGCGATCCTCGACGCCGCGCTCGAACTCGTCGCCGAAGTGGGCTATCCCAGACTCACCATCGAGGCCATCGCCGCCCGCGCCGGGGTCGGCAAGCAGACGATCTACCGATGGTGGCCCTCCAAGGCGGCCGTCCTGCTGGACGCCTTCGTCGCCCTCGGCGAGCGGGCCGCGCAGGAGGCGGAGGGGCCGGAGAGCGAGGCGCCGTACGCGTTCCCCGACACCGGCGACCTGGAGGCCGACCTCAAGTTCGTGCTGCGCGCGACGGTGGACGAGCTGCTGTCGCCCACGTACGACCTGCCCTACCGGGCGCTGGCCGCCGAGGGCATCGTGAACCCGGAGATCGCCGCGGAGTTCGTCAGCCGGGTCATGGAGCCGTCGGTCCAGCTCTACGTGGAGCGGCTGCGCGCCGCCCAGCGGGCCGGACAGGTCGCGGCGGACCTCGATCCGCGGGTCGCCATGGAGCTGGTCACCGGCCCGGTCACGGCCCGCTGGCTGCTGCGGACGCTGCCGCTCACGCATGCGTACGCGGATGCCGTGGTCGAGATGGCGCTGCGCGGCCTCAGCCCCCGCTGAGCGGCACCCGGACGGGGGTGGTGATCATCAGGCTCGGCGCGTCGGTGATGATCCCGTCGCACCCCAGCTGCACCATCCGGTCGCGCTGCCCGGGGGTGTTGACGGTGTGCGCCCACACATGGGGCACACCGGAGGCCACGGCCCGCCGTATGTCCGCGTCCCGCGCCCGGTAGTCGACGTCCAGCAGGTCCACGACCCCGCGCCACTCGCCCGGGCGGTCGTGGCGCATCTGCCGGGCGGACCGCCACAGCTGGGCCAGCAGCCCCATCCGGTGGGCCTCGCGGGCGACGTCCGGGTGGTTGGAGTTCACGTAGACCGAGCGGGTCAGGCCCCGGTCGCGGATCATGCGGGCCAGCTCGGGCAGCCCGGCCGGGTCCTTCGTCTCGACCATGAGCGTGGTGCGGCCGCCGAGCCGGTCCAGCGCCTCGGCCACCGTCGGCGGCCGCTCGGGCTTCCAGACGCCGCGCAGGGCGGGGGCGGGGCGAAGGCGTACGGCGCGCCACTGGGCGGCGGTCAGCGCGTTCACGGGCCCGGCCTGGGACGTCGTACGGTCCAGCGTCGCGTCGTGCATGACGACGAGCGTGCCGTCGCGCAGGGAGCGGATGTCGAAGTCGAGGACCTGGGCGTCCTTGCGGGTCAGGGCGGTGGTCAGCCCGGCCATGCTGTTCTCGGGCACTTCGAGGGCGCCGCCGCGGTGGGCCGTGTAGATGATCCGCGGGGGTGCGGGGACGGGGGCGGGCTGATCGCCGAGGTGTCGTTCCGGCAGGTGCGCGGTGGGGGAGGTGGCCGGGCGAGGGGTGGGGTAGGCCAGGACGGCCGCCGGTATGGAAAGGGTGAGGACCGCCACACCGGTCAGAAAATACCTGGTGATCATAAAGGGAACGCTAGGGGTGCTCGTTCGGTTATGTCCTGATATCGGCACCCGGACGTGGGTCCCGTCGTCACCCCGGATGCGGACAGCGGTCACCTCGGGAGCAGGATGGTGGCAGCATTGATCGGGTACCGGCGGTACCGCCGGTCGCGGCGGTGAAGCGAGGCGATAGATGGAACGCAAGAGCAGGTTCACCCAGTGGCTGCGCCGGTCGAGAAGCGCGACGGGCGGCGATACCGGCTCGGGGGCGGGCGCCGCGAGCGCCCGCGAGGACCTGCTCATGGCCGCGGCCGCCGCCGGATTCCCGCTCGCGCCCGCCGCGTACCCCTCCGGCTACGGCTGTTCCTGCGACCGCATCGGCTGTCCGACCCCCGCCCGGCACCCCGTCTCCTTCGCCTGGGCGACCCAGGCCTCGGCCGACCCGGAGAAGGTGCGGCACTGGCTGCGCGCCGATCCGCAGGCCAACTTCATCACCGCCACCGGCCTCGTCCACGATGTGCTCGACGTTCCCGTCGAGGCGGGGCGGCAGGCCCTGGAGCGGCTGGGGGCCTCGGACGTCGAGGTCGGGCCGATCGCGACCAGCGGCGGGGATCTTCGGCAGGGGCGGATGCTGTTCTTCACGGCGACGCGCGGCACGCCGGAGGACGAGGACGAGTGGTGGCCGTGCGAGCTGGACTGCCATCCCGAGACGATGGACGAGCATCCGGGGCTGCGGTGGCACTGCCGTGGCAGCTATGTGCTCGTGCCGCCGGCCCGGTTGCCGGGGGATGGGCGGGTGGCGTGGCTCCTCGGGCCGGAGCGGCCGTTGCCGGATCCATTGACGCTGTTGGAGGCGTTGACGGATGCCGGTCGCGTGCTCGCGGGGGCGGAGGAGGAGCACGAGGGTGCGGCTTGGCCGATAGGGCGCTGAGGTTTCGTTGCCGGGTGCGGGCCGGTGGCCGGTTTGTGCCCACCCGTTCCTCCCCCAGCTACCGCTGGGAGGTGCCCCCTCCGCGGGACGATTGCCCACAAACCGGCGGAACCGCTGCCCACAACCCGTTATTCGCCCTTCGCGCCCGTTACGCCTTCCAGGCGGTTCAGGAAGACCACCTTTGGGTCGGCCGCGTCCTTCGCCGGGACGCGGACGGCCGACTCGGCGACCCGGGTCAGCGTCACCGCCCGCTTCGCCTCGCCCGTCATCAGCGCCTTGACCTGCGGGTCCGGGTTGGGCCGGAAGCCCTTCGCCATGGTCTGCTTCTGGCGGTGGTGCGAGGTGAAGAAGACCACCGCGCCGCCGTCCTCCGTCCGCAGGCCCACCGGCGCCTCGGCGCCGCCACCGGCCGCCGCGGTGTCGATGTACTGCGTCCAGAACTTCGGCGTCTTCTTGAACTTGTCCCGCGAGTCCCGGAGCCCCGTCGTCGCCGAACCGTCCGCGAACGTGTCGCCCTTACCCGTCATCAGGTAGTCGGCGTAGTCGCGGCTCAGCTTGTCCGGCCGGACCGCGAGCCGGGGTGCCGGGCCCGCGGCCTCGACGGGCTTGGCCCAGCCGTCCTTGTCGGTCGCGAAGGCCGGTACCTCGTCCTGGCTGAGAATGGACAGGTACGCGGCCTTCCACGGGTCGTCGGCGCCCTGGCGGGTGAAGACGACCAGCCACCGGTTGGAGTCCCGGTTGCTGTCGGTGTCCGCCACGAAGAACTTCGGCCACCCGATCTGCCGGGGGATGTGGAAGGTCGCGTCCGACAGCTTCAGCGCCGGGTAGTTCGGGTTGCCCTGCGGGGAGTTGGCGTGCTGGGCCTTGAGGTCGGCCCTGCTGATGGCCTCCAGCGGGCCGGTCTCCACCTCGCTCGCCACGGACGGATCCAGCTCGCGGTACGCCTTGTTGTACGTGGCGGTGAACTCCTTGAGCGCCTCGGCGGCCTCAGCCTTGTCCACCGACGGGATGTTCTCCCGCTCGCCGTGCACCGTCATGCACCCCGTCAGCGTCATCCCCAGCGCCAGCACCGCCGCTGCGCTCGGAAGGACGGACGGCCGGCGGGGTGACCTGCGTGTCATGGGGCTGCGGCTCCTTCGGGGCTGCGTTGGACGGCGCCACCCTACCCGGGGCGAAGAAGAAGGTCAGCGTGGGGACCAGATACAGCAGCCACACTGTGACCTGGAGCCACGTGGGATCGGGCTGGAAGTTGAAGACGCCCTTGAGCAGCGTGCCGTACCAGGTGTCCGGCGCGATCGTGGAGCTGATGTCGAACGCCTGGGAGTGCAACCCCGGAAGCCAGTTCGCCTCCTGGAGGTCGTGGAAGCCGTACGCGAGGACGCCCGCCGCCACCACGACCAGCATGCCGCCCGTCCAGGTGAAGAACTTCGCCAGGTTGATCCGCAGCGCTCCGCGGTAGAACAGCCAGCCCAGCAGCACCGCGGTGACCAGGCCCAGGGCCACTCCGATCAGCGGGTCCGCCGAGCCGCCGTTGCTCGCCCGCACCGCGGCCCACACGAACAGGGCGGTCTCCAGGCCCTCCCGGCCCACCGCCAGGAACGCCGTGGCCACCAGCGCGCCGGTGCCCATGGCGAGCGCCGCGTCCAGCCGCCCGTGCAGCTCGTGCTTGAGGTGGCGGGCGGTGCGCCGCATCCAGAACACCATCCAGGTCACCAGGCCGACCGCGATGATGGACAGCGAGCCGCCCAGCGCCTCCTGCGCCTCGAACGTCAGCTCCTGGGTCCCGAACTCCAGTACCGCGCCGAAGGACAGGGCCAGCGCGACCGCCGCGCCGATGCCCAGCCACACCGGCCGCAGCGCGTCCCGGCGGCCGGTCTTGACCAGGTAGGCGACCAGGATGCACACGATCAGGCTGGCTTCGAGCCCTTCGCGCAGCCCGATCAGGTAGTTGCCGAACACGGGGTTCGCCTTCCTCTCGTTCTCGGTCCGGTCAGGTGAACAGCGCCCGGCCCCACCAGTCGTCCGCGTCCCGGACGCCCGGCGGGATGGCGAACAGCGCCGAACCCACGTGCTGGATGTACTCGTTGAGCGCGTCGGTGCGCGCCAGCCGCCGCTGGAGCGGTACGAAGCCTTCGCGCACGTCGTGCTGGTATGCGAGGAAGAACAGTCCCGCGTCCAGCCGCCCCAGACCGTCCGTACCGTCGGTGAAGGAGTAGCCGCGGCGCAGGATGCGGACGCCGCCGTTGGAGTCCGGGTGGGCGAGGCGGACGTGCGCGTCGGGCAGCATCGCCTTGAGGTTGGGCGTATCGCGCTCGTGCTGCTTGCCGTACGGCGCGCCCTCGCCCTTGTCCCGCCCGAACACGTCCTCCTGCTCCTTGAGCGAGGTGCGGTCCCAGGTCTCGATGTGCATGCGGATGCGGCGCGCCACCAGGTACGAGCCGCCCGCCAGCCAGGCCGGGCCCGCCTTCTCGCTCACCCACACGTGCTTCTTCAGGGCGTCGGCGTCGGTGCCGGAGATGTTCCGGGTGCCGTCCTTGAAACCCATCATGTTGCGCGGCGTCTGCGCGTCCGGGGTGGTCGAGGACGTCTTGCCGAAGCCCAGCTGCGACCAGCGGACGGCGACCTTGCCCATGCCGATGCGGGCCAGGTTGCGGATCGCGTGCACGGCCACCTGCGGGTCGTCGGCGCACGCCTGCACGCACAGGTCGCCGTCGCTGCGGGCCGCGTCGAGGTCGTCGCCGGGGAAGACGGGCAGGTCGATCAGCGCCTCGGGGCGGCGCCCCGCGATCCCGAACCGGTCCTTGCCCTTCTTGTCCTTGAAGAGGGTGGGGCCGACCCCGAAGGTGAGGGTGAGCCGGGACGGCTTGAGTCCCAGCGCCTCCCCGGTGTCGTCCGGCGGCGCCTCGATCAGGTCGCTGACCGCGCCGTCGCCGACCGCGTGCCCCTGCGTCATGCGGGCCGCCGCCTTCGTCCACTCCTTGAGCAGATCGATCAGCTCGGCGCGGTCGTCGGTGGTGACGTCGAAGGCCGCGAAGTGCAGCCGGTCCTGGACGGCGGTGGCGATGCCCGCCTGGTGCGCCCCGTGGAACGGGACGGCGCCGCCGCTGTCGCCCACCGGCCGGGCGTCGTCGCCGGTACCGCCGAGCGCGGCGGCCGTGCCCCCGGCGGCCGCGGCGCCGAGCGCGAGCCCGGCACCGCCCCAGCCGATGAGGGCGCGGCGCGAGGGGGAAGGTGCGTTGGTGGAGGGCGCGGCCTCGTCGGTCATGACCTGCCCCTCACTTCGCGACGACGGCGGCGGCGAGCTTGGACAGCGGCTCGGCCAGCGCGTTGACCGCGTCCGACAGCTCCTTGCGCTTGCTCTCCGAGACGGTGTCGTACGAAACGAAGCCGTCGCCCTCGCGGTACCGGTCCAACTGCTTCTTCACCGCGGCGAACTGCTTGTCCAGGTCCTTGGCCAGTGCCGGGTCGTTCTTCCCGGCCACGGACTTGAGCAGCTGGTACGAGGTCTCGGCGCCCTCGACGTTGGCCTCGAAGTCCACCAGGTCGGTGTGGCTGTAGCGCTCCTCCTCGCCGGTGACCTTGCCGGTCTGCACCTCGTCCAGCAGCTCCTTGGCGCCGTTCGCCATGCCGGTGGGGGTGATCTCGGCCGTGCCGACCCGCTTCCGCCAGTCCTTCAGGTCCTTGATCAGCTGGTCGGCGAGGTCATGGTCGGCCTTGGTGATCTTCTTCGTCTGCCACAGCGACTTCTCCAGCCGGTGCCAGCCCGTCCACTTCTGGCCCTTCTCCAGCCCGTCCTCGCGCACATCGACCTTCGGGTCGATGTCGCCGAAGGACTCGGCGACCGGCTCGGTGCGCTCCCAGCCGATGCGGGAGGGCGCGTACGCCTTCTTGGCGGCCTCCAGGTCGTCCTTCTTGACCGCGTCGGCGAACGCCTGGGCCTTCGGCAGCGTCTCGTCGGCCTGCTTCTGCGCGTACGCGCGGTACGCGGCCACCGCCTTGTCCAGCTTCGGATCCCGCTCGGCCGCCGCGCCCTTCCCGGTCGCGGACACCTTCTGGCGGATGCCGTGGCCCTTCATCCCGGGCTTGCAGGCGATCTCGTACGAACCGGACTTCACCTCGGCGTTGATCACGGCCTTGGTGCCGGGCCCGATGTTCTCCCGCTCGGTGACGATCCGGTCGCCGGGGGCGTAGACGTAGACCTCGGTGACCTTGGAGCCCTTGTTCTCCACCGCGAGCTTCACGTGTCCGGCCGGGAACGAGGTCTTGGAAACCTTGCACGCACTGTCCGACGCCGTGACCTGCACCGCGTCGGAGTCCTTGGCGTCGGTCTTCTCGGCGCAGCCGGCGACGGCGGTGACCGTCGTCAGCGCCGATATCGCGGCGACGAAGGAGGTGCGGGCGGCTCTCATACGGGCTCCAGACGTGGCTCGGGGCATGGCGGGCCCATCGGGGCAGGGTGCGTCAATGCCCCGATAAGGCGGACCTAACTTAACTGAGCCTTGCCTGTGTGGCGGCCGGGTAATTCCAAGAATCTCTTTGCGAATGGCAAAGATTCGGCCAATTGGCCGGTTCGCATTATGAGGGCGTTATAGAGACGTGACGTCCCGGGGTGCCCGGGCGTCCTGGGGCCCCGCTCAGGCGCTGAGCGGGAAGCGGCGGCCCAGGTCGCGGAGGATCGCGGTGTTGAGGCCGTACGCGTGCTTGCACTCGTCGACCACGCGCTGCTTCTCCAGGTCGTCCACCGGCAGGGCGTCCAGGAGGGCGCGGTAGTCGCGCTTGAAGGAGGCGGGGTTGGGGATCGACTCGAAGACGTAGAACCGCACCCCGTCGCCCTTGCGGTCGAAGCCCCACGTCTTCTCGGCCATCCCGCGGACGATCTGGCCGCCGGAGAGGTCGCCCATATAGCGGGTGTAGTGGTGGGCGACCAGCCCGGCGGGCCAGTCCCGCACGCACTCCGCTATGCGGTCCGCGTACTCCGCCGTGGCGGGCAGCGGCTCCAGGCCGGAGCGCCAGCGCGGGCCGCCGAGGTGGGTCAGGTCGCGCTCCAGCTCCTCCGTACGGGCCAGGTCGAGCCGTAGGAACGGGCCCGCGACCGGGTCTTCGGCGAGGTGGCCGGGGGTGGACTCCAGGGCCCGGTACACGAACCAGAGCTGCTCCGTGTACTGCCGGTACGCGTCCACGCCCAGCCGCCCGCCGAGCAGGTCCCCCATGAAGGCCGACCCGGCGACCTGGGTGTGCTGCTCGTGCGAGGCGGCGCGGAGGAGCGCGGAGAACGGCGTGGGCGTGGCGTCCAAGACGGCCTCCGGGGTGGGTTGGGGCGACCTGACCCCACCCTTTCCCGACGCCCTGTCGGCAAAACCTCCGGTTCAGGGAAGCGTCAGGATCTCCGCTCCGGTGTCCGTCACCACCAGTGTGTGCTCGAACTGAGCCGTCCGCTTGCGGTCCTTGGTGACGACCGTCCAGCCGTCCTCCCACATGTCGTACTCGTACGTGCCGAGCGTCAGCATCGGCTCGATCGTGAACGTCATGCCGGGCTTGATCTCGGTCGTGTGGTGCGGGCTGTCGTAGTGCGGCACGATCAGGCCGGAGTGGAACGAGGTATTGACGCCGTGGCCCGTGAAGTCGCGGACCACGCCGTAGCCGAAGCGCTTGGCGTACGACTCGATGACCCGGCCGATGATGTTGATCTTCCGGCCCGGCTTGACGGCCTTGATCGCACGGTTGAGCGACTCCCGCGTCCGCTCCACCAGCAGCCGCGACTCCTCGTCCACGTCGCCGCACAGGTAGGTGGCGTTGTTGTCGCCGTGCACGCCGTGGATGAAGGCCGTGACGTCGAGGTTCACGATGTCGCCGTCGCGCAGGACGGTGGTGTCCGGGATGCCGTGGCAGATGACCTCGTTGACCGAGGAGCACAGCGACTTCGGGAAGCCGCGGTAGCCGAGCGTCGACGGATACGCGCCGTGGTCGCACATGTACTCGTGCGCGACCCGGTCCAGCTCGTCCGTCGTCACCCCCGGCGCGATCAGCTTCGCGGCCTCCTCCATCGCCCGCGCGGCGATCCGCCCCGCGATCCGCATGCGCTCGATCGTTTCGGCGTCCTGCACCTCGGGCCCCTCATACGGCGCGGGGCCCTCCTTCCCGACGTACTCGGGCCGCGGGATCGAGGCGGGGACGGGGCGGGTGGGGGAGATGCTCCCCGGAACAAGGAGTGACTGGCCAGACATATCAGCGAGTGTATCGGCGCCGGATCGGGCACCATGGCCGCGAGGAAGACCGCGGCGTGAGCTATCGAGACGGAGGCCGGGATGGCGCTGTTCAGGAAGGGTCCCGTCGGAAAGCCGGGCGAGTGGTACTACTGCGTCAAGCACCACAAGGTCGAAGAGGGCCCCGAATGCCGGGCGGCCGACCGCCTGGGCCCGTACGGCACCCCCGAGGAGGCCGCCCGCGCCCTCGAAACGGCCCAGGAGCGGAACGCCCAGTGGCAGAACGACCCCCGCTGGCAGGACGACGCCCCGAGCGACGACGCCCCGCGGGGCGGCACGCCCTAGGCGTGATTGCCGACGCCGCCTTCAGGGTGCCGAGTCGGTTCCTGGCAGCGGGGGCCGAGCGCCGACAGTTGCGTGGTCGGCGGAGCGGGCGGTATCGAATCCGAGGACCTCCGAGTCGCTGCCGAGGCGGGCGGCGGAGTGCGTCGTCCCGGGGGCGGCCTCGTCCAGCAAAGGCCGCACGGCTTCGAGGTAGAAGCGGCGGGAGAGCTCCAGCCCGGGGACGAAGGGCGGCGGCGTGGTCATGCTGGGGAGGGTGCCGCATCGGCGTCCGGTCGGTCGAAGGCTTTTACGCGTCCGGCGGGCGGCGTTGATCATTCGTCGGGTACGCCCAAGGCCGGTGTACGCACCATGAACACGTCCACCGGGTCCTCGCTCTCCAGGGCGAATCCGTGCCGTTCGTACAGCCGCCTGGCCGGACTGCCCTGGAGCACGTTCAGCCGGACCAGGGTGCCGTCGCGGTCACACCGCTCCAGGAGTCGGCGCAGCACGGCCGTACCGATGCCGCTCCCCTGGAGGTGCGGGGCCAGGTAGAAGTGCTCCAGCCAGTGGGCGTCCTCGGCCGGGCGCAGCGACACGCAGCCGGCGAACGCGCCGCCCACCTCGATCACCCAGGTGTGCGCGGGAACGAACCCGTTCCGCAGGCGCTGCCGCACGCGCTGCTCCTCGTAGCGCCCGAGTCGTTCCAGATCCGCCCGCAGCACCACGGCCCGCAGCTCGGCCACCGCCTCGACGTCCGCCACCGACGCCGGTCGCATCTCCCAGTCCGCCATGATCGTCAGACTACGGGTGGGGCGCGGCCGCGCGGACGGCTCTCGCGTGCTCGTCCGTACGCGCGTCGTACGCCATCAGGCGGGGGAGTGCCAGGGCCAGGAGGGCGACCGATGCCACGCAGGCCAGCCCGCCCGACCAGACAGCGGCCCGGGCGCCGGTGAGACCGGCCGTGGTGCCCGCGCGGACCTGGCCCAGTTGGGGGCCGGTGGCGTACGAGAGCAGTTCGATGCCCGCCAGGCGGCCCCGGAACTTGTGGGGGATCGTCTGGTTCCAGATCGTGGCGCGGAACAGTCCGCTCACCATGTCGCCGCCGCCCGCCACCGCCAGGCACAGCAGGACCAGCCAGACGTTCGACAGCCACCCGGCGGCGGCCATCGCCAGACCCCAGACCGCCGCGCCCAGGACCACCATCCGGCCGTGGCGGTGGATGCGGGACGTCCAGCCGCTGGTCGCGCTGACCGCCACCGAGCCGACCGAGCCCGCCGCGTACATCAGGCCGAGCGCCCAGGGGGCGTCCAGGTCGTCGGCGAGGAAGGGGAAGATCGCGTTCGGGAAGGCGAAGAACATCGCGGCCATGTCCACCGCGTACGTCCCCAGCAGCTCCTTGCGCCGCCAGGCGTACCGCGCGCCCTCGCCGATCGCCCGCAGCGACGGCGGATCGGCGTCATGGGCGGGCGGGGCCGGGGTGAGGCCGAGCGAGAGGACGAGGGAGGCGATGAAGGTCAGCAGGTCGAGGCCGTAGGCGAGCGGCAGGCCCGCGTACGCGACGACCACACCGGCGAGCGAGGGGCCCGCGATGGCCGACAGCTGCCAGCGCATCGAGTTCAGCGCGGCCGCGGCGGTGAGCTGGTCGTGCGGGACGATACGGGCCACGACCGCGTCGATGGCCGGGCGCTGGAGCCCCATCAGCGCGCTGGTCAGCGCGGCGACCACGTACAGCGGCCACAGCATGGGGTCCGGCAGCAGGCTGTTGACCAGCAGCAGGACGGAGAGCAGCCCGAGCCCGGCCTCCGTAGCGAGGATCAGCTTCCGGCGGTCGACGGCGTCGGCGAGCGCCCCGCCGTACAGGCCGAAGACGATCAGCGGAACCAGCTCCACCGCCCCGATCGCCCCCACCGCCACTGCGGAGCCGGTCAGCTCCTTGATCTGGAGCGGCAGCGCCACCATCGTCAGGAAGCTGCCGAAGGCGGTCACCAGGCCCGCCGTCCACATGAGGCGGAAGTCGCGGGAGGAGCGCCAGGGCGCGAGGTCCGGCAGCAGCGCTCGGGTGCGCCTCCGCGGGGGTTCCGGCGGGGTGGGGTCGTCCTCGGCGGTCACGGTCATGAGTGCACATGCTCCGGCCGCGCCGACGCGCACGGCAACCGAATTACGCCCCGCGGACGGGGCCTTGCCCTTGACCTTGAGCGCACTCCAATTGCCAGGGTCGGGCGACGACGGAAGGAGTGCGGATGGAAACGCGTCAGCTGGGGCGTTCGGGACCCGCCGTGTCCCGATTCGCCTTCGGGACGATGACGTTCGGCGGGGACACGGACGAGGCGGCGGCCCACGAGATGCTCGACGTGTACGTCGAGGCGGGCGGCACGCTGATCGATACGGCCGACCTCTACGGGAGCGGTGCGTCGGAGCGCATCGTCGGCCGGTGGCTGAGCGCCCGGCCGGGCGTGCGCGAGCGCGTCCTGCTCGCGACCAAGGGCCGCTTCGGGTTTCCCGGCGCGAGCCTGACCCCGGCGTACCTGCGCACCGCGCTGGACGCCAGCCTCTCCCGGCTCGGCGTCGATCGGGTCGACCTCTACCAGGTGCACGGCCCGGACGACGAGCACCGGGTCGACGAGATCGTCGAGTTCCTCGCCGAGATCGTCACCGCGGGCAAGGCCCGCCACGTCGGCGTGAGCAACTTCGCCGGATGGCAGGTCGCCAAGCTCGCGCGGCTGCTGGGGGAGCGGGGCGGCCCGCCGCTGGTCTCCCAGCAGATCCAGTACAGCCTGCTGGCCCGTGCGGTGGAGTGGGAGGTCGTTCCGGCCGGTGTCGACGCCGGGCTGGGCACGTTGCTGTACGGCCCGCTGGGGCAGGGGTGGCTCACCGGCAAGTACCGGCGCGACCAGCGTCCACCGGCCGGTACCCGGGTCGCCCGGGCCGAGGACGTGACGAGCGAGGCGTGGCACCGGCGGAACACCGAAGAGGTGTGGTCGGTCATCGACGTGCTCCGCGACGTCGCGCACGCGCACGGCGTGACGCCAGGTCAGGCGGCCCTGGCGTGGGCCGCCGACCGCCCGGGCGTCACCGCGCCGATCGTCGGCGCGCGGACCGTGGCGCAGCTGCGCGAGTCGCTCGCCGCGGCCGCGCTGCACCTCGGGGAGGAAGCGACGGCCCGTCTCACCGAGGCCAGCGCGCCGCCGACGCCGAACTACCCGTACGGGATGCTCGAACGGATCGCGGGCTGGCACGGCGGATAGCGGCGGCGACGCCGCGGGAAAGAACCGCGCTCACCAGCCCGGTGGGGGTGGGGACGTCAGTTGGTCGGCCAGGCGGGCCAGGCGGTCGCGGATGCGGCGGCGGCCGGGGCGTGGGGGCAGGGTGTTCTCCCCGGCGGCCGCGCTGACCAGGTGCTGGACCGTGTCGAGGTCGAGGTCGGCGCCCTCGGGGGCGGACAGCGCGTCGTGGGACAGGGCGTGCAGTTCGGGGTCGCCGCCGTCGAGGGCGAGGACGGTGGCGCCGCCGCGGCGGGCGTCGTTGACGCGCTCCAGCAGCCCGGCGCCCGGGTCGCCGGGGGTGACGACGAGGAGGGTCTCGCCGCGTCCCGCCGCCTCCAGGCGGCCCAGGCCGACCGACAGGTGGGCCGGGACCGCGCGGCCCGACGGGACCCGGTGGCGGACCAGGGTGGGGGACAGCTCGGGCAGGCCGGACCAGGCGGCCTCGTCGTCGAGGTGGGCGGCCAGGTGCCAGGGTTCGTACTCGGCGCTGCCCACGAGCAGCAGCCCGCCCTCGCGCGAGCCGACCGAGGCCCGCAGGGAGCCCGCGAAGCGGCGGGTGGACTGCAACCACTCGGTTCCGGCGAGCACTTCGCGCAGCAGCGCGACCCGTACGGCGTCCATGCGTCCGGATCCTGCCGTGCCCGAGGGGCGGTTACCGGGGAAATAGGGGGCACTCACCCCTTTGAGGGCATGCGCGGCGCGCCGCGGCGACAACTGTTCATTGCGCCGTCTCTTGACGCTCTGTGAGGCAAACCCTATGGTCGCCGGACACAAGGGACGTCCTACGTCCCATTTGGTCCGGCTGAGCACTCGATCGATTGCAACGGCGCATCGGGAGGGTCCGCATGGCACGCCCGTACGAGGTTTCGGTCCCGTTCCGGGCCGGGACCGGGGGATACGCGAGCTACCGGATTCCGGCGGTGGTGGTGACGCACGCCGGGACGCTGCTGGCCTTCGCCGAGGGGCGGGTGGGGTCGTCCGCCGATCACGGGGACATCGACCTGGTGCTGAAGCGGTCCGCCGACGGGGGCCGGACCTGGGGCGCGCCCCAGGTCGTCGCCCGGAACGGCGACGGAACGGCCGGGAACCCCGCGCCCGTCGTGCTGGAGGACGGCGCCCACGCGGGCCGGGTCGTGCTGGTGCACGTCCGCAGCGCCGCCGCCGCGACCGAGGACCGGATCCGCCGCGGCGAGGTGTCCGCGGAGGACGGGCGGCGGGTGTGGCTGACGTACAGCGACGACGACGGCGTGAGCTGGAGCGCGGCCCGCGAGATCACCGCGCAGACGAAGCGCCCGGAGTGGCGCTGGTACGCCACCACCCCGGGGCATGCGCTGCGGTTATGCCACGGCGACCACGCGGGCCGGATCGTCGTACCGGCCAACCACTCCCTCCCGCCGACGGTCCCCGGCGACGTCGGCACCGAGGGCCGGTACAACGGCGGGCACGACCTGCTGAGCGACGACGACGGCGAGACCTGGCGCATCGGGTACGTGGACGACGACCCGGACGGCTACATCAACGTCAACGAGACGACCGCCGCCGAACTCCCCGACGGCCGGGTCTACTTCAACACCCGTAACGACGCGACCGCGCCCGGCACCCGCGCCGACGCCTACTCCTACGACGGCGGCGCGACCCTGGCCACCCCCTTCCGGCCGCAGGCCGGGCTGGTGACGCCGGTGGTCGAGGGGTGCGTCCTGCACCTCGGCGAGCCGGATGTCCTGCTGTACTCCGGGCCCGCCGCACCCGGCTTCCGGGCGCTGATGACGGTGCGGGCGAGCCGCGACGGCGGGGTCACCTGGCGGCCGGTGCACACCGTGGACGGGCTGCCCGCTGCCTACTCCGACCTGGTCAGGATCGATCAGGACACGGTCGGACTGCTCTACGAGACCGGCGACTTCAGCGCCTACTCGACCATCACATTCCGGCGCGTTCCGGTGGAGGAGCTGGTATGAGCATGTCAGAAATGCAGGGAGCGCAGGGACCCCGGCGGCGTGCCGTCCTCGGCGGTGCGGCCGCCGCGGCGGCCGGATTCACCCTCGCCGGCTGCGGCGGGGACGACGGCGGGGGCGACGAGCCCAAGGGCCGCAAGAAGGGCGAGAAGATCACCCTGACCTTCTGGTCCTGGGTGCCGGGCATCGACAAGCCCGTGAACCTGTGGAACAGCAAGAACCCCGAGGTCCGGGTCAAGGTCGAGAAGGTGTCGGCGGTCGAGGGCGCGCAGTACGCGAAGATGCACGCCGCGATCAAGGCGGGCAACCCGCCGGACCTTGGCCAGATCGAGTACCCGGTGGTGCCCAGCTTCCTGATCGACAACGGGCTGCTCGACCTCACCGAGCACGGGATCGACCGGTACAAGGACAAGTTCGTCGGCTGGCAGTGGCAGCAGTCGGTGTTCGGCAAGGGCGTGTACGCCGTACCGCAGGCATCCGGGCCGATGGGGCTGTTCCTCCGTCAGGACCTGTTCGAGAAGTGGGGCGTCGAGCCGCCCGCCACCTGGGACGCGTACGAGGCGGCGGCCAAGGCGATACGGAAGAAGGGCGCCTGGATCGAGACGTTCTCGGCGACCAACGGCAACCGCTTCGCGGGCCTCGCCTGGCAGGCCGGGGCGCGCTGGTTCGGCGCCGAGGGCGACACCTGGACCGTCTCGATCGACGACGAGCCGACCGTCAAGGTCGCCGACTACTGGGACGCGCTGGTCAAGCAGAAGCTGATCAAGACCATCCCGGACCGGCAGAACGCCTGGTACAAGGACGTCCAGACCGGCGCGATGGCCTCCTGGCTCGGCGCCAGCTGGGGCGACGCGCTGCTCGTCGGCAACGCCCCCAAGACCGCGGGGAAGTGGCGGGTCGTCCCCATGCCGCAGTGGAAGCGGGGCGAGGCGGCGTACGCCAACTGGGGCGGCTCCACGACCGCCGTCTTCGCCAAGACCAAGTACCCCGAGGACGCGCTGGACTTCGCGATCTGGCTCAACACCGACCCCGAGTCGATCAAGCTGCTGATCGAGAACGGCTACGGCACCCCCGGCGCCAGGCGGGGCTACGCCACCTCCGATCTCGACGTCCACAAGGACTTCTTCGGCGGCCAGGAGTACAGCAAGGTGTTCGACGACGCGAGCAAGGGCGTGGACACCAGCTGGAAGTGGGGCCCGGCCACCGACACCCTGTACCAGCGGCTCGGCGACGCCTTCACGGCGGCCATCGGCGACGGGTCGTCGTTCCGGTCCGTGCTGAAGAAGGTGCAGCGGGACACGATCGGCGACCTCAAGGAAAAGGGCCTGAAGGCGGAGGCCGGATGACGGGCCGTACGCCGGGTGGGGCGACAGGCCGTACGTCGGGCAGGATGCCGCGCATGACCCGCGCGGAGGCGCGCGGCGCGCGGGCGGCGGCCGGTTTCCTGCTGCCGTTCCTCGCGCTGTTCCTCCTCTGCTTCATCGCTCCCATCGGCTTCGCGCTCTACGAGAGCCTGCTGAAGGTCGAGCGCACCGGGCCGCTCGGCCTCGGCGGGGAGACGAAGGACGTCTGGGCGGGCCTGTCCAACTACGCCCACGCCCTCCAGGACGAGCACTTCACCGCCGGATTCGGGCGGGTGCTGCTCTTCGGCGCGGTCCAGATCCCGGTGATGATCGCCTTCGCGACCGCGCTCGCGCTGCTGCTGGAGGCGGCTTCCGCGCGCTGGGTCGGCTTCTTCCGCACCGCCTTCTTCCTGCCGTACGGGGTGCCCGGGGTGATCGCCTCGATCCTGTGGGGCTTCCTCTACGTACCGGGGATCAGCCCGCTGGTGGAGATGGCGCACTCGGCGGGCTGGGACGTCGACTTCCTGGGCCGCTCCACCGTGCTGTGGTCCATCGCCAACATCGTCACCTGGCAGTTCACCGGCTACAACATGCTGGTGCTGATCGCCCAGCTCAAGGCCGTACCCGGGGAGTTGTACGAGGCGGCGAAGATCGACGGCGCGAGTGCCTGGCAGATCGCCCTGCACATCAAGCTCCCTCTGATCCGGCCCGCGCTCGTCCTCACCACGGTCTTCAGCCTCATCGGCACCCTCCAGCTCTTCGCCGAGCCCAAGGTGCTCAAACCGCTCACCAACTCGATCGACTCCGGCTACACCCCCAACCTGGCCGCCTACAACGAGGCGTTCACCAGCAACAACCAGCACATCGCCGCGGCCGAGGCGGTGCTGCTCGCGCTCGTCGCGTGCGTGCTGTCCTTCGGCTTCCTGCGGCTGGTGGGCCAGCGCGGGAAGGGCGGGGAGGACCGGTGAGCGGCGTGGACGAGTCGGGCGGACGCGGCGCACCGGGGCCCGGCGGCCCCGAGCGCGCCGAGCCGTCGGCCCCGGCCGGGCGGGACGCCCCGGGCCGCCCCGGGGACGTGCCCGCACCACGGCCCGGTTCGGGCGCGGACGCGGAATCGGCCACGGCCACGGGCGCGGCACCGGAGGCGGCTACCGATCCGGACGCGGGCAACGCCGTCGACGCGGACGCCGCCGGGCCGCCCGCCCGCGCGGCGGGCACGGCGAGCGCGGGCGACGGGCCCCCGGGGCCCATGCCCGCCGGGCGGGCGGCCGGTGCGGGCGGGGACGCGCAGGGCGGTCCGGGGGCCGGGGCCGGGCGTTCCGCTGCCCGGGAGGGCCCGGCGACGGATGTGGCAGCGACGGGCGTGACCGCGGTGGCCGGGACGGCGGCGCGCACACGGCGGACCGCCGCCCGCGAGGGGGCGGCATCCGCCGAAATGCCCGCCGCCCCGGCCGCTGCCGGGACCGCCGCGGTGGGCGGGACGAGCGACGGGCCCGGCCCCGCACCGGGTGCCGGACGCCCGGACCGCCGACGCGCGGAGCGCGAGCGGCGGCCCGCGCTGCGGTACCGCATCATCACCGTCTCGCTGCTCGCCGTCGCCGCCCTCTACTTCCTCACCCCCGTCTACTGGCTCGTCGTCTCCGCGACCAAGTCCAGCAGCGACCTCTTCGGCACCTTCGGCTTCTGGTTCCACGATCCGGATCCCCTCGGCCGTCTGCACCAGGTGCTGACGTACGACGACGGCATCTACGCACGGTGGTTCGCCAACAGCCTGATGTACGCCGGGGTCGGCGCCCTCGCCGCCACCCTGCTGTCGGCCGCCGCCGGGTACGCCCTCGCCAAGTTCCGCTTCCCCGGGCGGGAGGGGATCTTCAACGTCATCCTGGCCGGGGTCCTCATCCCCGGCACCGCGCTCGCCCTCCCGCTGTATCTCCTCTTCAGCCGCATCGGCCTGGCCAACACGTACTGGGCCGTCCTCATCCCCAGCGTCGTCAGCCCCTTCGGCGTCTACCTCTGCCGGATCTACGCGGCCGCCGCCGTCCCCGACTCGCTGATGGAGGCGGCGCGGATCGACGGGGCGGGCGAGGCGCGGACCTTCTTCACGGTGGGGCTGCGGCTGATGACTCCGGCCCTGGTCACCGTCTTCCTGTTCCAGTTCGTGCACATCTGGAACAACTTCTTTCTGCCGCTGGTCATGCTCTCCGACTCCGACCTCTATCCGATCCAGCTCGGCCTGACCTCCTGGACGGGGTACGCGGACCGGCAGCCGGAGCTGTACCAGTACACGGTCGGCGGCGCCTTCCTGTCCGTACTGCCGCTGATGGTGCTGATGGGCGTCCTCCAGCGGTACTGGCGCACGGGGCTGACGGAGGGGAGCGTGAAGGCATGACGTGGGCGTGACAGTATCGCTGTCATGACTACTCCTGACGGCACGCCCGCCACGAACGAAGCCCCCGCCAAGAAGGCCCCCGCCAAGGACCCATGGGACCTCCCGGACGTCTCCGGCCTGGTCGTCGGCGTGCTCGGCGGCACCGGCGACCAGGGCCGCGGCCTCGCCTACCGGCTGGCCCGGGCCGGGCAGAAGGTGATCATCGGCTCGCGCGCGGCCGAGCGCGCACAGACGGCGGCCGAGGAGCTGGGCGGCACGGAGCTGGGCATCGAGGGCGCGGACAACGCCGAGTGCTCGCGGCGCAGCGACATCGTGATCGTCGCGGTCCCGTGGGAGGGCCACGGCAAGACGCTGGAGTCGCTGCGGGAGGAGCTGAGCGGCAAGCTCGTCATCGACTGCGTCAACCCGCTGGGCTTCGACAA
The DNA here is from genome assembly GCF_052851135.1 of Streptomyces sp. BRA346. NCBI lineage: Bacteria > Bacillati > Actinomycetota > Actinomycetes > Kitasatosporales > Streptomycetaceae > Streptomyces > Streptomyces sp. BRA346. The sequence continues at coordinate 31,668 of NZ_JAIWIH010000027.1, read as the reverse complement.
GAAGGGCGCGTACGCCCTGAAGCCGGAGGAGGGCAGCGCCGCCGAACAGGCCGCGGCCCTGCTCCCGGACTCCCGGGTCACCGCCGCGTTCCACCATCTGTCGGCCGTGCTGCTCCAGGACCCGGAGATCGCGGAGATCGACACGGACGTGATGGTGCTGGGCGAGTCCCGCGCGGACACCGATCTGGTGCAGGCCCTGGCCGCCCGCATCCCCGGCATGCGGGGCGTCTTCGCGGGCCGCCTGCGCAACGCCCACCAGGTCGAGTCCCTGGTGGCCAACCTGATCTCGGTCAACCGCCGCTACAAGGCCCACGCGGGCCTGCGCGTCACGGACATCTGAGCCGGACGTCCGAGCCGGGCGTCTGCCGGGTGCCCGAGCCGGGCGCCCGAGGGCGACCCTCGGCCCGCCGCGGGGCATGGGCGACAATGTCGGAAGCGACACCCCCGACAGGACCCCCACCAGGAGCCACCCCCATGCCCCGCCTCGCCGTCTACGCCCTCCTCGTCTGCGCCCTCACCGTCGCCGCGGCCGTCGTCTCCTTCGCGCGGGGCAGCTGGCTCGGCGTCGTCTGGGTCCTGCTCGCCGGGATCTCGTCCAACATGGCCTGGTTCTACGTACGCCGGGCCAAGGCCGAGCGCGTCGGCGAGTGAGCTGAAGGGGCGCGCCGCTGTCGAAAGGGAGAGCGCGCGGAGACCTCGAGGAACGAGGGGTCGAGCACGGTCGACCGTCGACAGGGGCTTTTGCGCCCCGGAGGCGAACCGAGCCATGACCCGCCGAGCGCGAGGCGACCGGCGCCACGAGCTGAGCCCGCGCTACGAGCCGAGCCCGGGGAACTGCGGCTCGCCCTGCCAGAAGCGGAAGAACTCCTGGCCGAAGTAGGTGTCGAACTGCGACACCCCCATCGCCCGCATGATCGCGTCGACCGCGTCGAAGAAGACCTGGTTGACCTCGGGGATCCACAGGATGCCGAAGACCGCGAGCAGCCCGAACGGCGCGTACGGCTCGACCTGCCGCCGGATGCGGTGGGACAGCCACGGCTCGATCACCCCGTAGCCGTCCAGCCCCGGAACCGGCAGGAAGTTCAGGATCGCGGCGGTGACCTGGAGCAGCGCCAGGAACGCGAGCGCGAAGCGGAAGACCAGCGGCACCTGGTCCGCGCTGCCGAGCCAGAACGGGGCGGTGAGCGCGGCGGCGAACAGCACGTTCGTCAGCGGTCCGGCGGCGGATATCAGGCTGTGCCGCCAGCGGCCCTGGATCCGGTGCCGCTCGATGAAGACCGCCCCGCCCGGCAGCCCGATCCCGCCCATGATCACGAAGATCACGGGCAGCACGATGCTCAGCGCCACATGCGTGTACTTCAGCGGGTTGAGGGTGAGGTAGCCCTTCGCGCCGATCGACAGATCACCGCTGTGCAGCGCGCTGCGGGCGTGCGCGTACTCGTGGAGACACAGCGAGACGACCCAGCCGGAGACCACGAAGAGGAACACGGCGAAGCCGGGGCTGGCCGAGTAGTCCGTCCACACCGCCCACGCGGATACGAGCATGATCGCGACCAGGCCGAGAAAGACGGGGCTGATCCGCCGCTCACGGCGGCTGATGGCGGTGGTCATCGGGTGAGGTCTCCGTACGGGGTGGTGGGCACTGACGGAAGAACGATGATCAGTGTGCGCGGAGTTCCGGTCGAGCGAGGACAGACGTGATCAGCGCCACGCGGACGGGGTCTCCAGCAGCTAGTCTGAGAGCAACCTGGCCAGGGAGGAAGCATGACGATCATGGAGGACCGGGCGGTGGAACTGCATGAGCAGATTCGGCTGCCCCGGAGCATGCGGCTGCGGCTGACCAGGAACGGACTCACGTTGGTACCGATTACCCAAGCGCACTGGAGGACCCAGCGGCGCATTGCAAGCCAGATCGAGGAAGGTCTGCCGGGCTGGACGGCGGTGGGCGAGTTCAGCGTGGTCCCGCCCCGGGAGGGTTACAGCCCGGAGCCCGACGTGTCGGCCGTGCCGAATGACAAGTTCGTCGATGGTGCCAGCAGGTTTCCGGAAGAGCTGCTCAGCTTTGTCGTGGAGATCGTCTCCCCGGAGAGCGAGGAGCGTGACTACAGCACCAAGGCCGATCACTACGCACTGCGCGGCATCGAGGCGTACCTCGTCGTCAACGTGCTCACCGCCCGCTGGACGCTGCTGACCCGTCCTCAGGACGGCACCTACCGGCACACTGTGACCGGAGACTTCGGGGAGAAGATCGAGATCCCTGTGGACGACCAGACGCTCGTCCTCGACTCCTCGCAGTTCGCGCGAGTGGTGCAAGCCTGAGGCCCACGCCCGGCCGTTCCGCCGCATCGACAACAATGGGGCCGTGCGCTACGCCATCCTCGGCACCACCCAGGCCCACCGCGACGACGGCACCCCCGTCGACCTCGGCGGCGCACGCCTGCGCGCCCTGCTGACCGCGCTCGCCCTGACCCCGGGGCGGCTGCGGACGAACGGCGCGCTCATCGCCGAGGTCTGGGACACCGATCCGCCCGCCGACGAGAACGGCGCGCTCCAGGCCCTCGTCGGGCGGCTGCGGCGGGCCGTCGGCAAGGCGGCGATCGCATCAGGACCCGGCGGCTACCGGCTGTGCGCCGAGCCCGACGACGTCGATCTGCACCGCTTCGAGCGGCTCGCGGAGGAGGGCGCCCGCGCCCTCGCCGACGGCGACCCGGCCAAGGCCGCCGCCCGCTACGACGACGCCCTCGCCCTGTGGCGCGGCCCGGCGCTCACCGACCTCCCCGACGGGATGGCCGCGGCCGCCCGTGCCGAGGCCCAGCGGCTGGACGCGCGGCGCGGCCGCATCGCCGCCGCGCTCGCCCTCGGCAACGCCGCCCAGACCCTCCCCGCCCTCGCCGAGCTGTGCGACGCGCACCCGCTGGACGAGCCGCTGCACGGCTTGCGCATCCGCGCCCTGCGGGACACCGGCCGCCCCGCGGAGGCGCTGGCCGCGTACGAGGCGATCCGGGTGGAGATCGCCGACCGGCTGGGTGCGGACCCGGGCCCCGAGCTGCGCGCCCTGCACGCGGAGCTGCTGGAACCGGAGCACCCGAAGGCCCCCGAGCCGCCCGAGCCGCAGCGGGCCGGGCGCAACGGCGGCAATCTGCGCGCCCGGCTCACCAGCTTCGTCGGCCGGGAGGCCGATCTGGCGGCGCTGCGCACCGATCTGTCCGCGCACCGGCTGGTCACCCTCCTCGGGCCCGGCGGCGCCGGGAAGACCCGGTTGTCCCAGGAGGCCGCCGAGTCGGTCGCGACCGCCTGGCCGGACGGGGTGTGGCTGGCCGAACTGGCCCCCGTGGACGACCCGGAGACCGTGCCCGAGACGGTGCTGACCGCGCTCGGCGCGCGCGAGACCGTCATCCGCGGCAGCGCCGCCGAGGGGCTGCGCGCGGCGGCCGACCCGACCGCCCACGATCCGCTCGCGCGGCTCGTGGAGCACTGCGAGCCGCGCCGGATGCTGATCGTGCTCGACAACTGCGAGCACCTGGTCGAGGCCGCGGCCCGGCTCGCCGACTCCCTGCTGGCCCGCTGCCCCGGCGTCACCGTCCTGGCCACCAGCCGCGAACCGCTCGCCGTCCCCGGCGAGCTGGTGCGCCCGGTGGAGCCGCTGCCGGACCCGGTGGCGCTGCGGCTGTTCCAGGAGCGGGGCGCGGCGGCCCGCCCCGGCTTCCGCACCGACGACGATCCGGCGGCGTGCGCCGAGATCTGCCGCCGTCTGGACGGCCTGCCGCTGGCCGTCGAACTGGCCGCCGCCCGGCTGCGGCTGCTCACCCCCCGGCAGATCGCCGACCGCCTGGACGACCGCTTCCGCCTGCTGACCAGCGGCAGCCGCACCGTGCTGCCCCGCCAGCAGACGTTGCGCGCCGTGGTCGACTGGTCCTGGGACCTCCTCGACGCCCAGGAGCGCACCGTCCTCGCCCGCCTCTCGGTCTTCGCGGGCGGCTGCGAACTCCCGGCGGCCGAGGCGGTCTGCGGCGATCCGGACGACCGCGACCCGGACGGCCGCGACCGCGACCCGGACGGCCGCGACCGCGACCCGGACGGCCGCGGCCCGGTCGACCCCCGGGACGTCGCGGCGCTGCTCGGGTCGCTGGTCGACAAGTCGCTGGTGGTCGCCGCTCCGGGAGGGGACGGCGCGGACGGCGGGATGCGGTACCGGCTGCTGGAGACCGTCGCCGAGTACGCGGCGGCGCGGCTGGACGAGGCGGGGGAGCGGGCTGCGATCGAACGGCGGCACCTGGTCGCGTACCGGGAGCTGGCCCGTACCGCCGACCCGCACCTGCGCGGCCGCGAACAGCGCGTCTGGCTGACCCGGCTGGAGGCCGAGCACGAGAACCTGCGCACCGCGCTGCGCCGGGCCGTCGCGGCGGGCGACGAGCAGGAGGCGCTGTGCCTGGTGCTGTCGCTCGGCTGGTTCTGGAACCTGCGCGGCCACCGCGGCGACGGACGCCACTGGTCGACGGCCGCGGCGCGGCTGGGCCCCAACCCGTTCGAGGCGCCCGTCACCCCCGCGCCCCCGCTGTACACGAGCTGCACGGCCGCCCCGCCGCCGATGGAGCCCGAGATGCTGGAGGAGGCGCGGCGCGGGGTGCGGCTGTACGCGCTGGCCAACCTCGAAGGCAACATGACGGCCTTGGAGGACGAGGAGTCCCGGCGGGAGATGCGGGGCATCGTCGAGGCCTACCGCCCGGGGCTGCCGCAGAACTGCCGGGTCCCCGGCGTCATGTGGTTCTTCGCGGTGCTGCTGACGGGCGACCTCGGCCTGATGCGGAAGGTCGTGGACGAGTCGGTGCGCACCAGCCGGAAGCTGGGCTACACCTGGGAGCTGGCCTTCACCCTCCAGATGCGGGCCAAGGTGATGACCCAGCGCGGCGGCGCCGATCCCGGGGAGCAGGCGCGCCGGGACGCCGACGAGAGCCTGGCGCTGTTCATCGAGCTCGGCGACGCCTGGGGCGTGGCCGAGGCGCTGTCCGGGCGCGGCGAGACCCTGGAGCTGATCGGCGACGGCCGGGCCGCGGCCGACGACTACCGCGCGGCGATCCGCTACGCCGAGGAGCTGGACGCGCATGCCCAGGTCTCGCTGCTCCGGGCCCGGCTGGCGGGGCTGCACGTCGAGCACGGGGACGAGACGGAGGCGGCGGAGGGCGAGCGCATCCTGCGCGAGCTGCTGGCGGAGCAGCCGCAGGCGGGCGCCGAGGCCACGTCGTACGTCCGGATGCACCTGGCCCACCGGTGCGGTGTCACGGGCCGGGTGGCCGAGGCCAGGGAGCATCTGGCGGTGCTGCACGGGGAGTTCGCCAGCCGGGCGCTCGACCTGTTCCAGGGCCTGGTCGAGGGGATGCTGGCCTGGCTGGACCTGATCGAGGGGCAGCCGGGGGAGGCGCTCACCCGGATCAGGGGGGCGCTGGTGAAGACCGGCGACTTCATGACCCAGGTGATCGCCCCGCAGGTGCCGGTGATCCAGCTGATGACCGCCGCGCGGGCGCTGGCCGCCCTCGGCGGCGCGGAGCGGGCGGCTCTCGCGGCCCGGCTGCTCGGCGCGTACGACGTGCTGCGGCCCGGCATCCAGCGGGTTCCCGCCAGCGAGCGGGAGGACCGGGAGGCGGGCGAGGCGGCGGTGCGGGCCTGGCTGGACGACGGGAGTTACGAGCGCGCGTACGCGGAGGGCGGCGGCCTCACCGTGCGGGAGGCCGCCGCCCTCGTCGAAACCATCGCCTGACCCCTTCGCTCAGGTCTTGGTGCGGAACTTGCGCACCGCCAGCGGCGCCGTGATCACCGTGATGGCCACCGCCCACACCAGGGCGACGGTCACCGGATGGGCGACCGGGCCCTGACCGCTGGTCAGCGACCGCGCAGCGTCGGCGAGCTGGGAGAGCGGGTTGTAGTCGGTGAAGGACTGGAGCCAGTCCGGCATGGTGGCGGTCGGCGCGAAGATCGACGAGCCGAACTGGAGCGGCATGATCACCAGGAAGCCTATGCCCTGCACCGCCTGCGGCGTCTTCAGCGACAGCCCCAGCAGCATGAAGATCCAGGTCAGCGAGGATCCGAAGGCCAGGGCCAGGACGACCGCGGCCGCCAGCTCGGCCGGGCCGGTCTTCAGCTCGAAGCCCATGATGAAGCCCATGATCAGCAGGATGAGGGTGGACACCAGCATCCGCCCGGTCTCCACGATCAGCTTGGCGACCAGCACCGAGGAGCGGGCGATCGGCATCGTACGGAAGCGGTCCATGACCCCCTTGCGGAAGTCGTCGTTGACGCCCGTGCCGACCGACATGGCGATGTTGAGGCCGCCCATCGCCATCATGCCGGGGATGAAGTAGTTGACGTACTGGTCCCGGTCGCCGCCCGACACCGCGCCACCGAAGACGTAGGTGAACAGCAGCGAGAAGACGATCGGCATCATCAGCGCGTCGAACATCGACTCCGGGTCCTGCTTGATCTGCATGGCGTTACGGCGCACCAGCGCGCCGATGTGCCGGAGATTGGCGCGCAGCCCGATCCGCCCCTCGTCGGGCAGGTTCTTGGGCGAAGCGGTGACCGTTGCCGCACTCATGCTGTGTCCCTTTCGTTCGCCCCGCCGCGGAAGCGGCTGATGTCACTGCCGCCCGCTCGGCGCAGAGGCGCGGCTATCGTCTTCGAGTGCGGCCCGGCGGCCTCGCGTGCGTCGCTCACGCCGCCACCTCCTCAAGGGCCTTGTCGTTCGTGCTGTCCTCGGGGGTCGAGGTCTTCTGGCCGGTGATGGCCAGGAACACCTCGTCCAGGCTGGGCAGATGGGTGTCGATCCCGGCGATCGCGAAGTTGCGCTCGCCGAGCAGCCCGATCACCGCGGTCAGCTGCTCGTCGCTGACGATCGGCACGTTGACCAGGCCCTCCTCCACGTCCGCGGTCGCGCCGCCGACGCCGTCGAGCCCGGCCTGCGCGATGGCGCCGACCATGCGGTTCAGCTCACCGGGGTCGGAGGGGCGGATCTGGAGGGTGCGCCCGCCGACCTTGGCCTTCAGCTCGTTCACCCGGCCCTCGGCGATGATCTTGCCGCGGTCGATGACCGTGAGGTCGTGCGCCAGCTGCTCGGCCTCCTCCATGTACTGGGTGGTCAGCAGCACCGTGGAGCCCTCGGCGACCATGCGCTTGACCTCGTCCCACACCTCGTTGCGGGTGCGCGGGTCAAGACCGGTCGTCGGCTCGTCCAGATAGAGCACCGCGGGGCGGCCGATCATGGAGGCGGCCAGGTCCAGCCGGCGGCGCATACCGCCGGAGTAGGTGGACGCGGCCCGCTTCGCGGCGTCCGTCAGCGAGAACCGCTCCAGCATGGCGTCCGCGCGCGAGCGGGCTTCCTTGCGGGACAGATCGAGCAGCCGCCCGATCATGTACAGGTTCTCCCAGCCGGAGAGCTTCTCGTCGACCGAGGCGTACTGCCCGGTCAGGCCGATCGTGCGGCGCAACTGCCTCGGCTGCCGCACCACGTCGTACCCCGCCACGACGGCGGTGCCGGCGTCCGGCACCAGCAGGGTGGACAGACAGCGGACGAGGGTGGTCTTCCCGGCTCCGTTGGGGCCGAGCACACCGAGGACGGTGCCTTCCGGCACGTCCAGATCCACCCCGTCGACCGCCTTGGTGTCGCCGAAGTGCTTGACCAGCCCCCGAACTTCGACGGCGTTGCCGTCCCTGATCTTGTGTTCCTGTCGCGTCATGTCCTCAGCGTGGCACCCGCCGCCGACAGATCACCGACAAGCGGCAGACAGCCCGCCGACGGGGGACGGTCGGCGGGCTGTCGATGTACCGCGATGGCTCTGTGCGTTGTCCGTACGTCAGTGGAACGAGTGCTCCTCGGCCGGGTACGCCCCGCCGACGACGTCCTCGGCGAAGGCGCGGGCCGCGTCGCCCAGCACCTCCCGCAGCTGCGCGTACTGCTTGACGAAGCGCGGCACCCGGCCGCCGGTCAGGCCCGCCATGTCCGTCCACACCAGCACCTGGGCGTCGCACTCCACGCCCGCGCCGATGCCGATGGTCGGGATGTGCAGCGAGCCGGTGACCTCGGCGGCCAGCTCGGCCGGGACCAGCTCCAGGACGACGGCGAAGGCGCCCGCGTCCTGCACGGCCTTGGCGTCGCGCAGCAGTTGCTGGGCGGCCTCCTCGCCGCGCCCCTGCACCCGGTAGCCGCCGTACGCGTTGACGGACTGCGGGGTGAGGCCGACGTGTGCCATGACCGGGATGCCGGATCGGACCAGCAGATCGATCTGGTGGGCGGAGCGCTCGCCGCCCTCCAGCTTGACCGCGCCCACCCCGGCCTCCTTGATCAGCCGGGTGGCGTTGCGCAGGGCCTGGACCGCGCCCTCCTGGTACGACCCGAAGGGCAGGTCGCCGACGACGAGGGCGCGCTTGGTGCCGCGTACGACCGCGGCGGACAGCAGGGCGACCTCGTCCATCGTGACGGGCACGGTGGACTCGTAGCCCAGATGACAGTTGCCCATCGAATCGCCGACCAGGATGACGGGGATGCCCGCCTCGTCGAAGACGGAGGCGGTCATCGCGTCGTACGCGGTGAGCATGGGCCACTTCTCGCCGCGCTCCTTGGCGGCCGCGATGTCACGGACGGTGATACGGCGGGATGTCGTCCCCCCGTACAGCGCCTTCGACGGCTGCCCTTCCGGATGGTGTGGCTTGTGCGCAGGGCTGACGTGCGTCATTACGACGGCTCCTGTTCGTCATCTCGAGGCGCCCTGACGGCGTCCCCGGACCACCCCCCATGCTGGCACGCCTCCCCACGGGGCGAAAGTGGGGCCACGCCGGTCCCGGAGAGGTCCCGGATGAGTATTCGATGGACAAAAGCTCGCAAAGAGTTCCCGATACGAGACGGGACCGTATCGAAACGGTCTTAGCCTGGGCCGCATGGCAGCAGTACCCTCCGCCGAGGCCATCCACCGCAGACGGTGGGCGATCCTGGTCGTCCTCATGATCAGCGTCCTGGTCGTCGTCCTGGACAACTCGATACTCAACGTGGCGATGAAGACCATCGCCACCCCGAAGCCCACCGGTCTCGGCGCCACCCAGAGCCAGCTGGAGTGGGCCATCAACGCCTACACGCTGGTCTTCGCGGGGCTGCTGTTCACCGCCGGGCTCCTCGGCGACCGGCTCGGCCGCAAGAAGATGCTGCTCGGCGGCATGGCCGTGTTCGGCATCGGCTCGGTACTCGCGGCCTTCTCCGGTTCGCCCGGGGAACTGATCGGCTTCCGGGCGCTGATGGGCCTGGGCGCGGCCTTCGTGATGCCCGCCACCCTGGCCATCCTGGTCAACGTCTTCGAGCGCGAGGAGCAGGCGAAGGCCATCGGCATCTGGGTCGCCGCGGTCGGCCTCGCCATCGCCATCGGGCCGATCACCGGCGGTCTGCTGCTGGAGCACTTCTGGTGGGGCTCGGTCTTCTTCGTCAACGTCCCCGTCGTGGCCGCCGGGATCGTCGCGATGGTGCTGCTCGTCCCCGACTCCCGGGACCCGGCGCCCGGACGGCTGGACCCGCTGGGCGTGCTGCTGTCCGTGGTCGGTCTGGTGCTGCTGGTGTACGGCATCATCAAGGGCGGCCAGCTCGCCGACTTCACCGACGCCCAGGTGCTGGCCACGATCGGCGCCGGGCTCCTCGTCCTGGGCCTGTTCGTCTGGCACGAGAAGCGCAGCGACCATCCGGCCATCGATATCAATTACTTCCGGAACCCCGCCTTCTCGGCCGCCATCGCCGCCGTCGCGCTGGTCTTCTTCGCGCTCATGGGCGTGACCTTCTTCATGGTCTTCTACATCCAGAGCGTGCGCGGCTTCAGCGCCCTGGACTCCGGGCTGCTGCTCCTGCCGCTGGCCGTCGCGCAGCTGCTGTTCGCGCCGCGCGCCCGGCTGGTCGTGGAGCGGTTCGGCGCCCGCGCGGTGTGCACGGGCGGGATGCTGCTGGTGGCCGCCACCATGGCCGGGTTCCTGCTGCTGGAGACCGACTCGCCGCTGTGGGTGCTGGAGGTGCTCTTCTTCTTCCAGGGCGCCGGGATGGCGCACATCATGCCCCCGGTCACCACCGCGATCATGCAGGCGCTGCCCCGTGAGAAGGCCGGTTCCGGTTCGGCCCTGAACAACACCTTCCGGCAGGTCGGCGGCGCGCTCGGGGTCGCCGTCCTCGGCTCGGTGCTCTCCGCCACGTACCGCGAGGGCATCCAGGACACCCTCGCCGCCGTCCCCGGGCTGCCCGCCTCCGCGCGGCACTCGGCGGGCGAGTCCATCGAGGCCACCGTCGCCCTCGCCGAGCGCATGGGGCCCTCGGGGCAGGCGCTGCTGGGCCCCGCGCACGACTCCTTCATCCACGCGATGCACCTCACCGCGCTCGGCTCGTCCGGTGTCGCCCTGTTCGGCGCGCTGGTCGTGGCGGCGTTCCTGCCCGGCAAGGACGCGGACGGCGGCGGCCCCGGCAGCGGGCAGCAGCGGGAGAAGGCCGGGGCGGGGGCCGACCGATGACCGCGCCGCACGCCGAAGCCGGGGCCGACGCCCGCGCCGAAGCCCGGGCCGCATCCGCATCCGCGTCCGGCCCGGCCGGGCCCTCGGTGCGCGGGCGGCCGCGCAACGCCGCCACCGACGCCGCGATCATCGAGGCCGCGCTGCGGCTGCTGGAGGAGGGCGCATCCGTCGGCGCGCTGTCCATCGAGGGGATCGCGCGCGCGGCGGGGGTGGCCAAGGCGACCGTCTACCGCCGCTGGCCGGGCAAGGACGCGCTGATGCTGGACGTCCTGCGGTCGCTGGAGGAGCCGGGCCCCCGCCCGGCCGGAGTCTCGGTCCGCGACGACCTCGTCACCATCCTGGAGTTCATGCGGCGGCGCGGGCTGGCCAAGCGGAACTCCGCCCTGATGCGCAGCATCCTGGCCCAGATGCACGCCCACCGGGAGCTGTGGCGGGCGTACGACGAGAACGTCATCGAGGTCCGCCGGGAACTGCTGCGGTCGGTGCTGCGGCGGGGCGTCGCCAACGGTGAGATCCGGGCGGACACCGATCCCGAGCTGCTGGCCGACCTGTTCACCGGGCCGATGCTGTCGCGCGCGATCCTGCACGAGTGGCGGGAGTTGCCGGAGGGGCTGGCCGAACGGATCGTGGACACCGTTCTGGAGGGGGTCTCGGCACGCGGCTGAGACGGCGTGTGCGAGCGTATGACGGACGGCGCGTCCCGATGCCTTTGTGCCTGTTGCGTCACAACCGCCCCCGTTGTCGCGGGAACCGGAACCCCTGCCCACCGCCCCGGCGTCCACCGGGCAGGGAACGCCCGGTGGGGGCGTCGGGAATGCCCTGGTCATCGCCTAGGGTCGTCAGCGATAGGCGGGCAGCGGCAAGTGAGGGACGGACAACGCATGGTGCAGGCGTACACGCAGGAGACGGGACAGTCCGGGGACGCACCCCAGTGGACCGACTCCCGGTTCGGTCGCCTGCGCGACCGGCTCCGGCACAGCCGCGGAATCTGGCGGCGCGGTCTGGTGCTCGCGGCGTTCGCGGTCCTGCTCGCGCTGATCATGGTCTTCCACGCCGACATCCCCAACCGCGTCGGCAACCTCGGCAGCCTGCTGGAGACCTTCCTGCCGTGGCTCGGGGTGTTCCTCCCGCTGCTGCTGGTGCTCGGCCTGGTGCGCCGGTCGGCGATCGCCCTGCTGGCGCTGGTGCTGCCGGTCACCGTCTGGCTGAACCTGTTCGGCGGGCTGATGTTCTCCGACAAGTCCGGCGGCGACGGCGACCTGACCGTCGTCACCCACAACGTCAACGCCGACAACTCCGACCCGGTGACCACCGCGAAGGACGTGGCCGCCTCGGGCGCGCAGGTGGTCGCGCTGGAGGAGCTGACCGCCAAGGCCGTGCCGACGTACGCGAAGGCGCTCGAGGGCACCTACCGCTACCACGCGGTGCAGGGCACGGTCGGGCTGTGGAGCAAGTACCCGCTGTCCGGGACCAAGCCGGTCGACATCAAGATGGGCTGGACCCGGGCGCTGCGCACCACCGTCACCGCGCCGGGCGGCGAGGTCGCCGTCTACGTCGCCCATCTCCCCTCCGTGCGCGTGAAGTTCAACGCGGGCTTCACGGCCGGGCAGCGCGACGCGAGCGCCGACGCGCTGGGCGAGGCCATCCGTGACGAGCCGCTGGACAAGGTGGTCCTGCTCGGCGACCTGAACGGCACGATGAACGACCGTTCGCTGGCCCCCGTCACCTCGCAGATGCGCTCCGCGCAGGGCGCCGCGGGCGACGGCTTCGGCTTCAGCTGGCCCGTCTCGTTCCCGATGGCCCGCATCGACCAGATCATGGTGCGCGGGGTGGACCCGGTCTCGGCCTGGACCCTTCAGCAGACCGGCAGTGACCACCTTCCGGTAGCGGCGTCGGTCACTCTCTGAGCCTGCCGATCGAAGATCTAACAAGCTGTTCACCTTGAGGTTGGTGCTCAGGAAATAAAGCGCGTGAGAGACTTTGTTCCGGTAGAGAACATATGCACGCTCGCACCCTCTCTTTCCTCACCGCTTGTGAAAGGTCTCTCATGCCCCTGGCACTGCTCGCGCTCGCGATCTCTGCCTTCGGTATCGGCACCACAGAATTCGTGATGATGGGCCTGCTGCCCAACGTCGCCGACGATCTGGGCACCTCGGTGCCGACCGCTGGCTACCTCGTCTCCGCCTACGCCATCGGCGTCGTCATCGGCGCCCCGCTGCTCACCGCCCTCGGTGCGCGCATCCCGCGCAAACGCATGCTCGTCCTGCTGATGGGGCTCTTCACGGTCGGCAACCTCGCCTCCGCGCTGGCCCCCTCGTTCGGGCTGCTGCTCGCCGGGCGGGTGCTCGCCGGGCTGCCGCACGGCGCGTTCTTCGGCGTCGGCGCGGTGGTCGCCTCCCGGCTGGTGAGCGAGGAGAGGCAGGCCCGCGCGGTCGCCACCATGTTCCTGGGCCTGACGATCGCCAACATCGTCGGCGTCCCGGTGGGCACGGCGCTCGGCCAGGGTCTGGGCTGGCGCGCCACCTTCCTGGTCGTCACCGGCATCGGCGTCCTGGCCATGGCCTCGCTCGCCCGGCTCGTCCCGCAGGTGCCGCAGGACCAGCACGGCGGCCTCGCCCACGAGCTGCGCGCCCTCGGCAACCGGCAGGTGCTGCTCGGGCTGCTCACCGCGGTCTTCGGCTTCGCCGGCGTCTTCGCCGTCTACAGCTACCTGGCCTCGATGGTGACCGAGGTCACCGGCTTCGCCGAGTCCTCCGTCACGATCGTGCTCGCCCTCTTCGGCATCGGCATGACCCTGGGCGCGCTGGTCGCGGGGCCCCTCACCGACCGCGCGCTGCGGCCCACGCTGTACGGGTCGCTGACGGCCCTGGCCGTGATGCTGGTGGTGTTCAACTTCACCGTGCACATCAAGTGGGCCGCGCTGGTCTCGGTCGTCCTGCTCGGCGCGGTGGGCTTCATGACCACCACCCCGCTCCAGATGCTCGTCATGAACAAGGCGAAGCACGCCCCGACCCTCGCCTCCGCCTCCAACCACTCCGCCTTCAACCTCGCCAACGCGGGCGGGGCCTGGGTCGGCGGCGTCGCCATCTCCGCCGGCTGGGGCTGGACCTCCCCGACCCTGGTCGGCGCGGTGCTCGCGGTGGTCGGCCTGGCGATAGCGGCGACCGCGGGACTGCTGGACCGCGGGCCCTCGGAGAAGTCCCGGATCGTCGCGGGCAGCGACTCGGTGCCCACGCTGTCCGAGGTGCGCTGACCGCTCCGTACGTACGCGGACGCGCCCCGCCGCTGTGGCGGGGCGCGTCCGCGTTTTACGGCCCTACGGCACCGTCAGCACGATCTTCCCCCGGACATGGCCCGCGGCGCTCACCTCATGCGCCTTCGCCGCCTCCGCCAGCGGGAACACCTCGTGCAGCGGCACCCGGAACCGGCCCTCGGCGGCCAGTGCCGCCGCCACCGCGAGCCCCTCGTGGCCGGGCGCGTCCCCGCTTCCGCCCCAGGTCAGATGGACGCCGTGCTCATGAGCGCCCATATCGGCCACCGACACCACGCGCTTCGGGTCCCCCGCGAGGGCGACGAGGTCCGGCAGCGAACCCGAGCCCGCCGCGTCCAGCACCGCGTCGACCCCGCCGGGCGCCAGCGCCGCGACCCGTTCCGCGAGGCCGGGGCCGTAGGTGGTGGGTGTCGCCCCGAGCCCGGCGAGGAACGTGTGGTTCGCCTCCCGGGCCGTACCGATCACGGTGGCCCCGCGGGCGGCCGCGAGCTGGACCGTCGCCGTGCCGACGCCCCCGGCGGCGCCCTCGATCAGCAGCGTCGTGCCCTTCGTGACGCCCAGCAGATTCAGGGCGCGGGTCGCGGTCTCCGCATTGCCCGCCGCACCGCCCGCCTCCTCCCAGCTCAGCGCGTCCGGCTTGGCGGCCCAGGCGGCCAGCACGGCGAACTCGGCCGCCGCGCCCCCGAACCTGGTGAAGCCGACCACCCCGAAGACGGCGTCCCCGACCGCGACCCCCGTGACCCCCTCCCCGATCTCGTCCACGACCCCCGCGGCGTCGATCCCGGGGATGTGCGGCAGGGCGAGCTTGAGCCGCAACTCCTCGGGGAACGCCCCGGAGCGCAGCTTGTGGTCCGCCGGGGTGACCCCGACGGCCCGTACGGCGATACGGATCTCGCCGGGCCCGGCGTGCGGCTCCTCGGCCTCGCCGACGGTGAGGACGTCCGGCGGTCCCAGTTCTGAATACTGAAGTGCGAACATGCGGCCGACGCTAACAACGAATCGGAACACCGCGTCCGTTTGCGCGTAAAGTGAGAGAGGTGATCGACGAACCGTCTCGGAAGCGCACCGACGCCCGCCGCAACCGCCACCGCATCATCGAGGTCGCCGCCGAGACCTTCGCCGCCCACGGGCTCGATGTGCCGATGCGCGAGATCGCCCGCCGCGCCGGGGTCGGACCCGCGACGCTCTACCGCCACTTCCCCGCGAAGGGAGACCTGGTCGCCGAAACCTTCGCCGATCAGCTCGCCCAGTGCGTGGAAACCCTCGATGCCGCTCTCGCCGACCCCGACCCCTGGAACGGTTTCTGCACGCTCATCGAGAAGGTGTGCGCGATGCAGGCCGTGGACCGCGGCTTCACCGCCGCCTTCCTCGCCACCCTTCCGCCCTCGCTGGCCACCGACTTCGAGCGGACCCGCGACCACCACGTACGCCGCTTCGCCGAGCTGACGCGGCGCGCCAAGGCAAGCGGCCAGCTGCGCCGGGACTTCGTACCGGACGACATCAAGCTGCTGATCATGGCCAACGGAGGCATCGGCGCCGCATCCCCCGCCGCCGCGCGGGCCGCCTCCCACCGCCTGGTGGCCCTGCTGCTCCAGTCCCTCCGCGCCCACCCGGCCGACCCGCCCGCCCCCTTGCCGCCGCCGGTCCCGCTTGACTCTCACATGGATGTCAAGCTCTAGCGTCCCCGTCATGACCACCACATCCCCCCTGGGACGCACCGTCCGCGGCACCGGCCCCGGACTCCTCCTCGCCCACGGCGCCACCGGCTCCATCGACGCCAACTACGGCCCCCTGCTGGACGGCCTGGCCGCCCACCACCGCGTCGTCGGCCCCGACTACCCCGGCTCGGGCCGCACCCCGCGCGCGACCGGGCCCCTGGACCTGGACGGGCTCGCCGACGCGCTCGTCGCCACCGCCGTCGAGGAGGGCCTGGACACCTTCGCCGTCGCGGGCTATTCCCTGGGCACCCCGCTCGCCGTCCGCGCCGCCACCCGCCATCCCTCCCGGGTCACCGCCCTCGTCCTCACCGCCGCCTTCGCCCACCCGAGCGCGCGGATGCGGCTCCTGCTGGACGACTGGCTGCGGCTGCTGCGCGCCGACGACGGCCACGAGGCGGTGGCCCGCTGGACGACGCTGATCGCCGCCGGAGCGCCCTACCTGGACCGGATGCCCGCCGACGAACTGACCGCCACGATCGCCGCGACCCGCGACTCCATCCCGCCGGGCGCGATCGACCAGGTGCTCCTGTGTACCCGGGCCGACGTCCGCGCGGACCTGTCCCGCCTCGCGGTCCCCACCCTGGTGATCTCCACGACCCACGACGCGATGGTCACCCCGCACCACCACCACGAGGTCGCCGCGGGCATCCCCGACGCGCAGCTGGCCGAACTCCCCACCGGCCACCTCCCCTTCGTGGAGGCCCCGGCGGAGTGGCTGACCCTGATACGCGACTTCCTGGCCGCCACCGCGTAGCCCCGTCAGCGGCCTCGGGTGTTGAGGCGGGCGGCCTGGCGCGTCAGGTGGTCGCGCTCGGCGAGGTTGGGCGCGGTGTGGGCCGCCTCGGCGTACAGCCGCGCCGCCGTCGCCAGGTCGCCGTCGCGCTCGTGGAGGTACGCCGCCACCGCGGCGCGACGGGGCAACGAGGCGTCGTCCACCTCGGCGAGCGCCGCCAGCCCGGCGCGCGGTCCGTCGGCCTCGCCGACGGCCACCGCGCGGTTGAGCCGGACGACCGGGCTGTCCGTCAGCCGCACCAGCTCGTCGTACCACTCCACGATCTGCACCCAGTCCGTCTCCTCTGCGGTGGGTGCGTCGGCGTGGAGCGCCGCGATGGCGGCCTGGGCCTGGAACTCGCCCAGCCGGTCGCGGGCGAGCGCCGCCTGAAGGATCTCCACGCCCTCGGCGATCGAGCGGGTGTCCCACCGGCCGCGGTCCTGCTCGGCGAGCGGCACCAGGCTGCCGTCGGGCGCGGTCCGGGTGGCGCGCCGGGCGTGGTGGAGCAGCATCAGCGCGAGCAGCCCCGCCACCTCGGGGTGGTCGACCCGGGCCGCGAGCTGCCGGGTGAGCCGGATGGCCTCGGCGGCGAGGTCGACATCGCCGGAGTAGCCCTCGTTGAAGACCAGATAGAGGACGCGCAGCACGGTGCCGACGTCGCCGGGCTGATCGAACCGCACACCGGACACGGTGCGCTTGGCACGGCTGATCCGCTGCGCCATGGTCGCCTCGGGCACCAGATAGGCCGCGGCGATCTGGCGGGTGGTCAGCCCGCCAACCGCGCGCAGCGTGAGCGCGACCGCGGAGGACGGCGTCAGCGACGGGTGGGCGCACAGGAAGTAGAGCTGGAGCGTGTCGTCCACCGCGGGCGCGGGGCCGGGCGCCGGTTCCTCGTCGACGCGGTCCTCCCGGCGGCGCCGGGCGGCGTCCGCCCGGGTCGCGTCGAGGAACTTGCGCCAGGCCACGGTGACCAGCCAGCCCTTGGGATCCCGCGGCATGTCGGTGGGCCAGCCGCGGACCGCCTCGACAAGAGCCTCCTGAACGGCGTCCTCGGCCGCCGCGAAGGAGGCTCCGCGGCGGACGAGGACGGTGAGCACGCTGGGCGTGAGGCTCCTGAGGAGGGCCTCATCCATGGCCGAGGCACTCCGTGATGGTGGGCGTCGCGGTCAGGAACGGGCGCACCTCCAGCCACTCGTGGATCGGCTTCCCGCCCGCCCCGGGGGCGGCCGACAGCTCCCCGGCCAGTTCGACGGCGCGCTCGTAGCTGTCGACGTCGATCACCATCCACCCGGCGATCAGGTCCTTGGTCTCCGCGAACGGGCCGTCGGTGACCGGCGGGCGCCCCTCACCGTCGTACCGCACCCACGTCCCCTCGGGGGCGAGCGCCTGCCCGTCGACGAACTCGCCCGTCTTCTCCAGCCGGGCCGCGAAGTCGTTCATGTACGCGATGTGCGCCGTGACCTCCTCCGGCGCCCACTGGTCCATGGGCACGTCGTTGACCGCTGCCGGGGCGCCGCGGTAGTGCTTGAGCAGCAAGTACTTGGCCATGATGGTTCTCCTCGGTGCCGGTGCGACCCATTGTGGTCGCCTTCACCCCGAGGACGGAGCCGCTCACGGGTTCTCGACATGGCCGCCGGATTTTTTTCGGCGCCCGCCGCCCCCGGCACAGATCGGGGGCGCTCCGGAGTCGGGGCCACCGGCCGGTGGTCGCCGCTCTACGGGAGGGGGCGGGGTCGCAGGGGTGGGGTCCTGGACGCCACGTGTATTTGTGGCGCCGATCGCCCGACGTCCACGACACGCTCTACGTCAGCGGCGCCGTAAAGAGACGATCCAGGGCCCCGCCCCGGAGGCGCCGCACCCGGCACCCACACCCCAGCGACCGCGCACCCGCCACGCAGCCGCACCCCGGGGCACCGGGCGCGGGGCCCGGGGGCCGGGGCAGAGCCCCGGCGGGGGTCCGGGGGCGGAGCCCCCGGGAAGCTCACCCGTGTTCGCGCCAGCGGTTCGTGATCGGCAGGCGGCGGTCCTTGCCGAAGCCCTTGGCGGAGATCTTCGTCCCCGGCGGGTACTGGCGGCGCTTGTACTCCGCCGTGTCGACCAGCCGCAGGATCCGCGTCACCAACTCGTCGTCGTAGCCCGCCGCGACGATCTCCTGGCGGCCCTGGTCGCGGTCCACGTACAGCTCCAGGATGCGGTCGAGCACGTCGTAGTCCGGGAGGGAGTCGGTGTCGACCTGGCCCGGCCGCAGCTCGGCGCTCGGGGGCTTGGTGATGGAGTTCTCGGGGATGGGCGGGGTCTGGCCCCGCTCCTCGGCGGCGCGGTTGCGCCACTTGGCCAGCCGGAAGACGGACGTCTTGTAGACGTCCTTGATGGGGCCGTACGCGCCCACGGAGTCCCCGTAGAGCGTCGAGTACCCGCACGCCAGCTCGGACTTGTTGCCCGGGGCGAGGACGATGTGGCCCTCCTGGTTGGAGATCGCCATCAGCATCGTGCCGCGCAGCCGCGACTGGAGGTTCTCCTCGGCGAGCCCGGTGAGGTGCAGCGACCCCATGTAGGCGTCGAACATCGGGGCGATCGGGACGGTGCGGAAGTTGAGCCCGGTGCGCCGCGCCAGCTCCGTCGCGTCGCCGACCGAGTGCTCGGAGGAGTAGCGGGACGGCATGGCCACGCCGTAGACGTTCTGCGCGCCCACCGCGTCGCACGCGATCGCCGCGACGAGGGCGGAGTCGATGCCGCCGGAGAGCCCGATCAGCACACTGCGGAATCCGTTCTTCGCGACATACGCCCGCAGCCCCACCACCAGCGCGGTGTAGATCTCCTCGTCGTCGCCGAGCCGCTCCGCCTCGCCGCCCGCGAGCCCCGGCTCCGGGTCGTAGGCCGGGAGCGGGGCGGCGGAGAGGGTGCGGTGGTCGATGCGCAGCCCGTCGTCCACGACCCCCTCCGGGACCGCGTCCGGGTCGGCGGCGGGCAGGTCGAGGTCGACCACGACGCAGCCCTCCGCGAACTGCGGAGCGCGCGCGATCACCTCGCCGTCGCGGTCGACGATGATCGAGTCGCCGTCGAAGACCAGCTCGTCCTGGCCGCCGATCATCGCCAGGTACGCGGTGGTGCAGCCGGCCTCCTGGGCGCGCTTGCGGACCAGGTCCAGCCGGGTGTCGTCCTTCTCCCGCTCGTACGGCGAGGCGTTGATCGACAGCAGCAGCCCGGCCCCGGCGGAGTGGGCGGCGGGCACCCGGCCGCCGTCCTGCCACAGGTCCTCGCAGATGGCGAGCGCGACGTCGATGCCGTGGACGCGGACGACGGGCATGGTGTCGCCGGGCACGAAGTAGCGGAACTCGTCGAAGACGCCGTAGTTCGGCAGATGGTGCTTGGCGAAGGTGAGCGCGATCGAGCCGCGGTGCAGCACGGCGGCGGCGTTCTGCGGGGAGCCGGCCGGCTGGCCGTACCGCCGGGCCCGCTCGCTGCGGTCGAGATAGCCGACGACCACCGGCAGCTCGCCGAGACCCTCGGCGTCCAGCCGCTCGGCCAGCGCGCGCAGCGCGGTGCGCGACGCCTCGACGAAGGAGGAGCGCAGCGCCAGGTCCTCGACGGGGTACCCGGTCAGCACCATCTCGGGGAACGCCACCAGATGGGCGCCCTGCTCGGCGGAGTGCCGGGTCCAGTGGACTATCGACTCGGCGTTTCCGGCGAGGTCGCCGACGGTCGAGTCGATCTGGTTCAGAGCGAGGCGAAGTTGAGGCACGGCGCCCAGTGTAATCGTCTGTCTGACGCGATGGCCGGTGCGTGTCCGAGGTCTCCTCGCCCGGGCCGGAGCCGAGCCCTCGCCCGGGCCGGACCTGGCCCGGGCCGTCGTTACTTCTGGTAGCCAAGGATGGTCATCATCCCCGATTCCGAGTGGTAGACGTTGTGGCAGTGGATCATCCACAGCCCCGGGTTGTCCGCGTCGAAGTCGAGGCTCACCTTCCGGTGCGGCAGCAGGATCGTGGTGTCCTTGCGCGGTCCGCCGTCCGGCAGCTGGTAGGTGTGGCCGTGCACATGCACCGGGTGCCACATCGGGGTGCCGTTGATGAAGGTCAGCCGCACCCGCTCGCCCGCCCGCACCGGATAGCGCTGCGTCGGGTCGTACGGTCTGCCGTTGATCGCCCAGTCGAACTTCCGCATCGAGCCCGTGAGCCGCAGCCTGAGCTCGCGGTCCGGCGGGCGCGGCTCCAGCCGTACCGATTCCGCGGCCTTCAGCTGTGCCGCCCAGATCAGCTTGCCGTCCAGCTCCTTGGGGCGCGTGAACTTCCTGGACTTCTTGCCGCTCGTGTGGAGCACGGCCAGCGTGGACCGCTTCTTGCCCTCGGCGAGGGCGGCGAGCGGGAACACCCCGCTCTTCGCGGTCACCAGCACGTCGTACCGCTCGCCCATGCCCAGCAGCAGCGCGTCGGTGGTGGTGGGCCGCACGGGGTAGCCGTCGGTGTGGGTGACGGTCATCTTGTGGTCGCCGAGCGCCACCCGGAATGCGGTGTCGCCGCCCGCGTTGATGATCCGGATCCGGATGCGGTCGCCGCGCTTGGCCCGGAAGACCTGCGGGGAGTCGGGGGTGCGCCCGTTGATGAGGTAGTACGGGTACCTGACGTGGCCCGCCTCGCCGCCCAGCAGCTCGCTCGTGGCGGCGGTCGCCGGGCGGGACGGTGCCCGGGGGGTGGGGGAGGGGGACGGCGTGCCGCCGTGCCGGGACGTCAGCGGCACGCCGCTCGCGCCCGTCTCCATGCCGTGGGCCATGGTCCGGCCGCCGTTCAGCTGCCGCAGCACCTTGTCCGGGGTGCGGCCGCCCACCCCGTCGAGCCAGTCGTCGAGGACGACGATCCACTCCTTGTCGTACGTCAGCGGCTCCTTCGGGTCCTCGACGATCAGCGGCGCGTACAGCCCCCGGTCGAGCTGGACGCCGGCGTGGGGGTGGATCCAGTACGTGCCCGGGTTGACCGCCGTGAAGCGGTAGTCGAAGGCCGTGCCGGTCTTGATGGGCGGCTGGGAGATGCCCGGGACGCCGTCCATGTCGTTGCGCAGCCGGATGCCGTGCCAGTGCAGCGTGGTGGGCTGCGGCAGCTGGTTGACCAGGGTGAGGGCGAGGGTCTCGCCCGCCGTGACCCGGACCGCCTGGCCGGGCACCTGGTCCTCGTACGCCCAGGACTTCACCTTGCGGGCGCCGAGGTCCAGCGTGGTGGCAGTGGCGGTGAGCTGGACCCGCCGGACCGGTCCTGGCCCCCGCCGGTGTTCCCGGTCCCGGACCTCCGGGCCGTGCGGGGAGATGTACTCCGCCGGGGTCGCCGCGGCCGGTCCCGCGTGCCCGCCCAGTCCCGAGTTGTCCATTCCGTAGTCGCCGCCCGAGGGACTACAGGCGCCGAGCAGGCCACCGCCCGCGACGGCGATTCCCGCGCCGAGCACGGCGCGGCGAGAGGGTTCGTGCATGAGTGAGCACCCCAATGCTGGTGGGAGATGTGCGCATGAGCGGTCGGCGCGTCCACCGCCTCCCTCGCTCCCCTTATCGGGGCGGGACGCGGCGGACGCGCCGCTCTATGCGCTGCACCAGCAGCCGGTGGCGTTCGCGCACCGACGTCTCCCCGGGCTCCGGTCTCATTTCTCTGATGATCACGACAATACGACAGATTACCCCTAAGAGGTATGAAAGGGTGCATTGTGGAACCGGAGGCGGGCTGGAGTCGCCGAACGCACGGGTCCGGGAGCGGGCCGCAGATGCGTACGATGCACACATCGTGTCGGAGCGCGAGGAGCGGGTTCGGGCGGGTCCGAAACCTCGCCGAAACCCCGTCGCGTGATACTGGGGCCGACGAGGTGCCCCGCGCCCGCTGAAAGAGCCGTTTGACCTGCAAGGATAGGGGACCATGGATAAGCAGCAGGAGTTCGTGCTCCGTACCCTGGAAGAGCGCGACATCCGGTTCGTGCGGCTGTGGTTCACCGACGTCCTCGGCTTCCTCAAGTCCGTGGCCGTCGCACCCGCGGAGCTGGAGGGCGCCTTCGACGAGGGCATCGGCTTCGATGGCTCCGCGATCGAGGGCTTCGCCCGGGTCTACGAGTCCGACATGATCGCCAAGCCGGATCCCGGCACCTTCCAGATCCTGCCCTGGCGCGCCGAGGCCCCCGGGACCGCCCGGATGTTCTGCGACATCCTGATGCCGGACGGCTCCCCCTCCTTCGCCGACCCGCGCTACGTGCTCAAGCGCATCCTCGCCAAGACCTCCGACCTCGGCTTCACCTTCTACACCCACCCCGAGATCGAGTTCTTCCTGCTCAAGCAGAAGCCGATGGACGGCACCCGCCCGGTGCCCGCCGACTCCTCCGGCTACTTCGACCACACCCCGCAGAACATCGGCATGGACTTCCGCCGCCAGGCCATCACCATGCTCGAATCGATGGGCATCTCGGTCGAGTTCTCGCACCACGAGGGCGCCCCAGGTCAGCAGGAGATCGACCTGCGCTACGCCGACGCGCTCTCCACCGCCGACAACATCATGACCTTCCGCCTGGTCATGAAGCAGGTCGCGCTGGAGCAGGGCGTTCAGGCCACCTTCATGCCGAAGCCGTTCTCCGAACACCCCGGCTCGGGCATGCACACCCACCTCTCCCTCTTCGAGGGCGACCGGAACGCGTTCTACGAGTCGGGCGCCGAGTTCCAGCTCTCCAAGGTCGGCCGCTCCTTCATCGCCGGGCTGCTCCGTCACGCCGGGGAGATCTCCGCCGTGACCAACCAGTGGGTCAACTCGTACAAGCGCATCTGGGGCGGCTCCCAGCGCACCGCGGGCGCGGGCGGCGAGGCCCCCTCGTACATCTGCTGGGGTCACAACAACCGCTCCGCCCTCGTCCGGGTCCCCCTCTACAAGCCCGGCAAGACCGGCTCCACCCGCGTCGAGGTCCGCTCCCTGGACTCCGGCGCCAACCCCTACCTCGCCTACGCCGTCCTGCTGGCCGCCGGACTCAAGGGCATCGAGGGCGGCTACGAACTCCCGGCCGGCGCCGACGACGACGTCTGGGCGCTGTCCGACGCCGAGCGCCGCTCGCTCGGCATCGAGCCGCTGCCGCAGAACCTGGGCGAGGCCATCACCCTCATGGAGCGCAGCGAACTGCTCGCCGAGACGCTCGGCGAGCACGTCTTCGACTTCTTCCTCCGCAACAAGAAGCAGGAGTGGGAGGAGTACCGCTCCGAGGTGACCCCCTTCGAGCTGCGCAAGAGCCTGCCGGTGCTGTAGGCACAGGTCAGCGGGCGTTTCCCGCTGATGCGATGATCCGGGCCAGCGTCGTGACGACGCTGGCCCGGAGTCGTCTCAATCCTCCTGGGCCGTCTGTGGGCCGTCCGGCGAGGATTCGGCCCCCTCGTACAGCCGGTCCACGGCCTTCCGGGTGCGCCCTTCGCTGCTGGGCAACAGGTGCGTGTACGTCCGGAGCGTGAAGCCGGGGTCAGTATGCCCGAGGTAGCCGCTCAGAGCCTTGACGCTCTCCCCGGCGTCCAGCAGGACCGACGCGTAGAAGTGCCGCAGGGCGTGCATGCCGTGCTCCCGGGCCGCTTCATGGCGCTCACCCTTCTCGGGCTCCGGGATCACCCCGGCCGCGACGAGCGCGGGTTTCCACAGCCGGGTGTTGAAGTCGGTCCGCCGGACCGCGCCGCCCCCTACGAGGGAGAACAGCAGGCGCTTGGTGATGGGCGGGCCGTCCGGCCGCAGCCAGGGAAGCGTCACCTCGGCGGGCGGGAAGTACTTCCGATGCTCCTTGAGTACACGACCGACGCGGTCCGGCAGCGGCACGTCTCGTTCCTTGCTGCGCTTCGGCGGCGCGAAGACCAGGTGCCCGTTGACCACCTTCACCTGATAGGCGACGTGGAGCCATCCGGCCTCGTAGTTCACCTCATCATCAGGAAGGCCGAAGATCTCGCCCTGCCGGAGACCACAGCCGCCCCCGATGTCGACCATCGCCTGATAGCGCTTGGGGAGCGCGGCCCGCACTGCGAAGACACGCTCGGTGGGCCATGGACGTACACGAGGGGCCCCGCGCTCGGGCGCCCGCACCGATCGCGCTTTGCACGGATTCTTGAGCAGCAGCGTGTCATCTACGGCAGCGTTCAGCACCGACGAGACGTTCGCGAAGATCACCCGGCGGTACGACGATGCCGGTACTGCTCGTTCCAGCTCGGCCAGCCACTCTCGGATGTGCCCAGGCTGGAAGGAGTCCAGCGGGCGCGATCCGATGTACGGGAAGGCGTGAAGCCTGAGCTGCACACCCACCGGTACGCGCGTGTTCGGGTCGGTGGTCTGCGCGGCGAGCCACTTCTCGCCGTACTCGCGGAACGTGATGCGTCCGGCGCGAGGGTCGATGTACTGCCCGCGCGACATGTCGGCCTCGGTGTTGGTGAGCCACTTCTCGGCGAGGCGCTTCTGCTTGTCGGGGAAGGACTTGGACTTCTCGGTACCGTCCGGGCCGATGTATCGGGCGCGGTAGCGCATGCCCGTCCCGTGACGATCGGTCTTGACGCGGTGGGGTTTTCCGTCAGCGCCGATCTCGGTCTTGTACCAGCGGTCTTGGATGTGACCTGCCACCGAATGTGTTCCCTTCTCGGGCAGAGCAGAGCAGGGGCGGGGCCACATGGGCCCGCCCCTGCGGGTGGTGAGTGCGCTTGTGGGTTCGTCAGGCGGCGATGTCGTCGGCCATACGCTCAGCGGTCCAACGCTGGACGGCGGCGGGGTCGTAGCGGATGTACTTGCCGACGCGGAAGCCGGGCGGGCCGATGCGCTTCTTGCGCCACTGGTAGACGGTCTCTTTGGGCACTTCGAAGAGTTCGGCGATGTCGTCGGAAGTCAGGTAGCGGTCCGGGAGTCCGGCCCGCAGTGTGGCTATGGCGGATGCCTCTGCCATGTGGCGGTCTCTCCTACGCAGTGCGGTGGGCGGGGTCTTGGGGCTTTGCAGGGCTCGCGTCTGTCCGAGGTGCGGATTTCTGCGTCATTGCGTCATCAGCGTCATTCGGGCCCCTGACCTGCGGTTTTGCGTGACGCAGAGGTTCAGGGGTGCGTCACTGGCGCGTCATGGGCTGCGTCATCCGGTGACGCAGATGACGCAGGATGACGCAGACACCGCCGTCTGCGTCATCCCTCTATCCGCAGGTCGGGGGCCGTTTTCCCGCCTGCGTGACGCAGATGACGCAGCGTCTCTCTTCTTAGGACAAAAGAGGGGGTGGTGTCTGTTGTGGTGCGGTGCCGCTTCAAGCGTGAAGAAGGAGCCGCTGCGCGGCGCGACCATTGCAGGGCGGCGCCGCCGCCGAACAGCAAGAGGAGCACGCCTGCGCGCTGGTGCTCCTCTTGCTTGTCCGGACGAGCGCGGCGCGGCGCGGATCAGAACATCCGCTTCGCCTCGTGCGGCGGCGCGGCTTGCAGACGGGTCATTTCGAGATAGCGGCCCTCGCTGGTGCGGCCCGAGTCGATGAGAACACCACGAGCGGTAAGCGTCGGCTGGAGGCGCTTGAGCCGGTCGGACAGGACCTTGCCCGTGGTCGGCCAGCCTTTGGGCAATGGACGCAGTTCGTCGCCGCTGTAGAGACGGCTGAGGCAGTGCAGCCACTCGGTCGACGTCATGCGCTGCGCAGCACCCGGTTCGATGTGGTCGGCGTGCTTGAGGACCGTCTGTGCGAGGAGGTCACCTTCGATCACGTCGTCATTGAGGTCATCCAGGCTGGCCCGATAGGCATCCAGCGACCGGAGGCCGGTCGCCGCGTCGAGCTGCGCGCACAGGTGCGCGAAGTCGGCCATGCGCAGGTCGGTGGGGGTCTCCGCCTCGACTGCGCGGACCTTGACCGTGAGGTCCAGGAGCGAGCCGAGTACGACGGGCAGAATCTCCGCGTACTCCGCCCACAGCTCAGCCTCGGTCCGCCGGACCTTGGGCCGCTCCAGACGCAGCGGCAGCAGCCGTTCGGCAAGGTCACCTCGGATGAGGCCCACGTCGATACCGGTCAGCAGCAGAGGTCGCCGGTAGCCGACGCGGAAGACGTCCCCGTCCGTGAACAGAGCACGCTTGACGTTCTCGGCCCCGGTGACAACGCAGCACACCGCGTCGGATAGGTCCGGCGTCAGATGGGACAGGTTGTCCAGGGCTGTGACCCAACCGGCCGCCACCGCCGCGATCAGGTTCTCCTCATCCTTCGGGGCCCGGCGAAGGTCACCACTCATGCCCTCGATGATCCGCACGAGCATGCGGCCCCCGGTGGACTTGCCAGCCCCCTGCGGGCCGGTGAGGAACGGCGCGGGGACGGGCGCGGACGGCCCAAGGCAGCCGATCAGCCAGGCGATGGCCAGGCACTCGGTCTCCGCGTTGGCGAAGTTGCACAGCCTCAGCAGGAGGTCGATTCCCTTGCCGTCGGTGTCCTTGGCGGGCAGGGGCAGTTCCCCGGTGAGCTGGGTGCGCCGCCAGCAGACCTCACGCGGGTCGGGGATGGCGATGTCCCAGCCGGTGGGGTGGATACGGACGGACTGTCCGTCACTGCGGCCCAGGTCCAGCCACGTCGCCCCGTCGAATCCCGGGGCGACGCGGATGTTCACGGGCTGAACGTCTTCGTCTAGCGCGAGGGCTTCGATCAAGTCCAACGCCTCCTTGAGAGCGGTCCCGTTGAACACGCCGCGTCCGTCCTTGAACAGGCCGACCATGAGTTCCTGGCGGTGGCTGCCCGTGGTGCCCTGTGAGCGGATGGGGCGGGCCACGGGGTGGCCGTTCTTCTGCGCGTACACGGTCCCGTCCGCGGTGCGGAAGTACCGGAAATGCGCCTGCGCGTAGTCCGTGATGACTTCGCGGGCCGGGGTCTTGTCGTCGTCGGACATGGTCACAGTCCCAACTTGGCGCGGGCGTTGGTCCACGCATCGGTGCAGTGCCGGGGGGATTCGCCCTTGGCCTGAGCGGCGGTGAACAGCCGCTCGATGTGCTCCTCGGTGAGGCAGCCGCACCGGCCGTGCGTGGAGAGCACGGCCAGGAAGGTGCGGTAGACGGTGGCGTGGATCGCGTTGCGGGCATCGGTGATGCGCTGCTCGGCCATGGCGATGCCACGCTCCAGGTAAGCGGGCGTGCGGTGAGGGCACGCCCCTTCCCCGGCCGGTGCGGGCACGGTGACGGCGCACGGTGCCGCTCGGACCGTGGTGGGGCTCTTCGCTGCCAGTGCGCGCACGACGTCGGGCAGGGCCGTCATGGTGCCGGTGCCGGGACCACGCCACCGTGCGTAGGCCATGGTGGACTTGAGGTCGACACCCTCACGGACGCCGTTTACCGAGCGCATGGCGCCCTGGTAGATCCAGTGCTCCCCGCGGGTGGTGGGCACGGTCCGGGTGGCGGGGAGGGTCTGGCGGGCCCAGGCGACGGCCGCCGGGTTGTCGAGGTCCACGACGGTCAGCCCGGCGCCGCCGGGGTGGTAGGCAACGGCCACTGCCTGTCGCCACGCCGAGGCCCAGGCGGGGGAGGTGATGACGGCGGGGTCGATGGTGGCGGCGGCCCACGCGTGGCAGGGACCGGGGCACTGGCAGGGGCCCGGGTCCTTCATGTTCGGCCGACCACCGCAGACGTTCTGCGCGCACGCCGGGCAGTTCCCGAACGGGACCTTGCCGCGCCGCAGAGGCAGCACCGGCACACCGGCCGCGCTCAGCTCCAGCGCCGTCCGCAGGGGCGAGGTCGCGGGATGGTCTCGTCGGACGACGGCGGGTTGGGTCATGCTGGATACCTCCAACAGGTCTGTTGTGGGCTGGTTGGGCCGGGGCGACCGCGCTTCTTTGGCGAGAGTGGGCGGTCGCCCCGGGCGAAGTCAGGCAGCGGTGTCGAGTGCGGGCTGCTGCCACTGGGGTA
This sequence comes from Streptomyces sp. BRA346, assembly GCF_052851135.1. Classification (NCBI taxonomy): domain Bacteria; kingdom Bacillati; phylum Actinomycetota; class Actinomycetes; order Kitasatosporales; family Streptomycetaceae; genus Streptomyces; species Streptomyces sp. BRA346. The sequence continues at coordinate 3,521 of NZ_JAIWIH010000027.1, read as the reverse complement.
TGCGGTCCAGGACGCGGGTGCGCCATCGGAGCGCGTAGGGCAGGCAGTTGGCGCAGTTCTTGTGCGTGTGGCCGTGCATGGGTGGGCGGCGGCGGGCGTGGTAGCTCCATGCGGCGGAGTCGGCGGAGGCCATGAGGTGGCCGACGCGTTCCAGGCCGATGGTCTTGAAGCCGAACCCGTGCAGCCGTGCGCCGTATCCGGCGAGGGTGGTGACGATGGCGACTGCTTCGCGTGTGGCCTGGCGTCGGCAGACCGAGCCGAGTCCCACGGTGGGTTCCCGGGTCAGGTCGACTCCGGCCCGTTCGTACAGGGTCAGGCAGCGTTCGTAGTCTGGGAGCTCCCAGCCCTGGAGCACCGGGACGATCGGCAGGTCCGGCGCCAGTTCCCGCAGTTCCAGGTAGTTGGCCACGGTGCGGTGCTGGTGCTCGGCGATGCTCAGGTGGGTGCCGACGAAGTGCTGTCCGCCGACCGTGCCGCCGTGAATCATGATCGGTTCACACATCCAGTCCTGTGGCGCGGCCCAGTCGAACGGGCCGACGCACTCCCAGATGCGGCGCAGATCATCGACGTACTGACGCGCGCTGCGGGTCCAGCAGCCATGCCGCTGGAGCTCCGAGAAGCCGCCGGAGTCCACCGCGTACGGGCCGCGGGCCGGGTTCAGCTTGACCGCCTTAACGAAGTGCTCGGACTTCAGGAACAGCGGCTTGTCGGTTAAGCGGACCCAGTGACGTTTGTGGGTCGTGAGGTAGAACCGCATCGATCAGCCCCCGTCTACTTGTTCTTGGAGCTGAAGAGCTTGAGGGTGACGCCACCGACTCCGATGGGTCCGGCGACGGCCCCAGCGATCGCGGTTGCGGTGTGGGCGGCGACGTCCATCAGCCAGCACAGGGCGGCGGCCAGGCCCCAGCCCCCGGCGACGACGGCCCCGGCGATCGCGAAGGGGATCAGGATGCGCCGCCAGGGGAAGCCGGTCGGCTCGTTGTTGACGACGATGACGACCGGCTGTCCGGTGGCCTGCGCGCGCTGGTAGGCGTCGGCGGGTATGTGCGGGGCGAGGTTCCCGGGGGGTTCGTGGTGGTGCATGTGGTGCTCCCTTCCAGCGGTCCGGGGACAGGGCAGGCGCCCGCCGGAAGGGTTCCGGCGGGCGCCTGCTGATAACGGTGTGTAGTTGTAGTTGTAGTGGTTAGTGGCTACTGCCTACTGGCTACCGGCAAAAGGCCCGGTAGAGCCCTGTGAGGGGCTGTAGGGGGCCGTTCTACTGGCTACTGGCAACCTTTGCGGTAGCCAGTAGCCAGTAGCGGTGTGTGGCCGTTCAGGCGTGGTCGGGGTGGACGTAGACCGAGTGCGGTCCGTTGTCCCGGTAGACCAGCTCGCCGCGTTCGGCGGCGGCTTTGAGCGCGTCCCTCACGGCCTGTCGGCTGCGGCCGACGAGATCGGCAACAGCGGAGGGCTTCATGCCGGACGCACCCGCGGACTGGATTGCCTTGATCGCTTCGGTCAGCCATTCCGGGCCCGCGGCGGCAGTCTCGTCGGTGTCGTCGCTGTCGCGGAGCGCGGACAGGTTCAGCCCGCCCTGCGCGCGCTCGGGCCGCTGCTGCTTCGCGTCGTGCTCGGCGGTGGGGTCGGGGGTGGTGCCGAACCGTTCGTCGATCTCGCGCATGAACTGCTGCGCGAGCCGATCAGCATCCGGCCCATCCCCGGTGCCTGCGTCGCGGCCCTCGTCGCGCAGCGCCGACAGGTTCAGCCCAGCACCCGACCCCGGACGGGGCGCGGGGCCGCTGGTCGCGTCCGCGGTGGGCTCGGCGGGGGTGTGCTCCCGCATCCATGCCGTGCGGTCGCGGTCCCACCGGTCGGCGTAGATCGTGCCCGCGGCCTGCGCGGACTTCGCGTCGAGGGTGGGGTGGCGGTCGCTGGTGGCTGCCACGATGTCGCGGATCTGGTTGGGCAGAATCCGCCACGACTTGAACAACGCCACCGGGGATTCCGGGGTTCCCATGAACCCCGAGCCCTTGTACGGGGCTTGGTCGGTGCGCAGGCCGCGGCTGCCGGGGAACTGCTTGGACAGGTCCATGCCCTCGGTCTCTCCGCCGGTCAGGGCGACGCGCACTTTGGCCTCACGGCGGATCATCAGGTTCCCCAGCACAGAGCCGGTAGCCCCCAGCGCGGTGAGTACGGTGCGGATGCCCATGGCGCGGAACAGGCGGATGACCTCCAGGATCTTTTCCGCGAGCTTGCGCATGGGCCGGTCGTTGCTGACCAGGATCTCCGCGCCCTCATCGATCACCAGCATGATCTGAGGAATCTGGGCGCTGATGGGCAACAGGTCCGTGTTCGCCTGCGCCATGAGGTCCTGATAGACGGTCTTGCGGTACCGCCCGATCCGGATCGCGGCATCCAGCATCCGCACCGCTTCCTCATGGCTGCCCGCCAGCCAGTCGACCCCCGGCCGCAGGTTCTCCACCGGGGTGCCATCGGGCTGGAGAGCGGGGCGGACCCAGGGCAGGCCAGCCGATCCGGCGTTGAGGTCGATCACCCAGGTGATCACGTCGGTGGTGCGGGCGAACCCGGCCAGGATGGTGTGGAGCATGTTGGTTTTGCCTGAGCCGGTGGGGCCGACCACGAGTGCGCACTGCTCGCGCAGGTAGGTCAGGACCTGCTCGGCGGTGGTGCGCACGCCCCAGGGGATGCCGGTGTGCACCGACAGCGGCCCGTAGTCGGACGGGTAGCTGATCTCCTGCTCCAGCACGCTGGCCGTGGCGACGTCGATCAGTACCCGGCCCTGGTGGATGCCGGGCCCAGCGGCGACGGTGCAGCCGTGCGGCAGGTGCGCGTCCGCGCCCAGGCGGGCGGAGTGCTTGGCGATGTGGTCGTAGGTGGTGCCGCCGGGCAGTTCGGCGTCGATGGTGAAGCCGCACCCGGTGGCCCACATCTCCACCGCCAGCACCCGCAGCCGGATACTGGCGATCCGCTCGATCCGCTCGGCCCACTCCGCGGCGATGCCCCGCCGTTCGGCGGACAACTCGGCCGCGATCTGCCGTTCCACCGCGGCGGCGGCTTCGTCCTCGCGGGCTTCCTCGTACAGGCCGGTGGCGCGGGCGGCGGTGCCGATCCCGATACCGATCGTGGCCAGCGACCCGAGCGCGGTCCAGGTTAGGGGGCCGTGGGTGATGGCCCAGGTGGTCCAGCCGGAGCCCAGCAGCCAGGAGGCGGCGCGGGCGGTGATGGTCCGCCCGGCGTTGCGCCAGCGCAGTCCGGCGGCGGTGTGGCCGATGGCGCCCACCGTTCCGGCGGCCAGGGCCCAGCCCGGGGGCATGCCGGTGGCGGCACCGGTGGCCGCGAGGGCGAAGGCGCCGGTGGTGGCGGACAGGGCGCCGGTCACGGGTCCGTGACCGGCCGCCCAGTCCAGCACCGGCCCACCGGGCTCGGCCTGCTTCTTCTTGCCGGTCGTGGTGCCGGTGGTGGTAGTCATCTCAGACGTTCCAGCCCTTCTCGGCCTCGGACCCGTTGCGGGGGTCCTCGTG